>JBQCIY010000143.1:0-62852 GCA_051953275.1 Devosia sp. | reverse complement strand
AGGGTCTGCAGGGCGCGGGCGACGCGGCGGCGGGTCATGTGGGGCATGATGACGTCGTCGATGAAGCCGCGCTCGGCAGCGACGAAGGGATTGGCGAAACGGTCTTCATAGTCCCTGGTGCGGGCGGCGATCTTTTTGGCGTCCTTGAGCTCGGAGCGGTAGAGGATCTCGGCGGCGCCCTTGGCGCCCATCACGGCGATCTCGGCGGTCGGCCAGGCGTAGTTCACGTCGGCCCGGATGTGCTTGCTGGCCATCACGTCGTAGGCGCCGCCATAGGCCTTGCGGGTGATGACGGTGACCTTGGGGACGGTCGCTTCGGCGTAGGCGAAGAGGAGCTTCGCGCCGTGCTTGATGATGCCGCCATATTCCTGCGCGACGCCGGGCAGGAAGCCGGGGACATCGACCAGGGTCAGCAGTGGAATGCCGAAACAGTCGCAGAAGCGGATGAAGCGCGCGGCTTTCTTGCTCGAGTTGATGTCGAGGCAGCCGGCCAGCACCAGCGGCTGATTGGCGACGACGCCGACGGTTTCGCCGTCGATGCGGATGAAGCCGGTGAGGATGTTGCCGGCGTGGTCCTTCTGCAGCTCGAGGAAATCGCCCTCGTCGGCCAAACGCACGACGACCTCGTGCATGTCGTAGGGCTTGTTGGCGCTGTCCGGGATGATGGTATCAAGGGCGAAATCCTCGCGCGCGATGTCGTCGTTGGTCTTGACGCGCGGTGGCTTCGCATTGGCGTTGAGCGGCAGGAAATCGAACAGCCGGCGGACCTCGAGCAGGGTCTCGATGTCGTTGTCGAAGGCGGCGTCGGCGACGGCGCTGACTTTGGTGTGCGTCCCTGCCCCGCCGAGTTCTTCATGCGTCACGATCTCGGAGGTGACGGTCTTCACCACGTCGGGGCCGGTCACATACATGAAGCTCGTATCGCGGACCATGTAGATGAAATCGGTCATGGCCGGGGAATAGACGGCGCCCCCGGCGGTCGGGCCCATGATCACCGAAATCTGCGGCACCGCGCCCGAGGCCTGGACGTTGCGCCAGAACACTTCGGCATAGCCGCCAAGCGCCGCAACGCCCTCCTGGATGCGGGCGCCGCCGCTGTCGTTGAGGCCGATCACCGGGGCGCCATTCTGCACAGCGAGGTCCATGATCTTGCAGATTTTTTGCGCGTGGGTTTCGCTCAGGCTGCCGCCGAAGACGGTAAAATCCTGGCTGAACACATAGGTCATGCGGCCGTTGATGGTGCCCCAGCCGGTGACCACGCCATCGCCGGGGATGACGGTTTCGGCCATGCCGAACTCGACCGCCCGGTGGGTGACGAACATGTCGTATTCTTCGAACGAGCCCGGATCGAGCAGCACCTCGAGCCGCTCGCGTGCGGTGAGCTTGCCCTTGCCGTGCTGTGCGTCGATGCGGCGCTGGCCGCCGCCGAGCCGGGCGTCGTCCCGGCGCTTGTCCAAGGCAGCGACGATGTCGTGCATACTGTCTCCCAACCTCACGGTTCTTTTGACCGTTTAGTCAAAACTGCCGCGCCGCGGTGGAAAAGGCAACGGGCACGCGACAATAGCGCAGCGCAGACGTTGGGAAAGCGGAATTGAGGCGGTTTCCAAGGCGGGTGCGGTCAGACCTAAAGTCGCGAGACAGCAGGGTACAGATCGTCCCAATTCGGGTTCGTATCGCGAAAGAGCTCGATCTTCCAGGCACGCTTCCAGGCCTTGATCTGCTTCTCGCGCGCAATTGCCGCCTCGACCCAATCGTGCTGTTCGAACCACATGAGTCGAGTGACGTCATATCGCTTCGTAAAACCGGGAAGGACGTGTTCCTTGTGTTCCCAGACGCGGCGCACGAGATCGTTGGTCACACCGACATAGAGCGTACCATTGCGACCAGACGCCAGCAGATAGACGTAGTAGGTCTTGGTGAGCACGATCGCGCCCCAACCTCGGTGTCATCCCAGCGAAAGCTGGGACCCAACTCGCCGCGGGCGCAAGGGAGAAATGGGTCCCTGCTTTCGCAGGGATGACACCCAGTGGGGTGGCGCGCCCAGCGCACCACATCGGACCAGCCGACTACGTTCCCCTTGGCTTTGCGCGGGTGGTGGGCGCGGCCGCGGCGGGGTCGTCGGGCCAGGGGTGGCGGGGGTAGCGGCCGCGCATGTCCTTGGCGACGTCTTTCCACGAGCCGCGCCAGAAGCCTGGCAGGTCGCGGGTGGTCTGGATCGGACGGTGGGCGGGCGAGAGCAGGACGAGGGTCAGCGGGATGCGGCCGTTGGCGACGGCGGGATGGGTGCCCAGACCGTACAGCTCCTGTACGCGGAGCTCGATGCTCGGGCCAGCCTCGGCGGCGTAATCGATGGGGATGCGGCTGCCGGTCGGCGCCGTGAAGTGCGAGGGCAGCTGACGGTCGATCTCGGCGCGGGTGGCGTAGGGGATGAGGCTGTCGAGGTCGGCGGGTGTGATGTCGCCCAGGGCGGTCTTACCGAGGAGGTGGGTCGCGAGATCGCTCAGGTCGATCTCGATGCCGAGGAATTTGGCGCGATCGAGCAGCGCGCGTTGCTCTTTCGACCAGGGCAGACGGCCGGCGACGTGCTCGGCGAGCAGCGCGGCCGCTGCGGCCGGATCGGGCGGCGGCACGGGGTCGTCGCCGAGGACCAGCGCGCCATAGGTGCGGCGGCGGCGGGCGCGGACGGATGCAGACGGTTCATCCCAGTGGAGCGTTGTTTCGGACGTGATGTGCGCGGCAAACAAGGCATCGATGTCGTCGCGGGTGAGCGGGGCGGCAGCGCGAATCTTGCCGGCGGCAGCGGCACCGGTGACGTCGGTGACGACGAGGAAGGGTTCGCGGGCCAGGGCATCGGCTTCATCGAGCGCCGCCGCGCGGCCGTTGGCGAGGCGGTAACGACCGCGGGCGCCGGCGGCCTGCGCGACTCGATCGGGATAAGCACGGGCCAGCAGGCGGCCGATGTCGCGGTCATGGCCGGGCGGCCCGCCCCAGCGCCGGGCCAGCGCGCGGGCGTCGTTGGCGCGGCGCGAGCGGTCGGCGCGGAAGCGGTCGAGGCGGTGCGCCAGATCGGCGCCGTCACCGCCGAGGCCACGTTCGGTAACGAGAACGGCGAGCTCGGCGGCGGTGCCCGTGTCCTCGGCACGGTGGATCATGTGGGCCAGACGCGGATGGAGCGGCAGGTGGGCGAGCGCCCTACCCTCGCCGGTCATGCGGCCTGCCGCGTCCAAAGCGTCGAGCTGCTGGAGCAGCGTTACAGCCTCGACCCAGGCAGGTTTCGGCGGCGGATCGAGGAAACGAAGCGTGGCCGGATCACTGACGCCCCAGCTCGCGAGATCGAGCACGAGGCCGCTCAAATCGGCGCTGAGGATTTCGGGCGTATCGAAGGCGGGGAGCGCGCCGGTCTGGCCTTCGGTCCAGAGGCGATAGCAGATGCCAGGGCCGAGGCGGCCGGCACGACCGCGGCGCTGGTCGGCAGCAGCGCGCGAGACACGGCGGGTTTCGAGCGTAGTGAGGCCTGTCGCCGGGTCGTAGGCGGGCACGCGGGCGAAACCGGAATCGACGACTATCGCGATGCCCTCGATGGTGAGCGAGGTCTCGGCGATGGAGGTGGCGAGCACGACCTTGCGGCGTCCGGCGGGCGACGGGGCGATGGCGCGATCCTGTTCCGTGGCGTCGAGCTGGCCGTAGAGCGGGGCGAGATCGACGTCGACAGGGAGGCGCGAGGCGAGCCGCTCGGCGGTGCGGGCGATTTCGGCCTGGCCGGGGAGAAAGACGAGCACAGAGCCTGGTTCGGACCGCAGCGCGGCGAGGACGGCGGCGGTCACCTGGTCCTCGAGGCGCTGCAGCGGATCGGGCGGCACGTAGCGGGTCTCGACCGGGAAGGCGCGGCCCTCGCTCTCGATCACCGGCGCATCGCCCAGAAGCGTCGCGACGCGGGCGCCGTCGATGGTGGCCGACATTACGAGGATGCGCAGGTCCGGGCGCAGCGCCGCGGCATCCAGCGCCAGTGCGAGGCCGAGATCGGCGTCGAGGCTGCGTTCGTGGAATTCGTCGAAGAGCACGGCGGCGACACCGGTGAGTTCCGGGTCGTCGAGGATCATCCGGGTGAAGACGCCTTCGGTAACGACCTCGATGCGGGTGTTCGGGCCGACGCGACTTTCGAGGCGGACCCGGTAGCCGACGGTTTCACCAGCCTGCCCGCCGAGCGAGGCCGCCATGAAGCGGGCGGCGGCGCGGGCCGCGAGGCGCCGGGGCTCGAGCATTATTATGCGATTGTCGTTCCTCCACCCCGCCTCGAGCAGGGCCAGCGGGACGCGGGTGGTCTTGCCGGCACCCGGGGCGGCGACCAGCACGGCAGAGGAACCGCGCTCGAGCGCGGCCTTGAGGGCGGGGAGGACGGCGTCGATGGGGAGCGGCGGCATTAACGGTGTCTTCGCCGCAAACCCAATCGGCTGCAAGGGCATAGCAACCTCTGCGGTACACTGCACGTTAGGCGCGCTGACAGGAGGCGCCGATGTTGCTGCGTTTAACCGCCGACCAACGACTCGAGGGAATCAAAGCCATGCTCGAGACGTGGAACGCGGAAGCCGACCGGTTCCGGGCCGCCTCGGTGGCCGCGCGAGCCGGCGAATCGCCCTCCTCGGTGCTTGTCGCGGCGGCGGAAGAGGCCCACGATGGGCTGTTCACGCTGATCGAGGAAATCGACCGGACGCTCGAGACATTGCCGGCCGGCCACAAGGATTTCGCCGCGCTGCTGCAGGCGCAGAAGGTGGCGGTCAGCCTTGCCGAGCACATCAGCAACTCGCTCGACGGGCTCGAGCGGTTCGCGACGGCGCCGGAGAAGGCCCCGGTGCGGATCGTGCATGCACCCAAGCTCGCCGCCGCCGAATGAGTGCAACAGAGCCGCAGACCCTGCTGCTGCAGCCGGGCGACACCATGCCGAACAGCCGGCTGCCGGTGCTGATCTACCGTGGCGTGCTGAAGCCCGAGGCGACCAACAAGGCTGGCGATTTCGACCGGCTGTTCGCGCAGAACGGCTGGGGCGGCATCTGGCGCGACGGCATCTACGATTTCGACCACTACCATTCCAATGCGCATGAGGTCCTGGGCGTGGCCGAGGGCAAGGGCACGTTGCAACTGGGCGGCCCGGGGGGGAAAGCCGTGGACGTCGAGGCGGGCGACGCGGTGCTGCTGCCGGCCGGAACCGGCCATCGCCGAATCCGGGAGAGCGAGAATTTCGTGGTGATCGGGGCTTACCCGCCGGGCCAGGAGCACTACGACATCTGCCGCGACCGCAGCCCGGAGAACGAACTCAGGATCAGCAAGGTGAAGCTGCCGCAGAGCGATCCGGTGGGCGGCAAGGACGGACCGCTGCGCCGGCTGTGGAGGTAGCCGATCACGTTGCCGGATGACGGAATTGCGCGAGCCCCCGCCACCTCGCCGCGCCTGCGGCGCCGGGAAGGAGTCCGGGCTCCAGCTACTGCAGCTGCGGGCGCTTGAGGAAGCTGTTGCGGTCGGCGGATTTGACGCGAACCCAATTCTCCCGGCCGTCGCGGACGAGGCGGAGCGGCACTTCGGCGCCGGCGGGGCCGAGGCCCCAGACCTTGCGGTAGAAATCGGCGAGGCCGCCCACCTGCTCGTCGCGAATGTCGGAAATGATGTCGCCGCGCTGGATGCCCGCCTTGTCGGCAGGGCTGTTGGGCGAAACGTTCATCACCACGACGTCGCCGTCGCTTTCGGCCGAGAACACGCCGAGCCATGGACGCGGCGGACGATCGGCCTGGCCGCGGGTCACGAGGTCGTCGAGGATCGGCGGCAACAGGTCGATCGGCACCGCCATGTTGATGTCGGCGACCTGGCCCTTTTCGATCATCTGCAGGCGCAGCGAGCCAATGCCCAGAAGCTCGCCGTTGCTGCCCAACAGGGCGGCGCCACCCCAGGATTCGTGGGCCGGCGCGGTGAAGATCGCTTCATCGAGGAGGTATTCCCAATAACCGGCGAATTCCTGCCGGGCGACGATACTGGCGCGGGTGGCGCGGCCGAGGCCATCGACGAGCGTGACGGCATCGCCGAGTTGCGCTGCGCCGGACTTGCCGAGCGGCACGGCCGGCAGGCCGAGATCGCCCAGCGACTGCACGAGGCCAAAGCCAGTCTCCTGGTCGTAGGCGAGCGGATGGGCGGCGTGGACCTTGCCGTCCTGCGTGGTGAGCCAGACCTCGTCGGCCTCGGTGATCAGGTAGCCGATGGTGAGGACGAGGCCGCGGTTGCCGATGACGACGCCGCTGCCTTCGCGGCTGGTGCCGAGGCCAGCGGCGGTGAAGGCATCGTCGGGCACGGTGGCGCGCAAGGCGACGACGGACTTGCTGGCGGTGTCGATGTCCATGGGAGCCTCCCGGTGTATGGGGACGCGCGGATGCGCTGGAACCCTAGACATATGAAGGCTGAGGCGGCGCTGCAAGCAGCGGCGAGGCGAAGTGAAAGGCGCCATGATATGGCGCCTGCGTCTCATCTCGCGGGTTACCTCGACGTGGAAGAGTGGACCGCCTCGGCAGATCAGTCCTTGGCGCGTTCGACGTAGGAGGCGTCTTCGGTCATGACGACGACGCGGGTGCCGACGCCGATATGGGGCGGAACCATGGTCTTGACGCCATTGCTGAGGATGGCGGTCTTGAACGAGGACGAGGCGGTCTGGCCCTTCACCACGGGCTCGGTCTCGGTGATCTCGAGGGTGACGCGCTGCGGCAGCTCGATCGACAGCGCATTGCCCTCGAAGGTCTTCATGAAGACCTTCATGCCGTCCTGCAGGAACGCCTTCTGGTCGCCGATCACGTCCTCGGGGACGGCGATCTGCTCGTACGTGGTGGGCTCCATGAAGTGGTAGCCCTCGGCATCGTTGTAGAGGAACTGGTACTCGCGCTCGTCGACGTCGGCCCTCTCGACCATTTCGGTGGTGCGCCAGCGTTCGGACACCTTCACGCCGTCCGTGATGCGCCGCATATCGACCTGGGTCACCGAGGCGCCCTTGCCGGGATGGATGTTCTCGGCCGTGAGCACGACGTAGAGCTTGCCGTCCTGATCGACGACCTGGCCCTTGCGCAGCGACGAGGCGATGACTTTGACCATTATTTCTTCCTTGTTCGGGGCATCCGCTGAGCTTAGAGCAGCGCGGCTTCGGCCGGAGCGGAGCGGCAAATCGTGAGTTCGGCGCCGCCGATACCGCAAATCGGCCGAAACTGCCAGTCCCGCGCGAAAAAGAGCCTGTTCTTGCCGATAGCACCCTCCCCCGCCCCTTCGCCCTGGTGGACGCCGAGCGTCCATGCCGACCGCCGGCCGTTCCTGGTCGGGCGCAACCGGATCGAGGCGGCGATCCGCGGCTATTTCGCCGATGAGGGCTTCCTGCTGGTCGATCCGCCGGGGCTGCAGGTGAGCCCGGGCAACGAGACGCACCTGCATGCTTTCGCGACCGAGATGATCGGCGAGGACGGGAGCGTTGCGACGCGTTACCTCCATACCTCGCCGGAATTCTCGATGAAGAAGCTGCTGGCGGCGGGAGAAACCAGGATCGCGAGCATGGGGCATGTGTGGCGCAACCGCGAGCGGACCGGCACGCACCACCCCGAGTTCACGATGCTCGAATGGTATCGCGTGAGCGAGCCGTACACGGCGGTAATGGACGATTGCGTGCGGATGATCCGGCTCGCGGCCGAGACCACCGGCACCAAAAGCTTCAGCTTCAAGGGCCGGAGCGTCGATCCGTTCGCCGAGGCGGAGCGGCTCAGCGTCGGCGACGCGTTCGTGCGCCATGCGGGGATCGACCTGCTGGCGACAATCGGCGGCGACGGCGTGCCGGACGCGGCGGCGCTGGCGACGGCGATGCGGGCGGCCGGGCTCGCGGTGCCGGAGGAGTACACCTGGTCATATCTGTTCACGCGGGTGCTGACCGAGAAGGTCGAGCCGGCGCTCGGCGTCAGCCACGTCACCATCCTCGATCGCTATCCCGCTTGCGAGGCGGCGCTGGCGCGCAAGACCGCGGACGATCCCCGGGTGGCGGAGCGATTCGAGATCTATGCCTGCGGCGTGGAGCTCTCGAATGGCTTCGGCGAGTTGATCGATGCGAAAGAGCAGCGGCGGCGGCTCAGCGCCGAGATGGACGAGAAGGAGCGGCTCTATGGCGAGCGCTATCCGCTCGATGAGGACTTTTTCGCGGCGCTGGCGATCATGCCGGAGGCCAGCGGCGTGGCGCTCGGCTTCGACCGGCTGGCGATGCTGGCGACCGGCGCGCGGCGGATCGACGACGTGGTGTGGGTGCCGGTGCGGTAGCAGTCGGCACGATCATCCTCCCCCTCGCGGGAGGGTAGCGCAGCTCGGAGCGACGCGACGTAGCGGAGCTTGGGAGGAGGGGCGCAACACACTCAACGCCGACTGCGTCCCCCTCCGACTGATAGATCAGTGTTCTATGCGGCCCGGGTCTGGCTAGCGTGCTTTGCCTGCCACTGGGCGACGAAGCGCTCGAGGCTCGCGGGGCTCAGGGGCTTGGCGAAGGCGTAGCCCTGCAGCACGTCGGCACCGAGGCTGGTGACGATACGGGAATGCTCGTCGGTCTCGACACCCTCGGCGACGACACCGATGCCCAGCGAATGGCCGATGTCGACGATCGAGGAGATGAGCTGGCGCTGGCCTTCGGACTCGACCACGGGCATCACCAGCTGGCGGTCGATCTTCAGGCGGCGCGGCTGGAGCTTCAGCAGGCTCACGATCGAGGCGTAGCCGGTGCCGAAATCGTCGATCTCGATGTCGATGCCGAGCTCGCGGATCTGGTCGATGTTGAAGGCGACGATGTCGTCGCTCTCGTCGAGGTAGATGGATTCGACGAGCTCGAAGCTGATGCTGCCCGGGGCGATGTCGAGCTTGCGCAGGCTCTTGATCAGGTTCTCGTCGCGGAGGCGCCGGGCGGAGACGTTGACCGAGGCGCGCGGCACGACGAGGCCCTGGGCGCGCCACACATCCATCCACGACAGCGTCTGCTCGAGGATCATGCGGTCGATGGTGGCGACGACATTGAGATCCTCGGCGATGGGCATGAAGACATCGGGCGAAACGACGCCGCGCGACGGGTGCTCCCAGCGCGCCAGCGCCTCAACACCGGCGACGGCGTGGGTGCGCGCATCGAACTGGGGCTGGTACCAGGCGACGAACTGGCCCTTCTCGATGCCGGACAGGATGTCGTCGGCCATCTGCTTGGTCGAGACGATCTCGGCCTGCAGCGCCTCGGTGAAGAATTCGTAGCGATTGCGGCCGCGGCGCTTGGCGCGATAGAGCGCGATGTCGGCGTCGATCAACAGGCGCCTGTCGTCGATCTTCGGCCCGCGCTGGAAGGCGATTCCAACCGAGAAGCCGCAGCGGCACTCGTGTCCCATATAGGGCATGGGCTCGCGCATCTGGTCGATGATGCGGTTGGCAAGGCGCGTGAGGTCGCGGCGGCCGTTGCGCAGCGAACTCACCACGACGAACTCGTCGCCGCCGATGCGGGCGACGAAATCGTCGTCGCGGACATTGGCGCGCAGCACATCGGCGGCATGCTGCAGCATGGCGTCGCCCGCGGCGTGGCCGAGGGTGTCGTTGATCTGCTTGAAGCGATCGAGGTCGATGTGGAGGAGGGCAAGACCAGAACTATCGGCGGCGGCTGCGGCGGCGCGTTCGGCGAGGAACCTGTCGAGATAGCGCCGGTTGGGCAGCGTGGTCAGTGCGTCGTGCAGCGAGGTGTGCTCGATGCGGGCGGTGGCCTCGACGAGTTCGGCGTTGCGCGCTTCGGCCTCGACCCGCGCCCGCTCCAGCGCCTGGTTGGTGCGCACGTCGTCGGTGACGTCCCAGTTGCAACCGGCGATGCAGACGCTGCCGTCGATATCGCGATAGCAGGTGCCGATGGCGCGAACGAAGCGCTCCGATCCGTCCCGCAAAATGACACGGAACTGCGAGACATAGCGGCCGCGGTGACGGATGGCGTCGTCGAACTCCCGTTTGGCCCGCGCGCGGTCGTCGGGATGGAGCGCGTCGTTCCAATGCCGGCCGGTGCGCGGCCCGCCATCCTGCGGCAGGCCATAGAGGGCATTCATGCGATCGTCCCAGATCAGCCGGTCGGCATCGACGTTGTAGTCCCAGACGCCGACCTCGGAGGTCTCGAGTGCGAGACCGAGGCGGCGCGACAGGGCGGCAAGCTGCTGCTCGCGCTCGGCCAGCGCGCGGATGTGGCGGGCCCGTTCCTCGATCAGGTGGCGGGCGATGAACAGCGGCACGAGGACGAGCGCTGCCGCCAGGACGAGCAGCAGGCGGAACATCAGCGGATTGGGCAGAGCGGCGTCCCAGCCGCGCGCAGGACGGGCGAGGATCTGCCAGGAGCCGTTGGGCAGTGAGATGTCGGCGCTGACCGGCTGGTCGGTGAGCACCGAACGGTCGCCGAAAAACACCGCGCCGTTGGCGCCGCTGCCGTCGGGCCCGCGCAGCGCGATATCGAGTCCGAGGTCGGGGTCGTAGAGGCCGCTATAGGCATAAAGCAGATTGGCATCGACCACCGCCGAGACCACGCCCCAGAATTTTTCGCTGCCGTCGGGCTCGGGCACGAAAACCGGGAAGCGGCCGACGAAGCCCTGCCCGCCCTGGACGAGATCAACCGGGCCGGCGAGGATCAGGTCGCGGCTGTCGCGGGCCTTGAAGATGGCGGTGCGCTGCGCCTCGAGCTTGTTGTAGTCGACCCCCAGCAAGCTCTCGTTGCCCTTGACGGGATAGAGCAGCGTCACCTTGAGATCGGGCGCGCCGGCAATGTCGCGCAGCTGCGTGTTGTCGTCGAAGAGCTGGCTGGCAAGCGCGCTGAAGCGCTGCTCGGTCATGTCCGGTTCGGTGGAAATGGTCCCGACGAGCCCGCGCACGACCTGCATGTCGCCGTTGATATTGCCCTCGAGGCGGGCGCGGATGACGCTCACCTGACGGCTGACCATGGCGCGGATCTGCTGCTCCTGCAGGGCGCGGTTCTGCATGTCGGCGAAAATTGCCGAAGCGAGGACGACAACGAGCGCCACGCCGCCGATGACGTTGGTCCAGCGGAATGCCGATGCGATGGTCTGGCGGACATTCGCCACGCGCATAGTTCTCGAACTGCCCCCGCCCTGCATGGGCTTTCCCCGGTTTGGCACCGAGTTTTGGCGGGCCGGGGCTTAAGTTTGCTTTAGCGGCAGCGGATTGGGCCACGATCGGCGCGGGAAGCCGTCACAGTGGTTGACGGGAGGTTAAGCGAAAAAAATCTGCATCGGCCTGCAACCGGGGCCACGGCCGAGCGTTGAATGGCTGTCCCCGAACGATTGTTGACCTACCGGCGCCGCTCTGCTTCCCCCGCAGAACGGCGCCACTTTGCTTCCCCCGCAGAACGGCGCCACTTTTTGCGTGCGACGGTTGTGCCGGACGGCGGCGGATGCTTAGCATCCGGTTAACGCAAGTCAGCAGAGACGTTTCGTGGCTCCGAAACTCCCCGATCTCGACCAGTGGCTCGACGCGGTTGCGCCGGTCGTGAAGCTCGACGTGGCCGCCGAGCAGCGCGCGGGGGTCAGGGATCAGCTGAAGACGGCGGCGAAATTGGCTGCCCTGCTCGAAAAAGTCCCGCTCAAGGACGAAACCGCCGCCGCCGCGGTCTACCGCGCATGAAATCGACGGACGGCGCCGCCGCGATCGTCAACGCCGTAGCAACCGCACAGACCAGCGCCCGGTCGGTGATGGTCGAGACCCTGGCGCGGATCGAGGTCAATACCGGGCGGACCGGGGCCTTCACCGATGTGCTCAAGGAGCGGGCGCCGGCGACTGCCGATGGCGTCGACGCCGACCTCAAGGCCGGCAAGAAGCTGCCGCTCGCCGGCGTGCCGTTCGCGGTGGCCAACGCATTCGACCTCAAGGGCATCGCAACGCGCGCCGGCAGCAAGATCGGGCGCGAAGGACTGGCGGCGACGGCGGATGCCGCGCTGGTGACGCGGCTCGAGGCGGCAGGTGCGATTTGTGTCGGTGCCGCCAATATGGACGAGTTCGGGCTCGGGCATACGGGGGAGAACCCGCATGACGGGGCGGTGCACAATCCGCATGAGCTGGCGGCGATTGCCGGCGGTGCGCCGGCCGGGCTGGCGGCGGCGATCGCCGGGGGCATGGTGCCGGTCGGGCTCGGCCTCGACAGCGACGGCGGGCTGAGGATCGCGGCGTCGCTGAGCGGGGTGTTTGCGATCAAGCCGACCTATGGGCGGCTGAGCCGGGTCGGGGTGTTTCCGGTCGCCCCAAGTCTCGACGGGGCCGGGGTGATGGCACGGTCGGTCGAAGACCTGACGCTGGCTTATGACGCAGCGCAGGGCGTCGATGTGGCCGATCCGGCGATGGTGAAGCGGCCGCTGGAGCCGGTGAGCGGGCGGCTCGAGCGCGGCTCGGCGGGCCTCAGGATCGCCATCGCCGACGGCGATTTCGCCGGCGCCGGCGACGTGCGGCAGATGATGGACGAGATCGGCAAGCGGCTCGAGGTGATGCGGCGGGTGACCATCCCCCATGCGCAGGCGGCGCTCGCGGCGGCGCACCTGATCGTGATGGCGGAAGCAGCCTCGCTGCATGCGGAGCGGCTACGCACCCGGCCGGCGGATTTCGATCCGGCAGTGTTCGATCGGCTGGCCGCGGGATCGCTGCTGCCGGCGCAGTGGATCGAGCGGGCGCAGCGGTTCCGGCGCATGTTCCACGAGCAGATGCTGGCGCTGTTCAGCACCATCGACGTGATCCTCGCGCCGGCGACGCCGATGCGGGCGCCTCGGCTCGGGCAGAAATCGGCGCGGGTGGGGACCATCGAGGTGCCGGTGCGGCAGAGCCTCAACAGTTACACCGCGGCGTTTTCACTGAGCGGGCTGCCGGTGGCGACGGTGCCGATCGCGATGGAGGGACAACGGCTGCCGCTCGGCGTGCAGGCGATCGCGGCGCCGTGGCGCGAGGATTTTGCACTGCGCATCGCGCGCGAGCTCGAAAAGACGGGGCTGGCAAAGGCGCCGGTGGCGCGCGGCTTCGCCGAGGAATAGACCGCGCCTTGACCGGACTCCCTGCACTACCATACTAGCGCCATCTCCCTGGGTGACCCATGCTGAACGACGACCGACTGTTTCCCGCCGACCCGACGACGCGCGCGCTGGCGCGGCAGCTGTTCGATGCGATCCGCGCACTGCCGCTGATCAGCCCGCACGGCCACACCGAACCGCGCTGGTATGCCGAGAACGCGGCTTTCCCCGATCCGGCGCAGCTCCTCGTGGTGCCGGACCACTATGTGACGCGCATGCTGGTGAGCCAGGGCCTATCGCTCGAAAGTCTCGGCGTGCCGCGGCGCGACGGTGGGGCGGTGGAGACGGACGGGCGCACGATCTGGCGGCGCTTTGCCGAGCACTACACCCTGTTCCGCGGCACGCCGACGCGGCTGTGGCTCGACACCACGCTCAGCACGCTGTTCGGGGTGACGGAGTTGCTGGGACCCAAGAGCGCCGATCGCATCTACGACATCATCGCGGCGGCGCTGCAGACCGAGGCGTTCCGGCCGCGGGCGCTCTACGAGCGCTTCAACCTCGAGGTGATTGCGACCACCGACAGCGCCATCGACGAGCTCAAGTGGCACAAGGCGATCGACGAGTCCGGGTGGACAGGCCGCGTGGTGCCG
Organism: Devosia sp.; assembly: GCA_051953275.1. GTDB lineage: Bacteria > Pseudomonadota > Alphaproteobacteria > Rhizobiales > Devosiaceae > Devosia_A. The sequence goes on along the minus strand of JBQCIY010000143.1, from coordinate 49,144 downwards.
ACCTACCGGCCGGACGCGATCGTCGATCCGGACCGGGCGACGTTTGCGGCCGACCTCGACCGGCTGGGCGAGATGACCGGCTGCGACACCGGCAGCTGGCGGGGCTATCTCGAGGCGCACGTGCAGCGCCGTGGCTTCTTCAAGCAGATGGGCGCGACGGCCAGCGACCACGGCCACCCGAGCGCGGCGACGGCGGCGCTGGGCGAGGCGGAGGCGGCGGCGCTGTTCGGCAAGGTGCGGAGCGGGGTGGCCGATGCCGGCGAACGCGAGCTGTTCCGGGCGCAGATGCTGACCGAGATGGCGCGCATGAGCCTCGACGACGGGCTGGTGCTGCAGATCCATCCCGGCTCGTGGCGCAACCATTCGCCGGCGATGTTCGCCGCGTTCGGGCCGGACAAGGGGTTCGATATCCCGAAGCGCACCGACTATGTGGGGGCGCTGAAGCCGCTGCTCGACCGCTACGGCATGGAGAAGGATCTGCGGATCATCCTGTTCACGCTGGACGAGACGAGCTATGCGCGCGAGCTGGCGCCGCTCGCCGGCGTCTATCCGGCGCTCAGGCTCGGGCCGCCATGGTGGTTCTTCGACAGCCCCGAGGGAATGATGCGGTTCCGCGAGCTCGCGACCGAGACGGCCGGCTTCTACAACACGGTGGGCTTCAACGACGACACGCGGGCCTTCCCGTCGATCCCGGCGCGGCACGACGTGGCGCGGCGCATCGACTGTGCATACCTGGCGCGGCTGGTGGTGGAACATCGTCTCAACGAGGACGAGGCCTACGACCTCGCCAAGGACCTCGCCTACAACCTTCCCAAGGCGGCATATCGGCTATGAGACTTTCGACAGCGACCCTCGGGCAGGCGAAAGCCGGCGTCGCAACGCCGCACTATGACCGCGCCACCGTGACGCCGGGCATCGTGCATCTGGGCATCGGGGCGTTCCACCGGGCGCACCAGGCGGTAGTGGTGGACGAGGTGCTCCGCGGTGATCCGAGCTGGGGCATCGTCGGCGCAAGCCTTCGCCGCCCCGACACGTCGGAGGCGCTCAAGCCGCAGGATGGGCTCTACTCGGTGCTGGTCAAGGACGGCGAGGCGCGGCACCTGCGCGTCATCGGTTCGGTGCTCGAGGTAATCGACGCGCCACGCAGCCGCGAGGGCCTCCTCGCGCGCATGGCCGACCCGGCGACGCGGATCGTGTCGCTGACGGTGACCGAGAAGGGCTACTGCTACAACGCGGCCACCGGGGGGCTCGATACGCTGCATCCGGACATCGTCGCCGACCTCAGCCACCCACGGACGCCGTCGACGGCAGCCGGTCTGATCGCCGAAGCGCTGCGGCGGCGGATGGAGGCGGGCGTGGCGCCGTTCACGGTGCTGAGCTGCGACAATCTTCCGCACAACGGGGCGGTGTCGGCGCGGGTGTTCACCGAATATGCCGAGGCCGTCGATCCGGCGCTCGGGCGCTGGGTGCGGGACAATGTGCGGTTTCCGGCGACGATGATCGACCGCATCGTGCCGGCAACGACCGACGCGGACCGGGCCGAGGTCGCCGGACTGCTCGGGCTCGAGGATGCGTGGCCGGTGATGGCCGAGCCGTTCCTGCAGTGGGTGATCGAAGACAATTTTGCCGGCGGCAGGCCCCCGTTCGATCTGGGCGGCGCGGAGTTCGTGAGCGACGTGGCGCCGTACGAGCGCATGAAGCTCAGGATGCTCAACGGGACGCACTCGACGATGGCATATCTGGGCTATCTGAGCGGCTACGAGTTCATCGCGCAGGTGATTGCCGACGGCGATTTCCGCCGCTTCATCGGCAACGCACTGAGCGAGGAGATCGCGCCGACACTCGGCATGCCGACGGCGCAAACCGATGCCTATGCGGCGAAGCTCCTGGAGCGCTATTCCAACACGGCGATGAAGCACCGAACCTACCAGATTGCGATGGACGGCAGCCAGAAGCTGCCGCAGCGGTTGCTGGGCACGGTGGCCGACCGGGTAAAGGCCGGCGCGCCGTTCGAGCGGCTGGCGCTCGGGGTCGCGGCGTGGATGATTTATGCGCACGGGCAGGACCTCGGCGGCAAGCCAATCCCGGTACAGGACCCGATGGCGGCCGAGTTTGCAGCACTGCCGGCGGATACGCTGGTGGACGGCTATCTCAGGATCGAGCGGGTGTTCCCGCGCGAGCTCGCCGGCAACGCGACCTTCCGCGACACCGTCAGCCGGCAGCTTGCGCTGCTCCGGCAGGTCGGCGCCGCGGAGGCGGTCCGCCGCGTCGGTTGACCGTCAGTAGTGCGGGTATTGCAACAGGCTCGAGAGCCGATATTCGCTGATGCTCTCGATGTCCGCCGCATCGGGCGGATATTTGTCGGCGAGGATGAGAGTCTGGCGCTCCTCAGGGCGGAGGCGCGCATCCTGAGAGAAGAAGGGGCGCTTGGTGGCAGGCTCCTTCCGGGTGATGCGGAAGAGGTCGAGCAGTTTTGGCATATCGCTTCTCCGTTTCCCGACGGAGGTGCAGCCTGGCCGAGGAAACCGCGAGCGTCGAGGAACACCCGTGCACGTGAGGCTATTGGCGGAGGAAGCGATTTCCCGAAATGGATCGCGGGACGAAACGCGTGCATGAACGCCCGCGTTTCGATCAGCCTTTGACGCCGACGCCGGCAAAGCCTGTGTTGAGGTTGCGGCGGAGCAGGAAATACACCGCGACCGCTGGCGCGGCATAGACCAGCGAATAGGCGGCGAGGAAGCCGTAGTCGACGGCGCCGTGATCGCCGAACGCGGCAAACAGGCCGACCGACATCGGGAAGGTGTTGGCGGTGCGCGCGAAGATCAGCGGCAGCAGAAACTCGTTCCAGGCGCTGGTGAACGAGAAGAACCACACGACCGCGATACCGGAGCGCGACAGCGGCGCGACGATCTGCGTCACGATCTGCCACAGGCTGGCGCCTTCGACATAGGCGGCCTCTTCGAGCTCGATGGGCACGGTGTCGAAGAAGTTCTTGAGCAGCAGCAGCGCGAAGGGCAGGTTGAGCACGGTCAGCGCCAGCAGCACGCCGAAGGTGTTGAGGACGTGCAGGCCGAGCGCAGTGAAGTAGAGCGGCACGATGATGCCAGCGGCGGGCAGCAGCCGCAGCAGAACGAGGCTCCACAGCAGCAGGTTCTTGCCCGGCAGGCTCAGCCGCGACAGCGGATAGGCTGCCGCGGCGGCGACGAGCACGGTGAGCGTCGCCGTGCCGACGCTCAGCCAGACCGAATTGACGAACTGGATGCCGGCGGTGCCGCTCAACGCGCGAACGAAATTGTCGATGCCGATAGCGTGCGGGAGTTCGAGGATGCCGCGTGTCTTGGGATCGATGGCGGTGGTCAGCAGCCAGGCGAAGGGGCTGACCCAGATGACCGCAACGAAGGCGAGCGCCAGAGCGGTCAGCGGCGTGGCGCGGCTGTAGGATTCCATTATTTCGGCTCCTTCAGCTGGCGCAGGTAGAAGACCGACAGCGCGCCGACGATGATCACCATGGCAACCGAAATCGCCGCGCCGTAGCCGAGTTTTCCGACGCCGAAGGACTGGTGGTACATGAAGATCGAGAGGACCTCGGTGGCGCTGCCCGGCCCGCCCCCGGTGAGCGCGTAGATCAGCGGGAAGTAGGTAAAGGTCCAGATGGTGATGAACAGCATGTTGGTGGCGATATGCGGCCGGATGATGGGCAGCGTCACGAGCCAGATGCGCTGCAGCCCGGTGGCGCCATCGACGCGGGCGGCTTCGAGGATTTCGCGCGAGATCGAATCGAGGGCTGCCGAGAACAGCAGGTAGGACCAGGCGGTGCCCTTCCAGATGTTGGCGATGATGACGATGGCGAGGGCGTTGCTGGCGAGGAAGTTGTAGGCCGGAAACCCCAGCGGCTCGACGAACAGGGTGTTGAGGAAGCCGTTGGTCGAGGTGGTCGCCTGCCAGAGGAAAGCCGCGACAATGTCGGGCAGCAGCCAGCCGAGCATGACGGCGACCTCGACGGTGGTGCGGCCCCAGCCCTGGATGCGGCGCATCGAGGCGGCAAGGGCGAAGCCGAAGACGCTCTGGCCGACCAGCGCGGAAAAGAAGGTGAAGACCACCGTGACCCAGAGCGAGCCCAAGAAGCCGTTGCGGGTGAACAGGCGGACGTAGTTGTCGAAGCCGATCCATTTCCAGTTGATGGAATTGAGACCGGTCAGTTCGAGATTGGTGAAGCTGTAGGTGACGGCCCAGCCGGTGAAATAGATGAGGGCCACGATCAGGGCGATGGCCGGCAGCATGGCGGCGAGCATCGGGACACGCGCCGACCGCAACCACGGACTTGTCTGTGCCATCGCCGCCCCCGGCTCAAGAGAAATACCTGGGCGGTTGCGGCAGATTCGGCAAATGAGCCGAACCGCCGCACCGTCCAGGCGGACGTCTAGGGAGAAGTTCTACTGGATCGTCACGACCTTGTCTGCGCCGAACTCGTCGACGAGAGCATCGTGATATTCCTTGACCACGTCATCGACGGACTTGCCGTCGAGGATTTCGGCCGTTGCCTGCTGTACGAAGGCGGAGACCTTGAGGTAGCCGGGCACGGTGTCGCGGCCGGTGGTGTCCTTGGCGAGATCGGTCGCCTTGGCCAGATACGGATCCGCCGTATATTTGGGATCGCTGGCGATATCGCTGCGCACGGCCATGCGGTGGTTGAGAACCGTCCAGTCGAGGAAGTTCTGCTTGTCGAAGATGGCGGTGAGCACCTTGAAGGCCGTGGCCGGATCGGGGGCCTTGGCATTGATGGCGATGGTCCAGCCGCCCGAGATGTTGGTGGTCGCCTTGTGGCCCGGCTTGCCGTCACCCGGCCACGGCGCATAGCCGACGATCTTGTCGCGATCGGCCTGCGACGGCAGGTTGGCGCCGGTGCAGTCCCAGAAGCACGAGTTCTCCCAGGAGCCCGAGGCGAGGATGCCGATGGTGCCATCGAGCAGCGCCTTGCGCACGCCGGCGTCGTCGAGGGTGTAGTTGACCGAGGGGTCGCCGAGCTTCTTGTCGACATAGACCTCGTGGTAGAGGTTCAGGGTGGCGCGGATGGCCGGACTGTCGCCGATCCACTTGTCCTGATCGCGAACCCGCAGACGATTGGCGTCGCCATTGGGATCACCGGCGCCGAGCAGAGCCATGTAGAAGCCCTGCATGGTGGCAGCCTCTTCACGCTTGGTGCCGGCGGGGATGATCCACGGGTCGGTGATGCCTGCGTCCTTGAGTTTCTGCGCCGCGGCCAGAACGTCGTCCCAGGTTTTCGGCGTCCACGGGTCCGGCAGGCCGGCCTTGGCGAAATCGGCGCGGTTGTACCAGAGCATGCGCACGTCGGTATCGGTGGGGAGCGCATAGACCTTGCCGTTGTACGAGGCCACATCGAGCAGGCCCTTGCTGTAGTACTGGAACTGGTCCCAGTTCTTCACCATATCGTCGAGCGGCAGCAGATAGCCGGTGCCGGCGTATTCAGCCACGAGGAAGCTGTCGACCATGATCAGGTCCGGCGCGGAGCCCGAGCTCAGGTCAAGCGCGACGCGATCCTGATAGCCATCGCTGGGCAGCTTGATGAGGTTGATCTTGGTGCCCGGGTTGGCGGCCTCGAAGTTCTTGACGCCGTTCTCGACGAGCGGCGCAAAGCTATCGTTGTATTCGATCGACATGTCGGCCAGGGCGGGCAAAGCGGCGCCCACCAGAACGGCCGTCGCCGCTGCCGCGGCCAGCAGATGAGTCTTCAGCATTCATGTTCCTCCCGTTTGGGCATCGGCCCGGACGTTGGCGCCGTGCTCCCGCCTCCCTAGAAACAGCATCGACACCAAAGCCGAAAAATTGCAACGTTGCAATATGCTGCGAATTTTCGGTTTGATTTCGACCGGAAGTGTGCCGATTTTGGCCCTCGCGACCGCCTTTTCGCCTGTTCGAGGCCCGTCGCGCGCGCTGTATCGTTGCAACAACAGGCGACATTGAAACGTCGTGGAGCTTGTGAAAAGGATGCCGATGGGGGCGCCGATACAATGACCAGACCACCTGCCGGGCCGGGCAGCAGCCAGAAGCCGGGCGGCAAACGCGCGACGCTGAGAACGATTTCCGAGCTGACGGGGCTGAGCCCGTCGACGGTGTCGCTGGCGTTGCGCGGCGGCGCGCGGCTCAAGCCCGAGACGCACCGCAAAGTGGTGGAGGCGGCGCAGCAATTGGGCTACGTGCCCGACCGCGCGGGCGTGCGGCTCAGGACCGGCAAGACCAATGTGATTGCGCTCGTGCTCGAGCGCACCGACGAAACCATCGATTTCGCGCGCTACCTGATCCAGGGTATCGGGCACGCCATCCAGGGCACTCGCTACCACATGAACGTGTCGCCGGAGTTCGGTGCGGCGGGCACCGTCGACACGATCCGCTACATCATCGACAACCGCACGGCCGACGGCGTGATCATCACCCACACCACGGCGCGCGATCCACGGGTGCAGCTGCTGATGGACGAGGGCTTCCCGTTCGTGACGCACGGACGAACGGAGTTCTATACGCCGCACCCCTATGCCGATTTTCATTCAGAGGAGTTCGTGCGGCTCGCGGTCGAGCGCATGGCGGCCAAGGGCCGCAAGCGCATCCTGCTGGTGGTCGGACGCGAGATCACCAACAACTTCCACACGATCGTCACCAGCTTCCAGCGGGTCAGCGCCCGGCTTGGCCTCAGCACGCAGGTGATCAGCCCGGAGATCGACCGCCCGGCTTCGGCCGAGATGCGCGAGTTCGGACGCGAGATCGCGCGCATGTCGCCGCGCCCGGACGGCATCATCTGCGACAGCGAACTGCGCTCGATCTTCATGATCGCCGGGCTCGAAGACGAGGGCCTGGTGGCCGGGCAGGACTTCCACTTCATCTGCAAGCAGACGTCGGACCTGCTGCCGGCGCTCTATCCGCAGATCGATACGGTCGAGGAGGACGTGTTCTCGGCCGGCATGGAGCTGGCGCGCCTGTTGATCCGGCGCATCAACGGCGAGCCGGCAGAGACGCTGCGCACCCTGGGCGAACCCAAGGTGCACTGGCGGGACTGACCCCCGCGCCCCGCGCTACCTCTTCGGGTTGGCTTTCTGCCAGGCTTCGTATTCGCCCTGGGCGTCGGGGTGGAGCGGGTAGTAGCGCCTGAGGTCGGCCCCCTGCTTCAGCTTCTCGCGGCTGAACACCTCCCATTCGGCGTGCTTCTTGGAATCCTCGATCACCTGTTCGGCCATCGAGGGCGGCAGGACGATGACGCCATCGTCGTCGGCCATGATGATGTCGCCCGGCAGTACGGTGACGCCGCCGCAGGCGATGGGCACGTTTACCGCCGACGGGAAGATGCTGACCTGGACGTGGTAGTTCGGCGTCCAGCCGCGCAGCCAGAGCGCAAGGTCGAGCTTTTCGACATTGGGGCGATCGCGCATCACGCCGTCGATGACGATGCCGGCACCGCCGCGGCCCTTGAAATAGGTCGACATCATGTCGCCGAAGACGCCCGAGCTCATGTCGCCGCGCGCGTCGACCACGACCACGTCGCCCTCCTCCACCTGGTAGAGTACGTGGCGGTGGAGCTGCGTTTCGGGATCGGCGTACTCGCCTTCGCTGAACAGGTCGGGGCGCTGCGGCAGGAACTGCAGGGTGAGCGCCGGGCCGACGATCGACTTGCCGGGGCGCTGGCTGACGGGGCCGAGCATGTGCGGATTGCGGAAGCCGGAATGGCCGAGCGAGCCGGCCACAGTGGCCGTGCCGATGCCCCTGAGCGCCTCAATGATGTGCCTGGGCGGGCGCGTGATCTTTGCAATATCCATCAGTCTCTCTCCATAGGCGGCGCTCTGGCCAGACGATCTCGGCAGATGGTCCACACCTCGTCAACCGCAGAGTGTTCCTACCTCAACAGCGACTGGCCGCCATCGACGAACAGCAAGGTGCCGGTGACATGGCGCGCCTGATCGGAGGCCAGCATAACGATCGCATCGGCAATGTCTTCCGGTTTGGCGGGTATCCCCCCGGTCAGCGGCATGTCGCCTTCGGGAAAGAGCGCCGGCACGTGCGCCAGCTCCTGGTTCCTGCGCCAGGTATTTTCGGTAAGGTTGGTCCTGGTGGAGCCCGGAGCGACGGCGTTGACGCGGATCTTGTGGCGGCCGAGCTCGAGCGCGAGCTGGCTGGCCATCGCCGCCTGCGCCGCCTTGGTGGCGGAATAGGCGGTGGCCCCGGCGCTGGTGAAGGTGCGGGTGCCGTTGATCGAGGAGACGATGAGGATGGCGCCGCCGCCCGCCGCCTTCAAATGCGGAACGGTCAGGTGCAGCGTGAGGTAGGTGCCGCGCAGGTTGACGGCGATGGTCTTGTCCCATTCGGCCGGGGTGATGTCGTCGATGGGCGCCCAGACGCCATTGATGCCGGCATTGGCGATGACGATGTCCAGCCGGCCGGCCTGCTGCAGCAGGGCGTCGACCGCGACGCGCATCTGGGCCTCGTCAGCGATCTCGGTGGGCGGCAGAGCGATGGCCTTGCCGCCGGATGCAGCGATGGACGCCGCCACCGCGGCGACGCGATCCGCACGGATATCGAGCAGGCCGACGGTGGCGCCACCCGTGGCGAGCAGTCGCGCCGTGGCCTCACCCACACCGGAGCCGCCGCCGGTGACGAGCGCGACGCGTCCCGCAAAATCCAATTCATTCCCCCCAAGCTCGAGGCACGATACGCTGCGCTTGACGTGCGGACCAGCACCGAAAAGGGCGATTGTAAATTCCGTCGTGGCTCCCGGCAGGGCCAAATCAATGAAGGGTGCAAACGATTGGATTTTGGAGGGGATCGATGAAGATCGCGATGTGCCTGTTTCCGGAAATCGACGGCAAATGGCATTACGCGCTGCAAATGGGCGTGACGGAGGCCGTTGCGCTCGGCGGCGGCGAGCCGATCTGGGAGTACCTGCCGGCGGCGCGGCTGGTGAAGAAGTACCAGGACTTCGGCTTCAACGTCTCGACCTTCGAAGGCTGGCTGCCGATGGACCACATCAAGCGCGGCACCGAGGGAGTCGAGGCGGAGACGGAGCAGTTCATCGCAGCGATCCGCAATCTCGGCGCGCTCGGGGTCAAATGCTTCTGCTACTCGTGGATGGCGAAGTATTCGTGGATCCGCACCAGCTTCTCCAAGCAGACGCGCGGCGGGGCGCTGACCACCGCCTATGACGACGAGGTCTCGACGTCGTCGCCCGAATACCAGGGGCCGCCGATCATCACCGAGGCCAAGCTCTGGGAGACGCTGGAGCGCTTCCTCGAAAAGGTGCTGCCGATCTGCGAAAAGGAAGGCGTGATGCTGGCGATGCACCCCGACGATCCGCCGCTCAAGCGGGTGTTCGGCACCGAGCGAATCATGAACTCGGTCGACAATTTCGAGCGGCTCCTGAGGCTGTCGCCGAGCAAGGCCAACGGCATCACGCTGTGCCAGGCGAACTTTGCGGCGATGAACGCCGACGTGCCAGCGACGATCCGCAAGCTCGGCGCCGACGGCCGCATCCACTTTGCACATTTCCGCGACATCGTGGGCGACGCGCACCACATCACCGAGACCTTCCACGATGCCGGCAAGACCGACATGTACGAGGCGATGAAGGCCTATTACGACGTCGGATTTGCGGGCGTGATGCGGCCCGACCACGCGCCGGTGATGTGGGGCGAGGAGAACACCGAGCCCGGCTACATGCCGCTCGGTCGCCTGTTTGCCGTCGGCTACATGAAGGGCCTGATGGAAGGCGTCGAGAAAGAGCTCGGACTCAGGGCCCGGGCGACGGCCTGACCACGGCTTTGTGACTACCAACTTACAAATGACAATTGGCAGCCTCCGGAGGCAGGACTAGCCTTCGGCCGGAGCGTCGACAGTCGTGGCGAGGTGCCGGGCATGTCGAAGAGACGGCCCCTCTACAGCCGGTCTGGAAAGCCGCGCGCCAGCGGCGGGTCCGCCTACGCCTCGCTGCCGGCCACTTACATCCTGCCCGAAGAAGAACACCGGCCGTCGCTGCGTGCGCGTGTCGGACCGTGGTGGAACCGGCTCTATGAGAGGCATCAAGGCAAGGTACTGATCGCAACCGGCATGGTCATCGCGCTGGGGATCGTGGGCATCTACGACGTGACGCGACCGGTCATCCCGCGGACAAACGACGCCGATTTTGCCGCGGCGGTGAATACGGTGGTCGACAGACGGGAGCGACCGCCGTCGATCGCGGCGGTCTCCTACGCCAAAGTGATCCCCTCGGTGGTGCGGATCGCGGGCTACGATCCCAAGGGCTGGCCCGAGGTCAACGACCAATGGAAGGCGCGCGACTGGCTGCTGCCATTCCTCGACGCGCTGTATCCGCCGGACACGATCGGCACGGGCGTCGTGATCGATGACCAGGGCGACATCCTCACCAATTGGCACGTGGCCGGCTCGGAAGCAAAGCTGCGTATCACCTACATGGCGGACGGCACGGAATCGAGAGGCACGGTGGTTGGTGCCCAGCCCGACCGCGACCTGGCGGTGGTGAAGACGGAGGTTGTGCCCGACGACCTGGAACCGGCGACGCTGGCCGCGAGCGGCGGACTGCACCCAGGCGACGAGGTGGAGGCAATCGGCTTTCCCTTCGGCATCGGACCTTCGGCCTCGAGCGGCGTGGTGTCCGGCCTGCACCGCGCCTTCGTCAGCGAGAACAAGAAGCCGCTCAGCGACCTCATCCAGTTCGACGCAGCGGCCAATCCCGGCAATTCGGGCGGGCCGCTGGTCGACGCCGACGGCGAGGTGGTGGGGATCGTCACGGCCATCGTCAACCCGAGCGGCTCGCGCACCTTTGCCGGCATCGGCTTTGCGCTGCCGATCGAAGCGGCCGCGGGCGCCGTGGGTGAGAACCCGCTTTGACGAAGAGGATCTGAGGCATGGACGAGACGAGCAACGCCGACGCCGCCCTGATGGAGCAGGTGCTCTATGAGGTCAAAAAGATCGTGGTGGGACAGGACCGCTTTCTCGAGCGGGTGCTGGTGGCGCTGCTGGCGCGTGGGCACCTCTTGGTCGAGGGCGTGCCGGGACTGGCCAAGACGCTGACGGTCAATACGCTGGCCGAGGTGATCGGCGGCACGTTCAAGCGTATCCAGTTCACGCCGGACCTCGTGCCGGCGGACCTGATTGGAACGCGCATCTACAACCAGAAGACCGGCGACTTCTCGACCCTGCTCGGGCCGGTATTCTGCAACCTGCTGCTGGCCGACGAGATCAACCGCGCGCCGGCCAAGGTGCAAAGCGCACTGCTCGAGGTGATGCAGGAGCGGCAGGTGACCATCGCCGGCGAGTCGCACAAGGTGCCGAGCCCGTTCGTCGTGATGGCGACGCAGAACCCGATCGAGACCGAGGGCACCTATGCCCTGCCCGAGGCGCAGGTGGACCGCTTCATGATGAAGGTGCTGGTCGACTATCCGAGCGAGGACGAGGAGTTCGTGATCGTCTCGCGCGTCACCGGCGCACTGCAGGCGGTGACGCGCATCGCCAGCACCGCGCAACTGCTGGCATTGCAGACGCGGGTGCGCGAGCTCTATGTCGACCCCAAGCTGTTGCAGTTCGCGGTCAAGGTGGTGGCGGCGACACGCGATCCGGCGACGGCGGGCCTCAAGGGTGCCGGCAAGCTCGTCACTTACGGCGCGAGCCCGCGTGGCACCATCGGGATGATCGAGGCCGGGCGTGCCCTCGCCTTCCTGCGTGGCCGCGACTACGTGCTGCCCGAGGACGTGGTGGACGTGACCGCCGACGTGCTGCGCCACCGGATTGTGCTCAGCTATGAGGCGCTGTCGGAAGGAACCAGTGCCGATGACCTGATCCGGCAGATCCTCAAGGCGGTGCCGGCGCCTGAAAAGATCCTCGAGAACCATGCCCGCGTCGCCTGACGGGCCGGAAGCGCTCCTGCGCCGGCTCGAGTGGATGGTGGTCCGCCGGCTCGACGGGTTGCTGCAGGGCGACTACCGCACCTTGTTCCGCGGCTTCGGGCTCGATCTCGCCGACCTACGCGAATACCAGACGCATGACGACGTACGGCACATCGACTGGAACGTGACGGCGCGCACGCTGGTGCCGCATGTGCGCGTCTACAACGAGGACCGCGAGGTGACGGCGTGGTTCCTGTGCGACCTATCGCCCTCGGTCGATTTCGGCTCGGGCGAGGTGAAGAAACGCGAGGTGCTGACTGAGTTCGTGGCAGTGCTGGCGCGGCTGCTGACTCGGCAGGGCAACAAGGTCGGCGCGATCCTCTATGACGGCATCAACGTGTTCGTGGTCCCACCGCGCGGCGGCCGACAGCAGGTGCTGTACCTGATCGACCGTATCACCCAGAACCCGCGCTTGCTGCGCGCGCCAAAGACCGACCTCGGCATCTTCCTCAAGCGGGCACTGAACACGATCAAGCGGCGTTCGATGGTGTTCGTGCTCTCCGACTTCCTGTCGGCGCCGGGATGGCAGAGCGCCCTGTCGCTGCTGTCGCGGCGGCACGAGGTGCTGGCGGTGCGGCTGGTCGATCCGATCGACCTGAGCCTTCCCGACCTCGGGCTGCTGCCGTTCGAGGATGCGGAAAGCGGCGAGCAGATTTTCGTCGACACCACCGACAAGGGATTCCGCGCGCGCTTTGCGGCGTTGGCCGAGGCGAGCGAGACCGTCCTGTTCGAGGCGTTCGGCGATGCCGGCTGCGACGTGCTGGAGCTCTCGACCTATGACGACCTGCTCGATGCAATCCGGCGCTTTGCCGCGCTGCGCAAGGCACAGCGGGCACTGGGCGGCGGCGGCACCTCGTTGCAGAAGCGCGACGATATGTTCGCCTCCGTGGAGGCGGCATCATGACCTTCGTGTGGCCCGAAGCGCTGTGGTTGCTGCTGCTCGTTCCGGCGCTGGTCTGGCTCTATGCCTGGGTGCTGCGGCGGCGCAAGCGGTTGACGGTCCGCTATGCCAACCTCGCGCTGATCAAGGCGGCGATGGGCGCGTCGCAAGGCTGGCGCCGGCATGTGCCGCCGGCGCTGATGCTGGTCGCGATCGCCGCCGGCATCGTCGCGGTGGCGCGGCCGGAGGCGGTGGTGACGCTGGCTTCGTCCCGGGCGACGGTGATCCTGGCGATGGACGTGTCGGGCTCGATGGCCGCCAATGACGTTGCGCCCTCGCGCATCGTCGCCTCGCAGACGGCAGCCAAGAAGTTCATCGCCGACCAGCCGCCCGAGGTGCAGATCGGGCTCGTCGAGTTCGGCGGGTTTGCGATCCTCGCGCAGCCGCCAACGATCGACCGGCAGCCGCTCTACGATGCGATCGACCGGTTCGAGCTGCATCGCGGCACTGCCGTGGGTTCCGGCATCCTCACGGCACTGAAGACGATCTTTCCCGACCAGGATTTTGGACCGGGTTCGACCAATGCCGGCAATGGGCAAGGTGGCTTCGGCGGCGGGCTGGGCATGCCGATGGGCGGCGGGAGGTTCAACCCGACGCTGCCGCTGAGCAGCGCCAGCAAGCCGCCCGATGCACCGCCGCACCAGCCGGTGCAGCCGGGCTCGTACCAGAACGCGGTGATCATCCTGCTTACCGATGGCGCAACGACAGCCGGGCCCGACCCGATCCAGGCGGGGCAGACGGCCGCCGACTACGGCGTGAAGGTGTTCACCGTCGGCTTCGGCACCGGCAACGGCGCGATCGTGGGTTTCGGCGGCCGTGAGATGCGCGCGGCACTGGATGAGCCAACGCTCAAGACCATCGCCCAGACCACGACCGGGCAGTATTTCCAGGCGAAATCGGCGGACGACCTCACCAAGGTCTACAACTCGCTTGCGACCAAGCTCGTGGGCGAAAAGAAGCTGACCGACATCGCGTTCATCTTCGCGGGCATCGGAGCGCTGTTCACGATTGCGGCGGCGGCGCTGTCGCTGTGGTGGTTCGGCCGGCTGGCATAGCTACGCCGGCTCCGCCACCCGGGCTGCCTCCAGCCTGATCTTGAATACGGCGCCGCCGCCTTCTGCCTCTTCGACCCAGATGCGGCCACCGTGCTGCTCGACGATCTTCTGGCTGATGGCGAGGCCGAGGCCGACGCCTTCGGGGCGCTCGCCCATCGAGTCGCCAAGCTGGCGGAAGCGATCGAACACCACGGTCCGATCTGCCGGCGGAATGCCGGGGCCGTTGTCGGCGACGGCGAGCTCGACCTCGGCACCATAGCGGCGGACGCTGAGCTCGGCGCGCCCTCCCCGGCGCGGCGAAAATTTTACGGCATTGCCGAGGAGATTGATCAGGACCTGCACCAGCCGGTCGTGATCGCCCATCACCTGCGCCTCCGCATCGGCGATATCGACATCGAGCGAGACGTTGGCTCCGGCGAAGACCTGCCGCATGGCGGCGCTCGACTCGCGCACCACGGCGGCAAGATCGACGAGGGCGCGTTGCGCCGGGATGGCGCCGCTGGCCTCGATCTTGCTCAGATGCAAGAGCTGGCCGATGAGGCGGGTGAGCCGCTCGGACTCGGCGATGATGATGGCGAGGAATTCGAGACGCTCGGCGTCGCTCAAACGCGGATGATCGCGCAGAATCTCGGAGAAGGCGCGGATCGAGGCGAGCGGTGTTCTAAGCTCATGATTGACAGTCGCGACGAAATCATCCTTCAGCCGGTCGAGCTCGGTGAGGCGGGCGTTGACCTGCTTGAGCTCGGCGCTCGCCGCCTCGAGTGCCCGCGACTTGTCCTCGAGGCGCTGGTTGGCCTCGATGACGCGCGAGGTCTCGTCGAGGATGCGCATCACCTCCTCGACGCCCAGCGGCTCCTCCTCGACGATGGCGCCGACCAGCACGCGGGCGGAGGCGGCGCCGATGGCGCTGGCGAGCAGGCGCTCGTAGAACAGCACAGTTTCGGCATCGGCACGGATGGCGGTCGCCGGATCGAGACCGCGCTCGCGCGCCCAGCTCGCAAAAGCGGCCTCGGTGCGGGCGCGGCCGAGAAAACGCGAGGCGAGCGAGTTGAGATCGGGGATGAGCGCGGTGCGGCGCCAGATCTGCGCCGCGTCGGAGGGGTTGTCGGCATCGACGAAGAGCGCCGCGTGCGCGCGGTCGACCGGGCGCTGCCGCTCGAGCATCGAGACGCCGAGCAGCGCGCCGATATTGGCCAACAGCGACCAGAAGGTGGCGTGGGTCACCGGATCGAGGCCGACGAGGCCGAACAGCCCATAGGGCCGCAGCAGGCCGATGCCCAACGGGCCGCGGGTGATGAAGGCGGCGACGAGCGGCTCGTGGGTGAAGCTGGGGATGAGCAGCGTGTAGCACCAGACGAGAAAGCCGAGCGAAATGCCGGCAATGGCCCCGGCCTTGGTGGCGCCGCGCCAGAACAGGCCGCCGAGCAGCGCCGGGGCGAACTGCGCCACGGCGACGAAGGACATGAGGCCGATCGAGACCAGCGCCACCTCGGAACTGTCGTGGCGCATGTAGAGGTAGCCGAGCACCATGACGACGACCATGGCGGCGCGCCGCACCCAAAGCAGCAGGCGGGTGAGATCGGAGCGCTCGGACAGACCGAGCGACTTCACGCGCAGCAGCGCCGGCATCACCACATCGTTGCACACCATGATGGAGAGCGCGGTGGTTTCGACCACCACCATGCTGGCCGCGGCCGAGACGCCGCCCAGGAAGGCGATCAGCGAGATGATCGGTCGCTGGCCGAGCAGCGGCAGCGCCAGTACGAAGTTGTCGGGATTGTCCGTGCCTGGCAGCAGCAGCCGGCCGGCGAGCGCGATGGGGAGGACGAACAGGTTGATCAGCAGCAGATACAGCGGGAACTGCCAGATGGCGCGGTCGAGATGGCGCTCGTCGACGTTCTCGACCACCATCACCTGGAACTGCCGCGGCAGGCAGAACGCCGCCAGCATGGCCAGCACGGTCATGGCGATCCAGGAGAAGCCGTAGCGGTCGGGCGCCTGCGCGAAAGTCGGCGCGATCTCGGGCGCCGACGCGGCGCGGCCGAACAGATCGCCGAACCCGTGGAACAGGCCGTAGACCACGAAGACGCCGATGATGGTGAGGCTCAGCAGCTTGAGGATCGACTCGGCGGCGATGGCGACGACCATCCCGGGATGATGCTCGCCGGGATGGATGGAGCGGCTGCCGAACAGCATGGCGAAGACGGTGAGGATCGCCGCGGCCCAGAGGGCACTATCGAGCTGCAGCGGCTGGCTGCCGGGGACGGAAGAGGTCGCCGAGAGCGTCGCGTAGCCCTGGGCGATGGAGCGGAGCTGCAGCGCGATATAGGGGACGAGGCCGATGACGGCGATGACGGTCACCAGCGCGGCGAGGCCGGCAGAGCGGCCGAAGCGGGCGCCGATGAGATCGGCGATCGAGGTGATGCGGTTGGCCTTGCTGATCCGCAACATGCGGCGGATGACGATCGGCCCGAGACAAAAGGCGAGCGTGGGGCCGAGGTAGATCGGCAGGAAATCGAAACCGTTGAGGGCAGCGCGACCGACGCCGCCGTTGAAGGTCCACGAGCTGCAATAGACCGCGAGCGAAAGGGTATAGACGAGGCTCGAGCCGGTGAGCCGCGGCGCGCCGCCGCGGCGCTCGACCAGCCAGGCGATGGCGAACAGCACGAGGAGATAGGCGATGGCAACGCCGAGGATGAGCTGCTGACTCATCGGGGCGCCTGCTCGTCGTCGGCAGCGCGCCCGGTGCGGCTCAGCAGCGCCACGGCGGCAATGATCAGGGCCCAGGCGCCGAACAGATAGACGAACAGCGCCGGCCAACCGAACACGGTCCCGCCGAACAGGTTGAGGATCGGCGGGTTGAAGAGGATGGCGCCGAGCACGAACAGGCCGATGAAGCGGTCGCGGCGGGCGGTGCGGCGGAGCATGGGCTAGTCGCGCCCGGGCCGGGGCTTTGCCAGGACCCCTGCGACGCAGCCGATGACGTCGCCGATGGCGAAGGGCTTGGTGACGTAGGCATCGGCGCCAAGCGCCAGACCCTTGCGCTGGTCGTCGTCCTGCCCGCGGGCGGTCAGCATCACGATGCGAACAGCGTTGTAGTCGGACGAGGCGCGAAGCGTCTTGCAGACCTCGTAGCCGTTCCCGCGCGGCATCATCAGGTCGAGCAGCAGTAGGTCCGGCGGCGCTTCCGCCACCGCGGCCAAGGCCTGTTGCCCGTCGGTCGCCGTGCGTACCGCATGGCCCTCGCGCTGCATCAGAAAACTCAGGGCGCGCAGGATGTTGGGGTCGTCGTCGGCGATCAGGATCGACGCGGGAATTGCCATCCTCCTCAAGGGGCCGGTTTTCCGTGCCTCTTTGGGAATAAGGGTAGCCCCCTTGTGTTTGAGCGACAAGCCTCACAGTATCGGCGGGTCGGCATACGGGAGGAGTGTGACGATGACCCTGGACTGGGGCCGCGCGGAGAGGGACGCGCTGCTGGATTCGCATCGCTACCAGGATGCAGCGCCACAGGCCCGCATCCTGATCGTCGAGGACGACGAGGATATCGCCGCCCTTCTGGGGCGCGAGCTGCGCGGGCTCGGCCATACGGTGGACCATGTCCGCTTCGCCGAGGACGCGCTGATGGCGGCGCGGGCCAACGACTATGCACTGATGATCGTCGATCTCGGACTGCCGGACGGCGACGGCCTCGACCTCGTGCGCGAGATGCGCCGGCGCAGTGTCGAGGCGCCGATCCTGATGCTGACGGCCCGCCGCCGCGTCGAGGACCGGGTGATCGGGCTCAGCAGCGGCGCGGATGACTACCTGGTGAAGCCTTTCGCCGTCCCCGAGATGAGGGCGCGAGTGACGGCGCTGCTGCGACGGCCATCGCGGCTCAGGGGCCACCGCGTCGCCATCGCCAACATGGTGGTCGACTCCGACGCGCTCGAGGCGGTGGTGGATGGGGTCAGCCTGGCGCTGCCCCGCAAGCAGTTCCAGCTGCTCGAGCTGCTCGCCCGGCGCAAGAACCACATGACGCCCAAGCGCATGATCGAAGAAGCGCTCTACGGTTTCGACGATGACGTGACGGCCAATTCGATCGAGGCCCAAATCTCGAAACTCCGTCGCGCCCTGAAGACGGCGGGCGCCGGGGTGACACTCGAGACGCGGCGCGGCATCGGCTACCGGCTGGTGGGAGCCGGGACCGCCTCGAACTGATGGCGCACCGGCCCGGGCCCAGCGTGGCGGACCTCAAGCTGCTCGATCCTGACGGCAATTTCCGCGACCGGCTGGAAGCAGATCGACAAGCGCTTGCCGAACTGAGCGACAGCGGCGATATGGATGCGTTCAAGCGACTGGTACATGGCCTCGCGGGCGCCGCCGGAACCTTCGGCTATGGCGAAGTCGGCGACATCGCCATCGAGATCGACGAGGCGCTGGCCGCCGGCCGCCGGGCCGATCCGAGCGCCATGGCGCGACTGCTCGCAGCGCTGGAACAGGCGCTGGGCAAGTCGAAAAAGTCAGCTTGAGGTCAGCTTCAGGTCAGGCACCTATCAGGTTTCTCGACTCTACTCTTCCGCGGGAGTTGGCAGGAGGGGGCCAAGTCAGCGGGCTCAAGCGCTTCGCAGAAGGCGTACGGCCCGCGGCCGATTGCCCTCGATCCTGCCAAGAACGTCTGTGGCCGGCGCTGCCGATCCACAGCTTGGGAGGACGAAATGAGCATTTCACACGACTTCCGTCTCAGCCGCCGGGCCGTATTGGCCGGGTCGGCGGGTCTTGCCGGTGCGGCGATGCTGCCGCGCATGGCGTTTGCCGAAGACCAGCCGCCGATCGGCACCTGGCCGGCCGGTTCATCGGGCGACACCGTGAACATCGGCGTTGCCGTACCGCGGACCGGCACCTACGCCGAGCAGGGCGAAGACGAGCTCAAGGGCTGGGAACTGGCGGTCGAGCACATCAACAATGGCGACGACCTGATGAAGCAGTTCGTGCCGGGCCTGACCAAGGGCCTGCTCGGCAAGCAGGTCGCGCTGCAGGTCGCCGACTCGGCCGCCAAGCCGAACGACGCCGTGCAGGCCGAACAGCGTTTCATCTCGGAAAACAAAGTCGTGCTGATGACCGGTTCGACCTCGAGCGCCGTCGCGGTGGCCCTCAACCACTTCGCCGACCAGCAAAAGGTGCTCTATCTCGCCGGCATCTCCGGCTCGAACGACACCACCGGCAAGGACTGCGTACGCTACGGCTTCCGCCAGAATTTCTTCGGGCAGACCGCTGCGGCCGCGCTCGGGCCGGTGCTGGTGAAAGCCTTCGGCAAGGGCCGCAAGGCAGCGTTCATGACGCCGGACTACACCTACGGCCACACCGTCACCAAGTCGATGAACGACTACCTGACGCAGAACGGCGGCTGGACGCAGGTGACCGACCAGGTTTCGCCGCTCGGCACACAGGACTTCAGCCAGTACCTGACGAACATCGCCAATTCGGGCGCCGAGTTCATCATCAACGTCAACTGGGGCCGCGACGCGGTGCTGTCGACCCAGCAGGCCAAGCAGTTCGGCCTGTTGCCGCAGATGAACCTGGTGATCCCCTACCAGATCCCGTTCCTCGCCAAGGACGTGGGCGCCGACATCACCGAGGGCGTCTATGCCGCCACGGATTTCTGGTGGACGCAGGAGGACCAGTATCCGCTGGCCAAGATGTTCGTCGAATCCTTCCTCAAGAAGTACGGTTACCGGCCGGAATGGGGCGCCGAGAACTCCTATGTCAGCTTCGCGCACTGGGCGCGCGTGGTCACCGAGGCCGGCACCTTCTATCCGCCCGACGTGATCAAGACCTGGGAGAAGGGCGAGACCATGCCCTCGCTGCTCGGCGACGTGCACTATCGGCCGGAGGACCACCAGTGCATCCGCCCCGTGGTCATCGTCAAAGGCAAGAAGGCCAGCGACATGAAGAACCCGGAGGACTTCTGGGAGGTCCTGGAAGTGGTGCCCGGCGAGGGCCTGATGCAGGCGCCTGATGCATTCGGGTGCAAGTTGGGTTCTTATACCTGATCGCCGCTTAACGCGGTTCGTCGTGCGCGAGGTGGGGCGTGGTCAACTGGGCTAATTTTCTGTCGCAGCTGTTCAACGGGCTGGTGCAGGGAGCGCTGCTGGCGCTCATCTCGTCGGGCCTGACGATCATCTACGGCACGCTCGGGGTGCTCAACCTTGCGCACGGCGCGATGTTCATGCTCGGCGGCTATGCCGGGTGGGTTGCTTATACCTATACAGGCTCGTTCATCGTCGCGGCGATCGTCGGCACGCTCTTCGTCATGGTCGTGGGCGTCCTGATGGAACGCGGCATCATCCGCTATTTCTACAACCGCCCGCCCGAGGACCAGATCCTGGTGACTTTCGGGCTCGGGATCGTGTTTGTCGAAGCGGTCAGGTTCTTTTTCGGCAGCCAGTCCGAAAGCATTCCGCCGCCGCCCGGCCTGGTCGGCATCACGCATCTGGGCTTCATGGTCTATCCGACCTACCGGCTGGCGCTGTTCGGCATCGTGGTCGTGGCGCTGCTGGTGCTCTACGTCGTCCTGTACCGGACGCGCATCGGCATGATCGTGCGCGCCGGCATCGAGGACTCGACGATGGTCGATCTGCTCGGCATCAACGTGCAGCGCATCTTCATGCTGGTGTTCGGCATCGGCGCCGCGGCCGCAGGCTTTGCCGGCATCGTCAACACGCCGGTGGTCTCGATCGCGCCGGACGTGGGCGAGCCGATCCTGGTGCAGACCTTCGTGGTGGTGGTCATCGGCGGCGTGGGCTCGTTCCCCGGCGCCATCATCGGCGGCCTGATCGCCGGCGAGATCATCAGCATCACCTCAATGTTCAACCCCGGCTATGCGTATGTCATGCTGTTCGTGGCCATGACCCTCGTGCTGATGTTCAGGCCCTATGGCCTGCTTGGCACGGCCGGCCGCGAATAGGCGACACGCGTCCATGCTCAGACTCCGCCCCCTCCTCGTCGAAGCTCTCACCGCGATCGGGCTGATCGTCGCCCCCTTCGTCCTGGGCCCGCTCGGGGCCTCACCCGACACTGTCAACCGCGTCCTGGTGTGGGGCCTGTTCGGCCTCGGCTTCGACCTGCTGTTCGGCTTCACCGGGCTATTGTCGTTCGGCCAGTCGGCGTTCTTCGGCACCGGCGGCATGGTGGCGGCGTACCTGCTCACGCGCATGGGCTTTCCCAGCGTCATCGCGGCGCTGCTGATCGGCATGGTCGTCGCAGCGGTCGTGGGCTATTTCATCGGGCTCATCGCACTCCGGCGCACCGGCATCTACTTTGCGATGATCACGGTGGCGATCGCCGAAGTGTTCTACTTCGTCGAGTTCAACCCGCTGGCCGCCTG
This sequence comes from Devosia sp., assembly GCA_051953275.1. Lineage (GTDB taxonomy): Bacteria > Pseudomonadota > Alphaproteobacteria > Rhizobiales > Devosiaceae > Devosia_A. The sequence continues at coordinate 27,826 of JBQCIY010000143.1, read as the reverse complement.
GACCGGCGGCGAGAACGGCCTGCCCGGCGTACCGATGCCCCACATCGTGCTCGGTCCCATCGATATCGCCTTCAGCGGCGGCTGGTCGCTCTACCAGTTCTTTGCGGTCTGCTACTTCATCGGCATCGTGATCGCGCTCCGGATCGTCCGCTCGCCGGTGGGTGCGATCCTGAGGGCCATCCGCGACAACCCGGAGCGCGCCGCAGCGGTGGGGCACAACATCCACGGCTACAAGCTCACGGCGTTCATCATCGCGGCCGCCTATGCCGGGTTCGCGGGCGGCCTGCTCGGCGTGCTGCAAAGCTTCATGCCGCCCGATGCCTTCACCTTCGCGACCTCCGGCCAGCTGGTGATGCAGACGGCGATCGGCGGCACCGGAACGCTGTTCGGGCCGCTGCTCGGCGCCGCCGTATGGCTGTTCCTGCAGGACTACCTGCAGGCGGCAACGCCGCTCGGCGCCGCATGGAAGCTGGTGCTGGGCATCATTTTCGTGCTGCTGATCATCTTCTTGCGCCGCGGCATCGCAGGCGGCCTTACCGATCTATGGCATCTGGTGCGCCCGGCGCGCCTGCGCACCGTAGCGGCGGAACAGGCGACGGGCGCCGCCGATGCGGCGGCCGAAGAAGCGGCGGCAGAGCGGCCGGCGCCCAATCCCGACAGGATCGCGATCGAAACGCGAGGGCTGGGCAAGCGCTATGGCGGCATCGTCGCCAACGAGGCGATCGACTTCGTGGTGCACGAGGGCGAGATCCGCGGCCTGATCGGGCCGAACGGCGCCGGCAAGAGCACGTTCTTCAAGATGCTGACGGGCGAAGTGGAGCCGAGCACCGGTACCGTGACGATGTTCGGCGAGGACACGACCGGGCTCGGCGTCACCGCCGTGTGCCAGAAGGGGATCGCCAAGAGCTACCAGATCAACCAGTTGTTCTCGAAGCTCACCGTGCGACGGAACCTGATGATCTCGGCGCTGTCACGGACGCGCGGCCCCTACCGGGCCGACATGCTGCGCTCCACCGACCACATGGCCGAACTCAATGCCGACATCGACGAGACGCTCAGGATGCTCAATCTCACGGCGCGGGCGGAGACGCCGGTGAGCGCCCTCGCCTATGGCGAAAAGCGGCGGCTCGAGATCGGACTGGCGCTCGGCACGAACCCCAAGATCCTGTTGCTCGACGAGCCGCTCGCCGGCATGAGTCCGACGGAGCGCGCCGATACGGTGAAGCTGCTCAAGCGGCTCGCGATCGGGCGGACGCTGGTGGTGGTCGAGCACGACATGGACGCGCTGTTCGGCATGGCCGACCGCGTCACGGTGCTGGCGCAGGGCAAGATCCTCACCGAGGGCACGCCGGCGGAGGTACAGAACAGCGCGGCCGTGCAGGACGCTTATCTCGGAGGCGTGCACGCATGAGCCTGCTCGAGGTCGACAAGATCAATTCGTATTACGGCGACTCGCACATCCTGTTCGACGTCTCGATGCGGCTCGAGGAAAATGAAGTGGTGGCGCTGCTCGGCCGCAACGGCGCCGGCAAGTCGACGACACTCAAATCGCTGATGGGCAGCGTCGACACGAAAGCCGGCAGCATCAGGCTGGGCGGTCGCGAACTGCGCGGGGTGCGGCGGCACACCGTCGCCAACGCCGGCATGCAGCTGGTGCCGGAAGAGCGGCGCATCTTCGGCAGCCTCAATGTCGAGGAGAACATCATTCTGGCGGGACTGACGGCAAAGCCGGCCTGGCCGCTCGAGCGCATCTACGCGATGTTCCCTCGACTCAAGGAACGCAGGACCAGCCGCGGGACCGACCTCAGCGGCGGCGAACAGCAGATGCTGGCGATTGCCCGTGCCCTGGTGCGCTCACCCAAGGTGCTGCTGCTCGATGAACCGTTCGAGGGGCTGGCGCCGATCATCGTGCGCGATCTGCTCGCCGTGTGCGAGCGGCTCGCGGCCGAGGGGCAGACCATCATCATCGTCGAACAGAACGTCGCGGCAGCGCTCTCGATCTCGAGCCGCGCCTACATCCTCAACAACGGACACCTGGTGTTCGACGGCACCAGCGCGGACCTCAAGGCGTCGCCCGAGATCCTGTCGCGCTATGTGGGCGTGTAGCGACCGGCTGCCTACCAGTTGAAGTCGTCGACGTTGTGCCGAGCCCCGAGCAGGAAGGCGTCGGAGACCAGGCGCAGCGGCGCGTCGGACACGTCGGATTTGCCCTTCTTCAGCAGCTTGGCGAAGTGATCGTAGATCTGCTCGTACTCGTTGTCCGGGTTCTCGATCACCGGCGCACCGTTGACCGAGAGCTTGCGGCCGCCGTTCTCGAGCAAAAGCGTATCGCCGCGGCCGGTCAGCACACGAATGGTCCAGACCTCGCCGCTCTCTTCGAGCCAGTTGAAGCCGGCGCTGAGCTCGGGCTGGTTCGGCTGGTCCGACTTGAATCGGATTTCGGCGTCGACCGGGGTCTGGCGATTGGCGGGAAAGCTGAGTTTGGCGCTTTCGACGAAGACCGGGAAAGGCAGGATCTTGGTGAAGATCGAGAGCGCATTGATGCCCGGGTCGAAAACACCGAAGCCGCCCGGCTCCCACACCCATTCCTGGCCCGGATGCCACTTGCGGACGCTCTCGCGCCAGTCGATGCGGACCGATTTGACGCCGTCGCGCTTGATGATTTTCTTTGCTGCATCAACGGCTTCGTTGTAGCGCGAGTGCCAGGTCTGGAAGAGGATGCGCTTCTTCTTCTTGGCGTAGGCGACGAGGTCGTCGAGCTCGGAGATGGTGGGGGTCGGCGGCTTCTCCATCAGGATGTCCTTGCCGGCATCGATGGCCTCGCGCACGAACGCATGTCTGACACCCGGGGGGGTGCAGATCGACACCAGGTCGACCTCGGGCATCTGCTTGTAGAGCTCGGCGGCAGTCTTGAAGACCGGCAGCCCGTTGTGTGCGACCATGCGGGTCGAGACGGTGGCGGCGACCTTGAAGTCGTCGGACCGGTCGATCACCGGCAAATGCTGGTCGATGGCGATCTTGCCCACGCCGATGATGGCAATCTTGCGCTTGGACACGGCTGCTCCTCCGAACTCTCCGGCGCCTTGTGTCACGGCACCGGCGTCACGATCAAGCCTGAGCCGGTGTCAGACATCTTCAGGCGGGCGGCGGCGTGGCGGGCGAGCGCTAGCCCCGGCAGGGAGAAGACGCTGAGGGCGCGGCGAGCCGGCGCGGCAGCAGCGGCGAGCCGGCGCGGCGGCGGCGGCGGCAAGCAGGCACGAGGCAGCAGCCGAGAAGGTTCGCCGGGGGCGGCGCCCGAAGGGGCCGACGGGGGTGGACGTTCCCCCACAGACTGGCGATAGCGCGCGCGGGAGGGAACGGTCGATTTTTTTGACGTGTAACAAATGGCCTTTGCGGCACGAAAATGCGTCGAGTGGCGCAATCTGCCGCAAGCGCGCAATGACTGACAAGAAGGCTGACATTGAGGACAGCTGTGGCTGCCGTCCTCCGAACGCGGACGGAAATCTGCGTCCGGAATCAATAGGATTGCCGCTGACGGGGGAGAGTCGACCGGCGCGAGGCGTGCCACTGCAGCGATGCTGTCAACCCGTTTTATGCGGGCAGCTCATTGTCGGGCCATGCAACTTCCATTGGCGCGGCCCGTGACTATCTGAAGGACGGCGAGGCGAGTGTGGGGGACGAATCCGGATACCACGTCCGCATTGCCATGGAACGACGTGCCAACATGTGCGGTTATGCCTGACTGATCCGGGGCAATCCGCGACACGAGCTTTCATCACTGCCGGCGGCGCCGGCCAACAGGAGAACATCATGCGTCTGATTCACTCCCTTGCCGCGGCGGCGCTCGCCCTGGCTCTTACCGCCGGCGCGGCCAATGCGCAGGTGGTGGTTTCCTCCAAGATCGACACGGAAGGGGGCCTGCTCGGCAACATCATCTCGCAGGTGCTGCAGGCGAACAACATTCCAGTGACCGAGAAGATCCAGCTCGGCGCGACCTCGGTGGTGCGCCAGGCGATCACCGCGGGGCAGATCGACATCTACCCCGAATACACCGGCAACGGCGCGTTCTTCTTCAACAAGGCGGACGATCCGGAGTGGAACGATGCCGCCAAGGCCTATGCCGCGGTGAAGCAGCTCGACTACGATGCCAACAAGATCGTGTGGCTGCAGCCGGCGCCGGCCAACAACACCTGGGCCGTGGCGGTGCGAAAGGACGTGGCCGACCAGAACAAGCTCGTGACCTTCTCCGACTTCGGCAAGTGGGTCGCAGGCGGCGGCAAGGTGAAGCTCGCGGCCTCGGCCGAGTTCGTCAGCTCGCCGGCAGCGCTGCCCAAGTTCGAGCAGGTCTATGGCTTCAAGCTGACCCCTGACCAGCTGGTGACGCTGTCGGGCGGCGACACGGCGGCAACGATCGCCGCGGCGGCCAACCAGACCAACGGGGTCAACGCCGCGATGGTCTACGGGACCGACGGCGGCATTGCGCCGTCCGGGCTCGTGGTGATGCAGGACGACAAGGGCGTGCAGCCGGTGTATCAGCCGGCGCCGATCATCCGCGAGGCGGTGCTGAACAAGTATCCGCAGATCAAGGACCTGCTGGCCCCGGTGTTCGCCAAACTCGACCTGACGACGCTGCAGACGCTCAACGGGCGCATCCAGGTGGGCGGCGAAGCGGCCAAGGCCGTGGCCGTCGACTGGCTGAAGCAGAACAGCTTTTTGAAGTAAGTTTCCATCGCCCCTTGACGAGGCGGGCCGAAAGGTCCGCCTCTTTGCGTCCATGGCTCTCACCCAAACGGCATTGGCGGCGCGGGGGCGCCTGCCCTTCGACCGCCTCGGCGCGCTGATCGCGGTGATCGCGGCGATCGGCGTCTTAACCCCGTTTGCCGCCTTCCGCGCCAACCGCATCGTGCCAGGCAAGGCCGTCGCCTTCTGGGACGCGCTGCCGGCCTGGGAACTCGCCGTCATCGGCGCGGTGCTGCTGGCGGCCGCGGTGATCGCGCTGATGAAAATCGCGCCGCGCTTCCGGCTGGTGGTCAGCTCGGCCGCACTGATCGCGCTGGCGGTGGCGGTGGGCGATGCGGCGCGGATGCTGACGCCCGCCGGCGACCATATTTCGCGCACCTCGCCCGGCGCCGGCTTCTGGCTGCTGGCGGCGGCGTTCACGTTGATGCTGGCCGATGCAGTGTCGCGCCTGCGCCTCAGGCCGGTGGCGCGGCTCGCGATGCTCGCGGCGGTGGCGGCGATCGTCGCGGCGATCCTGTGGTCCGGGCTGTGGGACGATCTTTCGGTGCTGCGCGAATATGCCAACCGGGCCGACGCATTCTGGCGCGAGGCTGGCACGCATGTGGCGCTTGCCGTCGGGTCGCTGATCGCCGCGGTGATCGCTGGTGTGCCGCTCGGCATCGTGTGTGAGCGCGTGCCGGCACTGCGCAACGCCATCCTCAATGTGCTCAATGCGGTGCAGACGATCCCTTCGATCGCCCTGTTCGGCCTCTTGATCGCGCCGCTGGCCTGGGTGGCCGCAACCCTGCCCGGCGCCGCCGCCATCGGCATCGCCGGGATCGGCGTGGCGCCGGCGGTGGTGGCGCTGTTCCTCTATTCGCTGCTGCCGGTGGTGGCCAACACCGTGGCCGGGCTCGACGGCGTGCCGGCCGACGCCGAAGAGGCGGCGCGCGGCATGGGCATGACGCGCGGGCAGCGGCTGCTGCAGGTCGAGCTGCCGCTGGCCTTCCCGGTGATCCTCACGGGCATCCGGATCGTCCTCGTGCAGAATATCGGGCTTGCGACCGTGGCGGCGCTGATCGGGGGCGGCGGCTTCGGCGTGTTCGTGTTCCAGGGCGTGGGTCAAACGGCCATGGACCTGGTGCTGCTGGGCGCCGTGCCGACCGTCGCGCTCGCCTTTGCCGCCGGCATCGTGCTCGATGCCCTTGTCGAACTCGCGTCGCCGGGAGGGCGAAGATGATCGAAATAGAACATCTCTCCAAGACGTTCGGCGCCGAAGTCGCGGTCAACGACGTCTCGTTGTCCATCGGCGACGGCGAGATCGTTGCCGTCGTCGGCACCTCAGGCTCGGGTAAGACCACGCTGCTCAGGATGATCAACCGGCTGATCGAGCCCGACGGCGGCCGCGTGCTGCTCGACGGCAAGGACACCCGCGAGGGACCGGCCTATCTCCTGCGCCGGCAGATCGGCTACGCCATCCAGGGGCATGGCCTCTTCCCGCATCGCACGGTGGGTGAGAACATCGCAACCGTGCCGAAGCTCCTCGGCTGGGAGAAGGCGAAGACCGCCGCACGGGTCGAGGAACTGATGACCTTGTTCCAACTCGACGTCGCGACGTATCGCGACCGGCTGCCCTCGGAGCTGTCGGGCGGGCAGCAGCAGCGCGTCGGCGTGGCGCGGGCGCTCGCGGCATCGCCCAAGGTGCTGCTGATGGACGAGCCGTTCGGCGCGCTCGACCCGATCATCCGGGCCAAGGCACAGGCGGACCTGCGGGCCATCCAGCGGCGGCTGAAGACCACCATCGTGCTGGTAACGCACGACATGAACGAAGCGATTGCGCTGGGCGACCGGATCGCGGTGATGGACCAGGGCCACCTGCTGCAATATGCGACGCCGGATGAGATCGTGGTGCGGCCGGCGACGGATTTCGTCGGAGAACTGCTGGGCAGCGGCGAGCGGCCGTTCCGGCTGCTGTCGTTCCGGCCAGTGCGGAAGTATCTCGAGGCCGGACCGGCGAGTGGAACACCGATTCGCGACGACGCAACGCTGCGCGATGCGCTGGAGGAAGCGCTGTGGAGCGGCCGCGACGCGCTGCCGGTCGCGGACGCGTCGGGCGCGGTAGTGGGGCGCATCTCGATGGCGACCCTGGTCAGGCAGGCGGCGCGGCACGGATGAGGCTCGGCACGATCGTCCGCATCGTGGTGCTGGTGCTGCTGGCGGCGTTCCTCGTCACGCCGCAGAGCTTTGCCTTCGTGTTCGCGCCGCTGACGCATGACGGCCAGCCGGCGATCTACACGCAAAACTCGCTGCTCAACCTGACGCTGAGCCATATCGGGCTGGTGCTCGCGGCAACGCTCGTGGCGACGCTGGTGGCGGTGGGGCTCGCGATCCTGGTGACGCGGCCCTCGGGCGCCGAGTTCCTGCCGCTGTCGCGGATGATCGCCAATACCGGGCAGACGTTTCCGCCGGTGGCGGTGCTGGCGCTGGCGGTGCCGATCCTCGGCTTCGGCAGCGGGCCGACGCTGGTGGCACTGTTTCTCTATGGGCTGCTGCCGATTTTCGAAAACGCCCTCACCGGCCTCACGACGATCCCGCCCGACATCGAGGAGTCGGCGCGTGGCGCCGGGATGAACGAGACGCAGCGCCTGTGGCAGGTGGAGTTGCCGCTGGCGCTGCCGTTGATCCTCGCGGGCATCCGGCTTTCGGTCACCATCTCGATCGGCACCGCGACGATCGGCTCCACGGTCGCCGCCTCGACGCTGGGCGAGGCCATCATCGCCGGGCTGATCAACTCGAACCTGGCGTTCGTGGCGCAGGGCGGACTGGTGGTCGGCGTGCTCGCAATCCTGAGCTATGATGGCCTGAGGACACTGGAACGGCAGCTGGCGCGGCGCGTCGGCGGGAGGGCAAGATGACGGACACGACGGCAAATGCCGAGGCGGGGTTCGTCCCGGCCAACCGGCGGGTGTGGGTGCTGGTGGCGGCGATCCTCGCCTCGGCGATGGGCTTCATCGACGGCTCGGTGACCTCGATCGCGACGCCGGCGATCCGCGCGACGATCGGCGCGAGCCTGGCGGATGCGCAGTGGATCTCGAACGCCTACCTGCTGATGCTGTCGTCGCTGCTGCTGCTCGGCGGGGCAGCGGGCGACCGCTTCGGACTGCGCAACGTGTTCGCGGCCGGCATCGCGGTGTTCGTCGTGGCCTCCGTCGGCTCGGCGCTGGCGCCGACGCCCGCGGCGCTGATCGCCGCACGGGCGCTGCAGGGCCTCGGGGCGGCGTTCATGGTGCCGGGGAGCCTGGCGATCATCGCCAAGGCGTATCCCAAGGAGGCGCGCGGCGGCGCCATCGGCGTGTGGGCTTCGGCCTCGTCGCTGACGACACTAGCCGGACCGGTGATCGGCGGCGCCCTGCTGACCTGGCTGGGCGACTGGAGCTGGCGGCTGATCTTCGGGGTGAACCTGCTGCTCGGCGGCGTGTCGCTCGCGATCCTGCTTTGGCAGGTGCCGGCGGACCGGCCCGAGGCCGGCCGGCGGCTCGACATCATCGGCGCCGTGGCCGCAACGGTCGGGCTGCTCGGCGTGTCGCTGGCCTTCATCGACGGCGGCAGCGAGCGGTTCTGGCCCGAGCTGATCGCCGGGCTGGTGGTCCTGGTGGCGTTCCTCGTCTACGAGAGCCGGACGAAGGCGCCCATGCTGCCATTGAGTCTCTTCGTCGACCGCGGCTTTTCGGGGGCGCAGGGACTGACCTTCGTGCTCTATTTCGGGCTTGCTGCAATCGGGTTCTACTTGCCGATGACGCTGATCGCCGGCTGGGGGGTGACGCCGGCGGAGGTGGCGATCGTCATGCTGCCGCTGGGCATCATGCTGACGGTGCTATCGCCTTACGCCGGCAAGATGACGGACCGACTGGGGCCGGGGCCGGTGCTGACCTTCGGCTCGGTGGTGGTGGGACTAGCGTTCCTCGGGCTCGGGCTCACGGCGCACCTCCATAGCCTGTGGTTCGCGGTGCTGCCGCTGATGGTGGTGTTCGGCTTCGGCATGAGCTTCGTCGCAGGGCCGGTCTCGACCGCGGTGATGACGTCGGTAGCCGACCGCGATACGGGCACGGCGTCGGCGATCAACAATGCGGTGGCGCGCGTCGCAGGCCTGTTCGCGGTGGCGATGATGGGCGCGCTCGCGGCATGGGTGTTCGGCAGCGCGACCGGCATGCCGGGCGGCATGAGCTTCGGGCTCACGCCGCCGCAGCCGTTGCCGGTCGATGCGGAGGCGGTGCGACAGACGGCAACCGACAATGCATTCGCGACGATCGCCTATGTCACGGCGGGGCTCGCGGCGGTGTCGGCGGTCCTCGCCTGGACGACGCAGACGCACAAGGGCAAGGCCGGCTGAGGCCTGCCCGTTTGGGCGGCTGGCGCGGCGCCTGAGACCGGAGCATCGTTCCGGCCATCAACACTGGATGGATGCGATGTCGATCCTCTCCGATCTTTCGAACGATGCGGCGGCGCTCGCCGCCGGTGTCTCGCCGCGCGTGGTTGCCGTCGAAGGCAGCAACGGCCGCAGCAGCAGCGGCTTCATCTGGCGGACCGGCCTCGTGGTCACCGCCGAAGAGGCGCTCGAGGGCGAAGACGAAGTCACCGTGCATTTCGGCAACGGCGCCTCGACCAAGGCGACGCTCGCCGGGCGCGACCCCTCGACCGACGTGGCGCTGCTCCGGGCCGAAACGCCGGAGTTCGGCGAGTGGGCGACGGCCGATGCGGTGCAGCCGGCAAGTTTCGCGCTGGTTGCGGGGCGTGGGGAGACTTCTGCCATCGCAACCCTGACGTCGGTGGGCGAAGTCGGGCCGGCCTGGCGCAGCATGCGCGGCGGCAGGATCGACGCCAATATCGTGCTGGCGCTGCGGCTCAGCTCGCGCACCGAAGGGGCGGCCGTGGTGACGCCGGACGGAAAATTGATCGGCATGGCGGTGAGCTCGCCGCGGCGTCGCGCGCTTGTGATCCCGGCCTCGACGGTCGCCCGCGCCGTGGCCATGCTCAACGAAAAGGGCTATGTGCCAAGGGGCTGGCTCGGCGTCATGCTGCACCCGGTGGGTAGCGGGTCCGGCGCCATCGTGCTCGGCATCGAAGACGGCAGCCCGGCGACCGCTGCCGGCTTGCTGGTGGGCGATGTGATCACCACATGGGACAGCGAGGCGGTCGGGTCGGTGGGCAGCATTGCGCAGCGGCTCGGCGCGAGCGCCGTCGGATCGAAAGTCAAACTGGGAGTCAGCCGTGGTGGAAACGCTCATGATGTCGAGGTCACGCTCGGGGAGCGGCCGCGGGGGTGACCTCGCCCGCACCGGCGGACTTTCAATCGCGGACCCGGCCCTGGCCGATGCCGCGGCGGCACTGATCGCCGCAGGCTATACCGTGCTGCCGCCGACCGAGCATGCGGAACATCCGCGGCTCAGTGCGCGCGAACAGCAGGTGGCGGCGCTGCTCCTCGATGGCGCCTCGAACAAGGTAATCGCGCGCGAGCTCGATATTTCGGTGCACACGGCGAAGTTCCACGTGACGGCGGTGATGGACAAGGTCGACGCCCGCAACCGGGCGGATGCCGTGGCGATCATTTTACGCGAAGGGTTGATCGCACTCTGAGGCCGAAGCGGGCTATGCTCGCACCATGACCTTCCAGCCCCCTGCCCCACGGCCGCATACGCGCCCACTCAATGCGGCGCAGTTCGTCTGGACGATGGCGCACAACCCGCTCGCCATCTGGACCGAAGCGGCCTATCGCGAGCCGATCATCCGCACCGACTGGCTGGGCCCGATCTTCGTGATCAGCGACCCGGCGGCGATCCGTCACGTGATGGTGGACAATGCCAGGAACTACGGCATGCAGCCGCTGCGCCAGCGCGTGCTGCGGCCGATCCTGCGCGACGGGCTGCTGACCGCCGAGGGCGAATTGTGGCGGCGGACGCGGCGGTCGATCGCGCCGATCTTTGCGCCGCGGAATACAGCGCCGCTGGCCGAGACGATGCTCAAGCGGGCAGAGGGCTTTGCGGCGGGCCTGGGCGCGCAGGACGGTCAGAGCATCGATGTGGCGACGCAGATGACGCTGCTCGCCTTCGATATCCTGCAGGCGACGCTGTTCACCGGCGACATCGCCGGCGACCCCGACGAATTCGCGGCGGCGACGGCACGCCTGCTGCGCACCATGGGGCGGGTCGACCCGATGGACGTGCTCGATGCGCCAGCCTTCGTACCACGCGTGACACGGCTCATGGGCAGCCGCTCGCAGGCGTATTTCCGCCGGCTGATCGCGGCGACGATCGAGCGGCGGCAGGAGCTGATCGCGCGTTCACCCGAGACGGCGCCGCGCGACCTGCTGACGCTCCTGCTCGAGGCCGATGGACTGAGCCGCAGCGAGGTCGAGGACAATGTCATCACCTTCATCGGCGCCGGGCACGAGACCACGGCGCGGGCGCTGGGCTGGGCGATCTACCTGTTGAGCCAGTCGCCCGAGGACCGCGCGCTGATCGAGGCCGAGCTCGACGCCTTCGATTTCAGCACGCCCGACCCGGCGAGCTGGGGCGACCGGCTGCCGTTCACGCGCGCGGTCTTCGAGGAGGCGATGCGCCTCTATCCGCCGGCGCCCTCACTCAACCGCGCGGCGCTGGCCGACGACGAGGTCAATGGCCTCCGCATCCCGAAGGGGGCATCGGTGCTGATCCTGCCCTGGATCCTGCATCGGCACGAGCGGCTGTGGTTCCGGCCGACGGAGTTCCTGCCGTCGCGCTTCATGCCCGACAAGCGCGAGGCGATCGACCGCTACCAGTACCTGCCGTTCGGCCTCGGGCCACGCGTCTGCATCGGACAGTATTTCGCGATGCAGGAGGGCGTCATCGCGCTCGCCGTGTTGCTCAGGACCCTGCGCTTCGAGTTCGCCGGCGCGCAACCACCGCAACCGGTGCAGAAGATCACGGTGCAGCCCGCGGCGCCGCTCATGATGCGGATCAAGCAGCGCTGAACAGCGCCTTGGTGAGCCCGGCGGCCTGCACGCGGATGTCGGGGATGGCCTCGATCTCGAAGAAGGTGCCGCGGGTCAGCGGGCCGAGGGCATAGAGCCGATCCGAGGCTGTTCCGTCGGCGGCCACGACCTGCGTGCCGGCGGTGACGTCGAGGCCGATATGCAGCCTGTCCGGGCGGGCAGCGCCGCGGGCGAGCAGTGCACGGATCAGCGGATTGGAGCTCTGTTCCACATCGACGGTAACGCCGCCGCAGTCATAGACGCGAGCGACGGACGCCATTTCGATGGCCTGAGCACCGCGGCGGCGAATGCCGGCCCGCACGGCGGCGCCGTCATGCGCAAGGTCGACGATCTTGCCCGCGATGAGCCGCATCTGGCCGCGTTCGATCGTTTCCACCATACGGGCATGCAGCTCGGGCGGCAGGCGGTGGCGGTGGATGTTCCAGAACGGCCGGACGTGTTCGAGAAAGCCACGGCGTGAGGCCGTGTCCCAGCCTTGCCAAATGCGCTGGTTGTAGGGCCGGAGCGCGTCGACCACCCCGCGCCAGTCTCCACCCGCACGGATGTGGCACTCGACGCGGGTGCGAAACCAACGCTCAAAGCGTCGAACGTCCTGCCCGAGCGGGACGTCCTCCGGCGCGAACTCGATCGTTGGCGCCGGGCGGTGCTCCTGAGGCAGCAGACCGTGGCGCGAGACGACCGTGACGGGGCCGCGGTGGCCGGCCTGAGCCAGGGTCAGCCAAGCATCGACCATGCTGAGGCCGGAACCGAGGATCATCACGGCGGCGGCGGCATCGAGGGGCGTATCGGCGTCGGAGCCGACGCGCACGGCGATGCCGCGGCTGCGGGCTGGGTTCTCCTCGTGGCCCACGGCCAGCACGCCGATGTCGCCGGCTATGCGCTCGCCCGTGTCGAGCGCAATCTCGACGCCGTCGCCGGACGTCGTGAGATCGGTGGCGGTGGCATTGAGCACGACGAGTTCTCCGCCGGCCGAGGCTTCGGCCAGCACATCGCGCAGATAGGCACCATAGTGGCGGCGCGGCACGAAGACGAAACGGTCGCCGTCGCTGGCGAGGCCCCGGGCGCTGAGCCACCGCCAGAAGTGCTCGGGATCGTCGGCGAAGGCACTCATGCCCGGCGCCGGGACGTTCAGCAGGTGGTCCTGCTGGCGCGCGGAATAGGCAACGCCCTGCCCCATGGCGCGGCGGCGCTCGATCAGCGTCACGCGCACGCTCGCCGGCGCGGCGCGCAACAGGTGTGCGGCCAGCAGCACGCCGCTGGCGCCGCCCCCGACAATGACCACGGATTTGCGCGCACCCTGCACCCGGCGTCCCTCACAACACTGAGTCGCGACCGAGAATATAGACGACTTATCCAGTCGACAATCCATGCCGCTCGATCCCGGCCTGGAGCCCGGGCGCGACCGCCCGGCGGCGTCCGGTAAATTCGGCTCAAAATCCGGAACCTCGGCCCCGCCGTCGCGTTCGGCCCAATTGGCAGGACGGGGACCGGGGACCAGATGGCGAGGATCGAGGCGTTTGACGAACGGTCGGCGTTCATGCCGATGGCCTTGACCGAGCCGGCGCCGGTTCCCAATGCCGAGGTCCTGCTGGAGCGGCGCGTGCACGAGCAGGCGGCGCTCTACCGCTTCACCGACCGGCTCTATCGCGCGACTTCCGACGACGATGTGCACCGTGCGGCGCTCGATGCGATCGTCGATGCGCTGGGCTGCGACCGCGCCTCGGTGCTGCTGTTCGACAGTCTTGGGGTCATGCGGTTCGTCGCGGCGCGCGGACTGTCGGAGAACTACTGCGCGGCGGTCAACGGTCACTCGCCCTGGCGGCCGACCGACGTCGACCCGGCGCCCATCTTCATCGACGACATCATGAGCTCGGCGGAATCGGAGGCGCTCAAGCATACCGTAAAGGCCGAAGGCATCACGGCGCTGGCCTTTATCCCGCTGGTGTCGGAGGGCGCGGTGGTGGGCAAGTTCATGACCTATCACAACCATGCCCACCGCTATACCGACGCCGAGCGCGACCTGGCGGTCACAATCGCGCGGCAGCTCGGCTTTGCGCTCGCCAAGCGGCGCAGCGACAGCCAGCGCGACCTGCTGGTCGCGGAGCTCAGCCACCGGGTGAAGAACACTCTCGCCACGGTGCTCTCGATCGCGCGGCAGTCGTTCGCCAAGGATATGCCGGTGGATGCCGCGCGGCGCTCGTTCGAGGGCCGGCTGAGGGCGCTGGCGCAGACGCATACACGGCTCGCCGAAGCCAGCTGGGACGGAGTTCTACTGGCGACTCTGGTCGAGGACGAGCTGGCGCCGTATCGCATCGACGACGGTGCCAAGGTCGAGATCGAGGGGCCGCCGGTCATCTTCACGCCCCGGCAGGCGGTGGTCGTTGGCATGGCGCTGCACGAACTCGCGGCCAACGCCGCCAAGTACGGCGCGCTGACGCGCAAGCGAGGGCGGGTCGCGGTCCGTTGGGGCCAACCCAAGGATGGTCCGTTTGCCATCGAGTGGCGCGAGACGGGCGGCCCCGCTGTAACCGCGCCCAAGCGCAGCGGCTTCGGCCGGCTGCTGCTGGAGCGGGCACTCGCGGCGGACCTGCGGGGAACGGTGGCGCTCGATTTCAGCGCCGAGGGTTTGGTGTGCCGTATCACCCTGCCGCTCGAGGCCGCGCCAGACGCTCGTCCGGCGCGCTAGACATGCCGGCCCCGCCGCCTCGCCTCGACGGTCTGCGCATCCTCGTAGTGGAGGACGAGTTCCTGGTGTCGATCGCGCTGGAGGACGATCTGCGCGAGGCGGGCGCGACGGTGGTCGGACCGTTCAACGACCTGGAGAGCGGGCTCGACGGTGCGGCGAGGGAGCCGTTCGACCTGGCGGTGCTCGACGTCAACCTCAACGGCACGATGATCTATCCACTGGCCGATGCGATCATGGCGAGCGCCCTGCCGCTGATGTTTCTTTCGGGCTATGGTGGCGCCGACATGCCGCAGCGCTTCGCCGCGCTGCCGCGCCTCGCCAAGCCCTACGACCTGCGGCGGCTGATCGACACCATCGCCCGGCTCGCTCCATCGAAGGAATCCGCCATGCTCAAGGACCGCCCTGCCACCGCCATGATCCCCGCCAAGGACTTCGCGCGCGCCCGCGGGTGGTACGCCGACAAGCTCGGGCTCACCCCGAGCGAGGAGTTTCCCGATGGCGGTGGCGCGGTCTATGTGCTGGGCGGGGGCCTAAGGGCGTTCCTCTATCCGACCGAGTATGCCGGCACGGCGCAGCACACGCTCCTGAGCTTCGACAGCCCTGACCTTGCGGCCGACATGCAGGCGCTGCGCGCCAAAGGCGTGAGCTTTCTCGACTACGACCTGCCCGGCCTCAAGACGGTCGACGGCGTCGCCACCTTCGGTCCGGTCAAGAACGCCTGGGCCAGGGACAGCGAGGGCAACATCCTGGGCTTCGTGCAGGGGATGTGAGGCTCACGGCTGAGCCGGCGGCTGGGGCTCCGGCTGCGCCGGTTCAGCAACCGGCGGATCGGCCAGCCGGGCGGCCAGCGCGTGGTAGATGCCTTCGCGGCTCACTAGCCGCGATACGGCGCTGGCGCCGACGGCGCAGATCATGATCGGCAGGATCAGTGCGTGGTCGTTGGTCATCTCCGACACGATGACGGCGGAGGTCAGCGGCGCCTGTACGACCCCGGCGAGATAGGCCGCCATGCATAGGATCGCGAGCGTATCGATCGGCACGTTCGGCAGCAGGGCGGAGAGGTTGTAGGCAAGCCCCGCACCGACCGACAGGGAAGGCGAGAAGATGCCCCCGGGTATGCCGCTGATCGTCGAGAGCGCGGTCGCCGCGAGCTTCAGCGGCCCGAACAGCCACGGCATCGGCTGGGCGTCGAGGATGGCCTTGGCCTGCGCATAGCCGGTGCCGAAGATGGTGTTGCCGCTGAAGAGGCCGCAGAGCGCGACGAGGAGCCCACAGAGCGCGGCGAAGAGCACCGGGTGGCGCTTGACCAGCCGGGCAGCGCCAGCGGGCATGCGGCCATGCGCCATGGCGACGACGATGCGGCTGAACAGGCCGCCCAGCAGCCCGCCGACGACCAATACGACCGGCACCGAGAACCACTGCCAGCCCTCCAGCATCGCGCCATGGCCGACGCCGAAATAGGTGTAGTTGCCCAGCAAGGTGAGCGACGTCAGGCCGGCCACGATGACCGTGACGAGCACGAGAACGCTCGAGCGCTGCTCGAACGAGCGGCTCATTTCCTCGATGCCGAAAATGATGCCGGCGAGCGGTGCATTGAAGGCGGCGGCGATGCCCGCGGCCGAACCCGCCAGCAGCAGTCCGGGCTGGCGATGGGGCTCGAGGCGACCGAGCATGGCCATGGTCGCGGCGCCGACCTGTACCGTCGGTCCTTCGCGGCCGGAGGAGGCGCCACACAGGAGCCCGAGCATGAGCAGGCCGATCTTGGCGGCGGCGAGGCGGAGCGACACGAGCCGGCTGCGATCCTCGAGCCGATCAAGCCGGCGGGCAGCGATCACCTGGGGAATGCCGCTGCCCTGCGCGCCGGGAAAGAAGCGCTTGGTCACATGGGCCGAGACGGCAAAACCCGCCGGCGTCACGATAAAGGGCGCCCAGCGCCAATGCAGAGCCAGCACCGCGAAGGCCTGCTGCATCCGGTCGGCGAGCACGGCCATCGTCACTGCCAGCAGGCCGACGATAATGCCCCCGACAAAGAACAGGACGCGCCGCCGGTAGGTATCGACGTCGACGCGGAATCCAGCGAGGTAGGTGCGGAACATGCCCCGACGCGTATCGCGGCCGCGCAGGAAAGCCAATGCGCTCCGACGACGAGCTCAAATGAAAACGGCGCCTCAGGGGCGCCGCTTCGAGAGATGGTGGAGCCAAACGGAATCGAACCGTCGACCTCTTGAATGCCATTCAAGCGCTCTCCCAACTGAGCTATGGCCCCATTCTCTGTGCAGTCACGCGCGGGCGGTTGGGCCGTCCGAAGCGCGGGTGTTCTCTAGTCGAGCGTTCCCGGGGACGCAAGGGGCGAAATGGCCCCACCGGACGTTAGCGCTCGTCGCCGCCACCGACGTCGAAATCGAGGTTCTCGTCGTCTTCCTCGTCTTCCTCGAGGAAAACATCCTCGTCGTCGTCGCCGATATCCTCGACTTCCTCGACGTCCTCGACGTCGGGAATATCTTCCTCGGCTTCGGCCTCGCCGTTCTCTTCGGCATCGGCATCCTCGAGGGAGATGACTTCAGGTTCTTCGGGGGTCGCGGTCACTTCCTCGACCTCGACTTCCTCTTCGTCCTCCTCCTCGCGCTCGGCGGTTGCCTTGCGGGCGGTGGAGTTCTGCTCGAAATAAGAGCGCGGGTAGGACTTGCCGGTATAGGGCGAGACGATCGGATCCTTGTTGAGATCGTAGAACTTCTTGCCGGTCTCGGGGTCTTCGCGCTTGGTTCCGCGGCTGTCTGTGGCCAAGACTTGCTTCCTCTTGACGGATAACGCGGGGGCCGCCCGCCTGGGTTCGTGGGGCTAGGGGAAAAGCCCTGCCCTGTCAAACGCAAAAAACGCATGGATTGCGGGGCCGATCCGCGGGCACAAAGCAGCCGCATTTGCATCGTCGCGATGCTCGGTGCTAGCCCTTCGCCTCCAAGTTGCGTGCGTCATGAGTTCAGCGTCAATTCCTGCCGGGCCGCTCAGCGTCGGGCGCTCGCCCTGGCTGCGCGGTCCCGTTTCGCTGCCCGGCGAGCCGGTGCTGTCGGCACTGGCGCTGATGCTGGCGGCAATGGCGCGCGGCGAGAGCGTCATCGACAATGCGAGCAGTGCGCCGATGGTGGACGCCACCGCCGGCGCACTCGAGGCGCTGGGCGCGCACCTCGACCGCAGGGGTGGGCGCTGGCACGTACAGGGCATCGGCGTCGGCGGTTTCCTCGAGCCTCACGCCCCGCTCGACCTCAGCCGGATGGGACCGGTGGCGCCACTGTTTCTCGGGCTGCTCGGCGGTCACGATTTTCCCACCGAAATCACCGGGCTGGTGGACGAGCCGACGAGCGCGGCGCTGCTCGGCTTCATCGCCCGCGGCGGCGGCATCGCCGAACGCACCGGCGACCGCGTCCGCATTCGTGGGCCGCGGTTTTCGATCCCGCTCGACATCGGCCTTTCGGCCGACGCGCACGGCCTGGTGGCGCCGTTGCTGCTCCAGGCGCTGGTCGCGACCGGCCGGTCGAGCCTGCACCTGCCCGATGGGCTGCATGATCCGGCCGAGGACCTGCTGGCCGTATTCGGCGCACGCATCGGCGCCGAAACCGAGGGCGAAGTGACCCACATGATGGTCGAGGGCATGGCGCCGCTCCGGGCGCAGGCGCTGAGCGTGCCGGGCGACCCGGCGCTCGCCGTCTATCCGGCGGTCGCCGCGATGATCGCCCCGGACTCCGAGATCACGGTCAATTCGGTGGCGCTCTGCCGCCATGGCCTCGGCCTGCTCGATGCGCTGGCGATGCTGGGCGGGGATATCGGCATCGGCGAGGTGGTGCGGGGCGGCGCCAACATCGTGGTGCGGCATGCACCGCTCCGCGGCACGACGCTGCCCGAAAGCCTCGGCATCGCGGCCGAGGATTTCCCGATCGTGTGCATCGCGGCGGCGTTCGCCGAGGGCGAGACGGTGATCGAGGGCCTGGGCGAGGGCGTGCGCCGGCTGGCGCTGACACGGGCGCTGCGCGCCAATGGAGTCGACTGCGTCGAGCAGCGCGGCGGCCTGATGATCCGGGGCCGGGCCCGCAACCCCGGCGGGGGAAAGGTGACACCGCGGCTTGACCCGAAACTGGCGATGGCGTTCCTCGTGCTCGGCATGGCGACCGACCAGCCGGTCACGATCGACGACGGAGCGGTGATGGCCGACCTCTTCCCCGGATTTGCGGACGCCCTCGAGCATGTCGGGGCGAGCTTCACCGCAGGGGGGCCGGCATGATCATCGCCGTCGACGGCCCGGCTGCCTCGGGCAAGGGGACGCTCGCGGCCGGCCTCGCGCGGCATTACGGGCTGCCGCATCTCGACACCGGCCTGCTCTACCGGGCGGTTGGCCTCGCGGCGGCGGATGCGGTCGACACGCCGGCGTTCGAGACACGGGCGATTGCCGCGGCGCAGGCGCTCGATGCCGGACACCTGACCGACGTGCCGCGCCTGCAGGGCGCCGAGGCGGGCAATCTCGCCTCGAAAGTCGCGGTAATCGCCGGCGTGCGGCAGGCGCTGTTCGAGTTTCAGCGCAAATTTGCGCTGCAGGCGGGCGGCGCGGTGCTCGACGGACGCGATATCGGCACCACGATCGCGCCCGACGCCGACGTGAAGCTTTTTATCGAAGCCGACAGCAAGGCGCGCATGGAGCGCCGGGCCCGCCAGTTCGAGGCGCGCGGCCAGCAGGTTGACCGCTACGCGCTCTATCACCAGATAGAGGAGCGGGATGCGCGCGACCGCGCCAATCCCAATGGCGCCTTTTACCCGGCCGCGGACGCCCACTTGCTGGATACGACGCGATTGGATATAGACGCCGCACTCCGCGCAGCCGTCGCCATTGTCGACGGGGCGATGGCCGGGAAGGCGAAGCGCTAAAGCTTCAAATCCAACCTTCTTTCGCCAGCCCCTTCGTCATCGACCAAGGACCGGCTCCGGATCTTCAATCGAAAATCGTGGATGCGGCGCCTTGCGCCCCGGATCGCTTTGGCATTGGCCCAGGCGATGGGTCCCGCTTCCACTCACACCAACCACCGGGCGCACCGGAGAGTTATTTGGCTACGCAAACCGCAGTGAAAGAAGATTTCGAGTCCCTGTTGATGGACTCCTTCATGGAAAACGAACCCATGGAAGGAACCGTCGTCAAGGGCAAGGTGGTCGCGATCGAAAAGGATCTCGCCATCATCGACGTCGGCCTCAAGACCGAAGGCCGCATCGCGCTCAAGGAATTCGGCCAGGCCGGCCGTGACGGGACCATCAAGGTCGGTTCCGAGGTCGAGGTCTATGTCGATCGCGTCGAGAACGCCGTCGGCGAAGCGGTGCTCAGCCGCGAGAAGGCCCGCCGCGAAGAGAGCTGGGTCAAGCTCGAAGAGATGTACAACAACAACGAGCGCGTCGAAGGCATCATCTTCAACCAGGTCAAGGGCGGCTTCACCGTCGACCTCGAAGGCGCCGTGGCGTTCCTGCCGCGCTCGCAGGTGGACATCCGTCCGATCCGCGACATCGGCCCGCTCATGAACGTGCCGCAGCCGTTCCAGATCCTGAAGATGGACAAGCGCCGCGGCAATATCGTGGTGTCGCGCCGCGCCATCCTCGAAGAGAGCCGCGCCGAGCAGCGCTCGGAGATCGTCCAGCAGCTCGAGGAAGGCCAGATCGTCGACGGCGTGGTCAAGAACATCACCGACTACGGTGCGTTCGTCGACCTCGGCGGCATCGACGGCCTGCTGCACGTCACCGACATCGCCTGGCGGCGTGTCAACCATCCGTCGGAAGTGCTGTCGATCGGCGAGACCATCAAGGTCCAGATCATCCGCATCAACCACGAGAGCCACCGCATCAGCCTGGGCATGAAACAGCTGCAGGCCGACCCGTGGGAAGGCATCGAGGCCAAGTATCCGGTGGGCGCCAAGTTCACCGGCCGCGTGACCAACATCACCGACTACGGTGCGTTCGTCGAGCTCGAGCCGGGTATCGAGGGCTTGATCCACGTCTCGGAAATGAGCTGGACCAAGAAAAACGTCCATCCGGGCAAGATCGTCTCCACCTCGCAGGAAGTGGACGTGGTGGTGCTCGAGGTCGATCCGGACAAGCGCCGCATCTCGCTGGGCCTCAAACAGACCCTGCAGAATCCGTGGGAGAGCTTCGCCGAGAAGTTCCCGATCGGCTCGACCATCGAAGGCGAAGTCAAGAACAAGACCGAGTTCGGCCTGTTCATCGGCCTCGACGGCGACGTGGACGGCATGGTGCACCTGTCCGATCTCGACTGGCAGAAGCCGGGCGAGCAGGCGCTCGACGAATACAACCGTGGCGATATCGTCAAGGCCAAGGTGCTCGACGTCGATGTCGAGAAGGAGCGCATCTCGCTGGGGATCAAGCAGCTGGGCACCGGCGACGAGAAGGATGCTTCGGGCGAAGGGCTGCGCAAGGGCTCGGTCGTCACGGGCACCGTGGTCGAGGTCAATGACGGAGGCATCGAGGTCAAGATCGCCGACAGCGAGATGACCGCGTTCATCCGCCGCGCCGACCTGAGCCGCGACCGCAACGACCAGCGCCCCGAGCGCTTCGCCAAGGGCGACAAGGTCGATGCCCGCGTCACCCAGTACGACCGCAAGACCGGCAAGATCGCTCTCTCCATCAAGGCGCTGGAAATCGCCGAGGAGAAGGAAGCGGTGGCCCAGTACGGCTCGTCGGATTCGGGCGCCTCGCTCGGCGACATCCTGGGCGCCGCGCTCAAGGACCGCGAGAAGCGCTGACGCGCAGCCATCGCAGTTGACGTTATCGAGGCCCGCGCGCTAGCCGTGCGGGCCTCAGCTTTTGGGGCCAATCCGATGAAAATGCCCGGCGTCGCCTGGCGCACGATGAGCGCCTACGACATGGCGGCGGTCGAAAAGATCGCCGGCACGGTACACCCAGACTTTCCGGAATCGTACGACGTGCTGGCCGAGCGGCAGCGCCTCTACCACAATGGCTCGTATCTGCTGGAAATCGGCGAGCGACCCGCCGGCTATGTGCTGAGTCATCCCTGGCGTTTCGGGCAGGTCCCGGCGCTCGACACGCCGCTCGGGCAAATCCCCGAGGGCGCCGACACCTACTATATCCACGATTTGGCGCTGTTGCCGGTGGCGCGCCGCATCGGGGCGGCAACGTTCATCACCAACGCGCTCGCCAAGCACGCCCGCGCGCATGGCTACCCGACGATGAGCCTCGTCGCGGTCAACGGCAGCGCCGGCTTCTGGGCTCGCCACGAATTCGAGATCGCCGAGATTCCCGAGCTTGCCGAAAAGCTGCTGAGCTACGAGCCCGAGGCCCGGCTGATGATCCGGCGGCTGTAGGCCGCCTTGCCAAAGCCATGGGGGCTCGGTAAGCCGCTGGCCTCGTTTCGAGGGCGCCCTCCATGTCCGACCCGATTGTCGATCCGGCTCACGCCATCCCTGCGGCCAGCGCGCTCAGGCGCTCGCGCTTCCGCTGGCGACTGCTGGCGTTTGTGGCGCTGGTGGTGGCGATCCTGGCGCTCGCCGGCCGGTTCGCGACGGAATATGGGCTTTCCGGCGACCAGATCGCCCGCATCGTCGTAGACGGCACCATCACCACCGACCCGACCCGGCTCAAGACGCTCGAGGCGCTGGCCAACGACGCCAACGTCAAGGCAGTGGTGGTTTCGATCAACTCGCCGGGCGGCACGACTGCGGGCGGCGAGGAGCTCTACGAAGCGCTCGGCAAGGTGCGGGCGAAAAAGCCGGTGGTCGCTTACATCAACGAGCTCGGCGCGTCTGCCGCCTACATGACCGCGATCGCTGCCGACCGCATCTTTGCGCGGCGGCTGTCGATCGTCGCCTCGATCGGCGTGCTGTTCCAGACCTACAATGCCGGCAAGCTGCTCGACACCATCGGCATCGGCGCCGACAAGGTCGCCTCGGGGCCGCTCAAGGCCGAACCGGCGCTCGACCATCCGATGTCGCCCGAGGTGCGGGCGTCGCTGCAGTCGCTGGTCGACGACAGCTTCTCGTGGTTCGTCGACCAGGTGGCGGCACGCCGCGGCCTGACCCGTGCGCAGGTCCTGCCGCTCGCCGACGGACGCATCATGACGGGCAACCAGGGCGTCGAAGCAAAACTCATCGACGATTTCGGCGGCGAGACGGAGGCCATCGACTGGCTCGAAAAGAGCAAGGGCATCAAGCCGAATCTACCGGTGGTCACGTGGTATCCGACCGGCACCTCAAACTGGACCAATGTGGGCAAATGGCTGGGCGGGGAGGCGCGGGCCGCGCTGGGACTTCCGGCCGAAGGCCCCATCGCGCTTGACGGGCTGGTTTCGCTTTGGCAGGTTTCGCCCTGAGCTTAGGAACATCGATTATCCTTTCGAACCGAAAGCGAATCCGGAACGCCCGGGGGGCGCGATGATCAAGTCTGAACTGGTCGAAAAACTTGCAGACGAGAATCCGCATCTGTTCCAGCGCGATATCGAGAACATCGTCAATGCGATCCTCGATGAGGTCGGGAACGCCATGGCGCGTGGCGACCGCGTGGAGCTCAGGGGCTTCGGCGCCTTCGCGGTCAAGAACCGGCCGGCGCGCGTGGGACGCAACCCGCGCACCGGCGAGCAGGTCGACGTGGGCGAAAAATACGTGCCGCAGTTCAAGGCCGGCAAAGAGATCCGTGAGCGGCTCAACAAGTCCTGACAGCTTCGCGGCAAGCAATAGCAAAGGCTTGGCCGGATGATCAGACGCATCGTCGGTTGGGTGGTGCTGGTGCCGCTCTGTCTGGTGCTGATCGTGTTCGCGCTCGCCAACCGCCAGCTCGTGGTGGTGAACTTCAACCCGTTCGTGCCGTCGGGCGCGCTCGACCAGCCGGGCGTCGGCGTGCCGCTGTTCCTGGTGCTGTTCACGGTGCTGCTGTTCGGCGTGGTGCTGGGGGGCGTCGCCACCTGGTTCGCGCAGGCGCCGCACCGGCGCGACGAGCGCACCTGGCGGCGCGAAGCCGAGCGGCTCAACCGTGAGGTCGATGCGATCCGGCGCTCGCCCACGCTCCCCATTGTCGACGACCTGGCCAAGCCCTAGCGCATGAGCGACCCCCTGACGATCAAGATCTGCGGCATCAAGACTGAAGCGATCCTGGATGCCGCGATCGACGCCGGCGCCGATATGGTCGGCTTCGTGCATTTCGCGCGCTCGCCACGGCATCTCGAGCTCGACGACATCGGCGAATTGATCTCGCTCGCCCGTGGCCGGGCCGAGACCTGCGTGTTGCTGGTCAACCCGGACAATACGCTGGTCGCGCAGGTGGCGGCGCTCGGCCCGGACTGGATCCAGCTGCATGGGCCGGAGACGCCACACCGCGTCGAGGCCATCCGCGACGAGGCCGGGATCGCGATCCTCAAGGCCTGTCACATCGGCAGCGTCGAGGACGTCGCGGCGGTCTCGGCCTTTGCCGATTGCGCCGACCGGCTGCTGCTCGAGGCCAAGCCGCCCAAGGACGCGACGCGCCCGGGCGGGCTGGGCGTGACGTTCGACTGGACGCTGCTCAAGGCGCTTGACCGGGAACTGGGCTTCATGCTTTCCGGGGGCCTCACCCCCGCCAATGTCGCGGCGGCCATCATGGCGGCCCGGCCGATGGGGGTGGATGTGTCCTCCGGCGTCGAATCAGCGCCGGGCGTCAAGGACGCGGCGCTGATTCGCGCCTTCATCACCAATGCGCGGTCCGCCGCGGCGAGCTAGAGGCCATGACCGACAGCAACGGCGATCCGACCCGGGCGAATTCCTTCCGCACCGGCCCCGACGAGGATGGCCGCTTCGGCATCTTCGGCGGCCGCTATGTCGCCGAAACGCTGATGCCGCTGATCCGCGACCTCGAGACGGCGTATCTTGCGGCCAAGGACGATCCGGCGTTCATCGCCGAGATGGCGGACCTGAGGACGCACTATGCCGGACGTCCGTCGCCGCTCTATTTCGCCGAGCGGCTCACGGCACATCTGGGCGGCGCGAAAGTCTACCTGAAACGCGAAGAGCTCAACCACACCGGCTCGCACAAGATCAACAATACGCTGGGGCAGATCCTGCTCGCGCAGCGCATGGGCAAGACCCGCATCATCGCCGAGACCGGCGCGGGCCAGCACGGCGTCGCGACGGCGACGGTGTGCGCGAAATTCAACCTGCCCTGCGTGGTGTTCATGGGGGCGACCGACGTCAAGCGGCAATGGCCGAACGTCCTCCGCATGAAGATGCTGGGCGCCGAGGTGCGGCCGGTGACCGCCGGCGCCGGCACGCTCAAGGACGCGATGAACGAAGCGTTGCGCGACTGGGTCACCAATGTTGAAACGACGTATTACCTGATCGGCACGGCGGCGGGTCCGCACCCCTACCCGATGATGGTCCGGGACTTCCAGAAGATCATCGGCGAGGAAATCCGCACGCAGATGCAGGAGGCCGAGGGCCGGCTGCCGGACGCGCTCGTCGCCTGCGTCGGCGGCGGCTCGAACGCCATCGGCACGTTTTACGAGTTCCTCGACGAGCCCACCGTCAGGATCTACGGCGCCGAGGCCGGCGGGCACGGTATCGAGGTCGAGAACGGCCACGCCGCATCGATGACCGGCGGCCGGCCGGGCGTGCTGCACGGCAATCGCACGTATCTGTTGCAGGATGCAGACGGGCAGATTCTGGAAGGCCATTCCATTTCGGCCGGGCTCGACTACCCCGGCGTCGGGCCCGAGCACTCGTTCCTGCACGACAGGAAGCGCGTGACCTATGTGCCGATCACCGACAAGGAAGCACTCGACGCGTTCCAGCTGCTGACCCGCATCGAGGGAATCATCCCGGCGCTCGAAAGCGCGCATGGCCTGGCGCAGGTGATCAAGCTCGCGCCGACCATGGGCAAGGACGAAACCATCGTTCTCTGCCTCAGCGGCCGCGGCGACAAGGACGTGGAATCGGTCGGCCGCTACCTCGGGATGAACGAATGAGCACCCGTATCGCCGACAAATTCGCCGCCTGTGCGCGCGAGAGCCGCCCGGCCCTCGGCATCTTCACCATGGCGGGCGATCCGGATTTCGAGACGGGCCTCGCGCTGCTCAAGGCACTCCCGGGTGCCGGTGCCGACATGATCGAATTTGGAATGCCGTTCTCGGACCCGATGGCGGATGGCCCCGGCGTGCAGGCGGCCGGGCAGCGTGCCCTTGCCGGGGGCCAGACGCTCAACAAGACACTGCGGATGGTCGCCGAATTCCGCAAGACCGACAGCACAACGCCGATCGTGCTGATGGGCTACTACAATCCCATCTACATCCACGGCGTCGATGCCTTCATCAAGGATGCGATCGCGGCCGGCGTGGACGGCCTGATCGTCGTCGACCTGCCGCCCGAGGAGGACGCCGAGCTCTGCCTGCCGGCGCTCCGGGCCGGCCTCAATTTCATCCGGCTCGCGACGCCCACTACCGACGACCGCCGCCTGCCGGTGGTGCTCAAGAATACCTCGGGCTTTGTCTACTATGTCTCGATGACGGGCATCACCGGGGCCGCGATCAAGTCGCATGCGGCGGTGGGCGAAGCGGTCAAGCGCATCAAGAGCCATCTCGACCTGCCGGTCGCGGTCGGCTTCGGCATCAAGACGGCTGACGATGCCGCGATCGTCGGCCGCGACGCCGACGGGGTCATCGTCGGTACGGCGGTCTGTAACGCCATTCGAGACTCGCTGAGCGAGGGAAGGGCGACGGCCGGGACGGTCGCGGCGGTCGCGGCGCTGGTCAAGACTCTGGCGGCGGGTGCGCGGCGGGCCCGCGCCTAGCTGCGCCGACGGAAATGGGGGTCAGGAACTACCTGATCGAAGGGGTGTCCGGCGCCGGCAAGACCACCGTCGCCGAAGAACTCGAGCGGCGCGGATACCATGTCATCCATGGCGACCGGAACTTTGCCTATTACGGCCACCCCGAGACGGGCGAACCGCTGGCGCAGCCGGCGATCGACGACGAGGCCGAACGCATCGCCTGGGGCTATGGGCGCTGGATCTGGCCGGTGGAGAAGGTCCGGGCCATCCTCGGCGACCACAGCCATGCCGTGACGTTCTTTTGCGGCGGCGCGCGTAACACGCACCACTTCATCGACCGCTTCGACAGGGTCTTCTTGCTCGAGGCCGATGGCGACACGCTCGAGCGGCGGCTGTCCCGCCGGCCGGATGACGAGTTCGGGGGCCGGCCGCTCGAACGCGACCTGGTCCGGCGCATCCTCGTGACGCGGGACGGCCTGCCGGCGAATGCAACAAGCATCGACAGCGGGAAACCCGTCGTTGAGGTTGTCGACGAAATTCTGGCGCTGTGCGGAAATCCGGGCTGAGTTTGCGCGTTATTCTGCACGCGCCTATATTGCCACAATCGCCTCTTAGACGGGCTTGAGTGCCCTGCTGAAGGATCGTCATGAGCTGGATCGACAACGTCCTCCCCCCGAAAATCCGGTCGTTTCTGGGCAACAGCAAGCGCGAAACGCCCGAGAATCTGTGGGTGAAGGATCCCGAATCCGGCGAGATGGTGTTTTACCGCGATCTCGAGGCCAACCAGTGGGTGGTGCCGGGCTCCGGCCACCACATGAAGATCAAGGCCGCGGACCGGCTCGCCGCCTTCCTCGACGAGGGCAAATACGATCTCGTGCCGCTGCCGTCGGTGCCGCAGGATCCGCTCAAGTTCCGCGACCAGAAGCGTTATGTCGACCGGCTCAAGGACATGCGCATCAAGACCGGCATGGACGACGCCGTGCTGGTCGCGACCGGCAGGCTCTACGGCAACGCCGTGACCGTCGCGGTGCAGGATTTCGATTTCATGGCCGGCTCGCTCGGCATGGCCGCCGGCTCGGCGGTGATCGCCGGGCTCGAGAAGGCCGCCGAGAGCAAAACGCCCTTCGTGCTGTTCGCCTCGTCGGGCGGTGCGCGCATGCAGGAAGGCATCCTGTCGCTGATGCAGATGCCGCGCACGACGGTGGCCGTGCTTCGGCTGCGCGATGCGGGGCTGCCGTTCGTCGTGGTGTTCACCAACCCCACAACCGGCGGCGTGACCGCGAGCTACGCCATGCTGGGCGACGTGCACATCGCCGAGCCTGGGGCGCTGATCTGTTTTGCCGGCCCGCGCGTCATCGAACAGACGATCCGCGAAAAGCTGCCCAAGGGGTTCCAGCGCTCGGAATATCTGTACGAGCACGGCATGGTGGACATGGTGGTGCACCGCCACAACCTCCGCTCGACCATCGGCTCGCTGCTCGCGATGCTGACCAAGGCCGAGACCCCCGCCGACCTTGCCTCGGCCCCGGCGCGCATTCCGCTCCCGGCCATCGCCAACGACGACGACCTCAGCGAAGGCCCGGTGGCGCAGGCGGCGTCGGAGTAAC
>JBQCIY010000142.1:0-51383 GCA_051953275.1 Devosia sp. | reverse complement strand
GTGTTCGGGATTTTCCTCAACCGCAAGAACATCATCATCATCCTGATGTCGGTCGAGCTCATCCTGCTCTCGGTAAACGTCAACTTCGTGGCGTTCTCGGCCGAGCTCAACGACCTCGCCGGCCAGGTGTTCGCGTTGCTGATCCTTACCGTCGCCGCCGCCGAGGCCGCGATCGGTCTTGCCATCCTCGTCATCTTCTATCGCAACCGCGGCACCATCGCGGTTGAAGACGTCAACCAGCTCAAGGGCTAAGCCTCGTGATCCAGGCCATCGTATTCTTCCCGCTGATTGGCGCCCTGGTGGCGGGGCTGCTCGGCCGCATCATCGGTCACCGCACCTCCGAATATGTGACGACGGGCCTGCTGATCGTCGCCGCCATTCTTGCCTGGATCATCTTCCTGCCATTCGTGTTCTCGGGGGCCGAGGCGGTCGGGGTCACCAAGGTGCACGTGCTCGACTGGATTCACTCCGGTCCGCTGGCGCTCGACTGGGTGCTGCGCGTCGATACGCTGACGGCGGTCATGCTGGTGGTCGTCACCACCGTGTCGTGCCTCGTCCACGTCTATTCGATCGGCTACATGGCCGACGATCCGCACCGCGCGCGGTTCTTCGCCTACCTGTCGCTGTTCACCTTCGCCATGCTGATGCTGGTGACAGCCGACAACTTCATCCAGATGTTCTTCGGCTGGGAGGGCGTCGGCCTCGCCTCGTACCTGCTGATCGGCTTCTGGTACACGCGGCCTTCGGCCAACGCCGCCGCCATCAAGGCGTTCGTCGTCAACCGTGTCGGCGACTTCGGCTTCGCGCTCGGCATCTTTGCGACCTTCATGGTGCTGGGCCAGCTCGGCTTCGACGAGGCGTTCAAGGCGGTGCCCGGCGCTGCCGGCAAGACCATCCACTTCCTCAGCTGGAACTGGGATGCGATGACGGTCGTCTGCCTGCTGCTGTTCATGGGCGCGATGGGCAAGTCGGCGCAGTTCCTGCTCCACACCTGGCTGCCCGACGCGATGGAGGGCCCGACCCCGGTCTCCGCCCTCATCCACGCGGCGACCATGGTGACCGCCGGCGTGTTCATGGTGGCGCGGCTGTCGCCGATGTTCGACGCCTCGCCGACGGCGCTGGCCTTCGTCTTCGTCATCGGCGCCATCACGGCGTTCTTTGCGGCGACCGTCGGTCTGGTCCAGAACGACATCAAGCGCGTCATCGCCTACTCGACGTGTTCGCAGCTCGGCTACATGTTCGTGGCGCTCGGAGCAGGCGTCTATTCGGTCGGCATCTTCCACCTGTTCACGCACGCCTTCTTCAAGGCGCTGCTGTTCCTGGGCGCCGGCTCGGTCATCCATGCGATGCACCACGAGCAGGACATGCGGAACATGGGGGGGTTGAGGAAGAAGATCCCGGCCACCTACTGGCTGATGATCATCGGCTCGCTGGCGCTTACCGGCGTCGGCATTCCCGGCACCGGCATCGGCTTTGCCGGCTTCCTTTCGAAGGACGCGATCATCGAGTCGGCCTACTCGGTCGGCGGGAACCTCGGCACCTTCGGCTTCTGGTCGCTGACCATCGCGGCGGCGTTCACCAGCTTCTACTCGTGGCGCCTGATCCACCTGACCTTCCACGGCGAGCCGGGCGACATCCTGCACCGGGGCGCGCCTGCGCCGCATTTCGACGCCAACGACAACAACGCCCACGACGAGCCGGATGTGTCGCATCCGGAAGAACACGGGCACGGGGCGGCGGTTGTCGCGCAGGCCGCGCATGACGACCATGCCGTGGCGCACGACGATCATGGGCACGCCCATGGCAGCGCTTACGACAACGCGCATGAGAGCCCGCCGGTGATGATGGTGCCGCTCTACATTCTGGGCGCCGGCGCGGTGCTGGCGGGCATGGTGTTCACCAGCTTCTTCTTCGCCAATCCGGAGCTGGTGCACCACTTCTTCGGCAATGCGGTGGCCTTCACCATGGATCGCTACGAGGCGGCGCATTCGGTGCCGTTCGTCGTGAGCTCCGCTGCGACCGTCGCCATGCTCATCGGCTTTGCGGTCGCCTGGTACATGTACATGGTCGACAAGACCGCGCCGGCCCGTCTCGCCGCGACCAACCGCGGCCTCTACCTGTTCCTGCTCAACAAGTGGTACTTCGACGAGCTCTACGACCGTATCTTCGTCAAGCCTGCGTTCTGGATCGGCACGGCCCTGTGGAAGGGCTTCGACGACTGGCTGGTCGACCAGACCGTGGTCGAGGGCCTCGGCCACCGCGTCAAGGACGTGACGGCGCGCGTCGTGCGCCTGCAGTCCGGCTATCTCTACCACTACGCCTTCGTCATGCTGATCGGCATCGCACTGCTGCTCACCTGGGCCATCACTGTCGGGGGGCTGCTGCAGTGACCGATCACCTGCTCACGATCGTTACCTTCCTGCCGCTCCTGGGCGCTGCGATCCTGCTGTTCGTGCGCGATCGCGACGACGCCGGCAAAGACCTTGCGCGCTGGGTGGCGCTGATCGTCTCCGGCCTCACCTTCATCCTGTCGCTGTGGATGTGGGCGCAGTTCGACAATTCCAACGCCGGCTTCCAGTTCGTCGAGAACTACGAGTGGATCGGCACCTCGATCGGCTACCGCATGGGCGTCGACGGCGTCTCGGTGCTGTTCGTGGTGCTCACGGCGCTGCTCACGCCGGTCGTGGTGATCTCGAGCTGGGGCTCCATCCAGTCCCGCGTGCGCGACTACATGCTGGTGTTCCTCATCCTCGAGACACTGTGCATCGGCGTCTTCACGGCGCTCGACCTCGCGATGTTCTACGTCTTCTTCGAGGGCAGCCTGATCCCGATGTTCCTGATCATCGGCATCTGGGGCGGCAAGCGGCGCATCCAGGCGGCGTACAAGTTCTTCTTCTACACCTTTACCGGCTCGGTGCTGATGCTGCTCGCCATCATGGCGATGTACTGGCAGGCGGGCACGCTCGACATCCGCAAGCTCCTCGCTTTCCACTTCGATCCGCGCCTGCAGTTCTGGCTGTGGCTGGCGTTCTTCGCCTCCTTCGCGGTGAAGATGCCGATGTGGCCGTTCCACCGCTGGCTGCCGGAGGCACACGTCGAAGCGCCGACCGGTGGCTCGGTGATCCTGGCCGCGATCCTGCTCAAGCTCGGCGGCTATGGCTTCATCCGCTTCTCGCTGGCGATGTTCCCCGACGCGTCGGTGACCTTTGCGCCGTTCGTGTTCACGCTGTCGGTGGCTGCGATCGTCATCACATCGCTGGTCGCGCTGGTGCAGACCGACATGAAGAAGCTGATCGCCTATTCGTCGGTGGCCCATATGGGCTTCGTTACCATGGGCATCTTCTCAGGCAACGTCATGGCGGTCCATGGCGCGGTGTTCCAGATGATCTCGCACGGCATCGTCTCGGGCGCACTGTTCCTGTGCGTCGGCGTCGTCTACGACCGGCTGCATACGCGCGACATCGCCGCCTATGGCGGGCTCGTTTCCAACATGCCGCGCTACGCCGTCGCCTTCATGGTGTTCACCATGGCCAATGTTGGCCTGCCGGGCACGTCTGGGTTCATCGGCGAATTCCTGACCATGATCGGCACGTTCCAGGTCAACACCTGGGTGGTCTTCTTCGCGGCATTCGGCGTGATCTTCTCGGCGGCCTACGCGCTCTACCTGTACCGGCGCATCATTTTCGGCGCGCTGACCAAGCCCTCGCTCAAGGGCATGCTCGACCTCAATTTCCGCGAGGTCGCGGTGCTCGTGCCGCTGATCGTGCTCACCATCTTCTTCGGCTTCTACCCGGCGCCGATCCTCGATGCGACCGCCGCGTCGGTGAACCTCGTCGCGGAAAACTTCAGCAAGGCGATCAGCACCGGCGCGGCGCTCGTCGCGTCGGTGAACTAGGGAACAGTGATGACCTCCGACCTTTCGAGCTTCGCGGCCCTGGCGCCGGCCTATCCCGAACTGCTGCTGGCGGTCGGAGCGGTGGTATTGCTGCTGGCCGGCGTGCTGTTCTCGCGGGAACGGTCCTCCGGCATCGGCATCATCTCCGTCGTGCTGCTGATCGCGGTCATCGCCGTGGCGATCTGGCAGCCGGCCGAGGGTGTGCTGTTCAACGGCGGCTTCATCGTCGACGGGTTCGCCCGCTACATGAAGTTCCTGGTGCTCGGCGGCTCGGCGGTGACGCTGATCCTCTCGAGCTCGGCGGCCAAGCCCCTCGGCCTCGACAAGTTCGAGTATTCGATCCTCGTGCTGCTCGCCACGCTTGGCATGATGGTCATGGTTTCGGCCAACGACCTGATGAGCCTCTACGTCGGTCTCGAACTGCAGAGCCTCGCGCTCTACGTCGTCGCCGCATTGCGGCGGGGGGACAGCCGGGCGACCGAAGCCGGCCTCAAATACTTCGTCCTCGGCGCGCTCGCCTCGGGGCTGCTGCTCTATGGCGCTTCGCTGGTCTATGGCTTCACCGGCCTGACCCAGCTCGACCAGATCATCGGGGCCGTCAGCGGGCATCGCTCGATCGGGTTGATCTTCGGCATGGTGTTCCTGCTGGCCGGCATCGCCTTCAAGATCTCGGCGGTGCCGTTCCACATGTGGACGCCGGACGTCTACGAGGGCGCTCCGACGCCGGTCACTGCGTTCATTTCGACCGCTCCGAAGGTCGCGGCGATGGCGCTGATCATCCGCGTCGTCACCGTCAGCTTCGGTCCGCTCACCCATGACTGGCAGCAGATCGTGGTGTTCCTGTCGATCGCTTCGATGGTGCTCGCCGCCTTCGCCGCCATCGGCCAGAACAACCTCAAGCGCCTGCTGGCCTATTCCTCGATCGGCCATGTCGGCTTTGCCCTCGTCGGGCTCAGCGCCGGCACTGCGGTCGGTGTCGAGGGCGTCGCGGTCTACCTCGCCATCTACATCACCATGAACATCGGCTTTTTCGCCGTGCTGCTGTCGCTGCGCACCGCCGACGGCAGTTATGTCGAATCCATCCCGCAGCTTGCCGGCCTCGCGCAGAAACGTCCGTTCGTCGCGGCGATCATGGCGGTGGTGATGTTCTCGTTCATCGGCCTGCCGCCGCTCGCGGGCTTCTTCGCCAAATGGCAGGTATTCCTTGCGGCCATCGACGCGCACCTGTTCGCCTTGGCGATCATCGGTGTGCTGGCGAGCGCGGTGAGCGCCTTCTATTACCTGCGGATCGTCAAGGTGATGTATTTCGACGAGCCGACGACCGAGTTCGTCGCGGCGCCGGCCGAGCTGACCGCCGTCATGGCCGTTACGGGGTTCCTCCTCGTCACCTATTTCTTCACCATCAGCTCGCCGCTCTATGCCGCCGCACATGCTGCGGCCGGAAGCTTGTTCTAGCTGATGGTCTTTGTCCTCGGGTCCATTGCGGCAAGCCGGGGCTACAGGGTCTTTTCGTACGACGAGATCGGCTCGACCAGCACCGAGGCCGCCCGCGCAGCGACCTCGGGCGATGTCGGCGACGTCTGGTTCGCCTCGCTCAAGCAGACCGCGGGCCGCGGCCGGCGGGGCAGGGCGTGGGAAACCGCTTCCGGCAACCTCGCTGCGAGCCTGATGATCGTGCCCGATTGCGATCCGTCCGTCGCCGCAACGCTCGGCTTCGTCGCCGGCGTGTCGCTCAATCGTGCCCTCGCGGAGGTGCTTCCTGCCGGCACTGTCAAGACCGGCATCGATGGCGCCGATGCCATGGGCCATCGCATTGCGCTCAAGTGGCCGAACGACGTTCTGGCCGACGGCGCCAAGCTTGCCGGCATCCTGCTCGAGGCGCAGAAGCGCCCCGACGGCCACCACGCCGTGGTCGTCGGCATGGGCGTCAACGTGCAACATGCACCCGTGGGGTTGCCTTATCCGGCGACCTCGCTGCGAGAGCTCGGCATCGACGCCACCGCCGAGGGCATCTTTTCGGCACTCAGCGACGAATGGGTGCGTGCCTATGAGCTGTGGGACAACGGCCGCGGCATTGCTCAGATTCTGCGCCTCTGGCGTGGCGCGGCCGCGGGGATCGGGGCCGAGGTCGCCGTCAGCCAGGACGGCGGCGTGGTCCGCGGCATCTTCGAGAGCATCGACGACACCGGCCGGCTGATCGTCCGCGCCAACGACAACTCGCGCATCGCCATCACTGCCGGCGACGTGCATTTCGGCGTAACCGCCAGTGTGAGGGCCTGATGGCGGATTTTTCGGACGAACTGGTCTTCGTGCCGCTCGGCGGCGTCGGCGAGATCGGCATGAACATGGCGGCCTACGGCTTCGGCTCGCGCAATTCGCGCAAGTGGATCGTCGTCGATTGCGGCGTGACGTTCGCGGGCCCGCACCAGCCCGGCATCGAGCTGATCATGGCCGACCCGAGCTTTCTGGAGGACAACGCCGACGACGTGCTGGGGCTGATCCTCACGCACAGCCATGAGGACCACTACGGCGCCGTGCTCGACCTTTGGCCGGCGTTCGACCGGCCGGTCTATGCGACCGCCTTCACCGCCGCGATGCTGAGCGCCAAGCGCGCCGCCGACAATATCGTCGACGACGTCGCGGTGCGGCCGATGCGGGTGGGCCAGCCGTTCACGCTCGGGCCGTTCACCATCGAAGCGATCAACGTCGCACACTCGATCCCCGAAAGCTGCGCCCTCGCCATCACCACGCCGGTCGGTCGCGTCGTCCACACCGGCGACTGGAAGCTCGATCCGCGCCCGATTGCGGCTCCGCCGACCGATGAGGCGCGCTTCCGGGCGCTCGGCAATGAAGGCATCCCGATCGCGCTCGTCTGCGACTCGACCAATGCACTCAAGGACGGCGAGAGCCCCAGCGAGGACGAGGTCGCCGATACGCTGGCGGCGCTGATCGCCGAGGCGCCGCATCGGGTCGCGCTCACCACTTTCGCCTCCAATGTAGGACGCGTCATCTCGATCGCCCGCGCCGCCGAGAGGGCCGGCCGGCGTGTGGTAATGTCGGGCCGGGCGCTGCATCGCATCACCACCATTGCGCGCGAGCTCGGCATGCTCGAGGGCATTCCGCCGTTTCTCGACCAGGACGCGTTCAAGACTCTGCCGCGCGACAAGATCGTCGTTCTATGCACCGGCAGCCCGGGAGAGCCGCGGGCGGCCATCGCCCGCATCGCCCGCGGCGAGCATCCGGCGATCGACCTCAACGCCGGCGATCGGGTGATTTTTTCGAGCTGGGCCATCCCCGGCAACGAGCGCGAGGTGATCGACATCCAGAATATGTTCATCGACCGCGGCATCGAGATCATCACGCAGCACGATGGCCTCGTGCACACCACCGGCCATCCGCGGCGCGAGGAGCTCAAGCGTCTTTACGACTGGCTGCGGCCGGAAACGCTGGTTCCGGTCCACGGCGAGGCGGCGCATCTCGAGGCGCAGGCCGCGCTCGGCCGGCAGCACGGCATCCGCAATGTGCTCCATGCCCGCAACGGCGACATGGTCCGGCTGTTCCCCGACCCGCTGCTGTTCCCCGGCGAAGTGCGCACCGGCGAGCTCTATCTCGACGGCAATATCCTGTGCACGCCTGAGGAGTCCGGCGTGAAGGAGCGCCGGCGGCTGAGCTTCGGCGGTCACATCGTGGTGAGCCTCGTGGTCGATGCGCGCGGCGGCATCGTCGCCGGCCCCGATTTCTCGATCGAGGGCCTGCCGGAGGTTGAGGACGACGAGGAGTCGATCGCCCAGATCGTCCGGAACGCCGCCAACGGCGCCCTCAAGTCGATCCCCCCCAAGCGGCGGTCGGATCCGGAGCTCGTCGATACGGCCCTGCAACGCGCCATCCGCGGCGAGGTGAATGCCTGGTGGGGCAAAAAGCCCAATGTCACGGTGTTCGTCCACCGGGTATAGCGCGGTGGTTCGCAACGGCCATTGTTGACGTGGTTTCACGTCCTCAAACGCCATATGTATGATGGGCAAATGCTCGCTCCCGCCACCTTCGCCGCAATCTATTTCGTCGTCTGGTGGGTTTGCCTGTTCCTGGTGTTGCCGTTCGGCGTGCGCAACCAGATCGAGACCGGCTCCTATATCCAGGGCACCGAGCGCGGCGCGCCGGCGGCATCGCCGATGTGGTGGAAGCGCGTGCTGTGGACAACACTGCTGTCGATTCCGGTAACGTTGCTGCTGCTCTGGGGCGTCAGCAACCCGGTGCTGCAGCGCTACTGGAACGGCGCGTAAGTCTCTGATCCAAAAGAAAAAGCAGGGCCAAGGCCCTGCTGCGAATAGTTTGACGACAATACGCTGGTCTTAGGCACGCAATGAAGCGGCGGCCAGCGCTCCTCCCTTGACGTTGTCGACGTCCGGCGACTTTGGCGTCGCCTGTAATTTTATGGGCGGGACCGTAACAAGCTCTCTACGGACTGTCACCTAGATTCTGCGACCATTTTGCGGTTTCGGCGCCGTGGGATAACGCTTGACCGAAGCGCCGCGACTGGGGCACCCAATGCCCCCGAGTCGACCGGGCACGGCCCGGCTTTCCGAGGGGTCCTGATGCGTCTCAGCCGCTACTTCCTTCCCGTCCTCAAAGAATCGCCGAAGGAAGCCGAGATCGTTTCGCACAAGCTGATGCTGCGCGCCGGCATGCTCAAGCAGCAGGCGGCGGGCTCCTATTCGTGGCTTCCTCTCGGGTACAAGGTGCTCGAGAAGGTCGTCCGCATCGTCGAGGAGGAGCAGAACCGCTCCGGCGCCATCGAGCTCAAGATGCCCACGCTGCAGTCGGCCGACCTGTGGCGGGAATCCGGCCGCTACGAAGCCTATGGCGACGAGATGCTGCGGCTCAAGGACCGGCACAAGCGCGAGATGCTCTACGGGCCGACGAACGAGGAGATGATCACCGACATCTTCCGCACGTTCATCAAGTCCTACAAGGACCTGCCGCTCAATCTCTATCACGTGCAGTGGAAGTTCCGCGACGAGGTCCGGCCGCGCTTCGGCACCATGCGCAGCCGCGAGTTCCTGATGAAGGACGCCTATTCCTTCGATCTCGATTTCGCCGGCGCGCAGCAGGCCTTCTACCGCATGTTCGTGGCTTACCTGCGTACCTTCTACCGCATGGGCCTCGTCGGGGTGCCGATGCGTGCCGACAGTGGGCCGATCGGCGGCGACTTGAGCTACGAGTTCCACGTTCTCGCCCAGACCGGCGAGAGCGGCGTGTTCCTGCACGCCGACCTCGTGAACAAGCCGATCCCTTCGATCGACACCGATTTCCGCTCCGACCTGTCGGCGATCTTCAAGGACTGGACGTCGCTTTATGCGGCGACTGACGAGATGGTCGATGAGGCCCAGTTCGCGGCCCAGGTGCCCGCCGACAAGCAGCTCAGGGCGCGCGGTATCGAGGTCGGCCACATCTTCTACTTCGGCACCAAATACTCCGAGCCGATGAAGGCGACCGTTACCGGTCCCGACGGCAAGGAGATCACCGTGCACATGGGCAGCTACGGCATCGGGCCGACGCGGCTCGTGCCGGCGATCATCGAGGCGAGTCACGACGACAACGGTATCATCTGGCCGGTGTCCGTCGCGCCGTTCGAGATCGAGCTCATCAACCTCAAGGCGGGCGATGCGGCCACCGATGCCGCCTGCGAGAAGCTCTACGGCCAGTTCCAGGCCGCCGGCCTCGATACGCTCTATGACGACCGCGACCAGCCGGCCGGACAGAAGTTCGCGACTGCCGACCTGATCGGCATCCCGTACCAGGTGATCCTCGGGCCGCGCGGCCTCAAGGACGGCGTCGCCGAGATCAAGGATCGCAAGACCGGTGCACGCGAAAGCTTGCCGATCGATGCCGCCGTCGCCAGGTTGAAGGCCGCAATCGAGCCCGAAAGGCGAGACAAGGTTTGAGCCAGACCGCGGCCGCGCAGCCGACCAATACCGCCGGTCCGTTCTCGCGGTTCGAATGGATGCTGGCGGGGCGTTACCTGCGCTCGCGCCGCCGCGACACGTTCATTTCGATCATCTCGGCGCTGACGCTGATCGGCGTCGCGCTCGGCGTCGCGACGCTCATCGTCGTCATGTCGGTGATGAACGGCTTTCGCGCCGAGCTCCTGACCAAGATCCTCGGGCTCAACGGCCATTTCACCGCCTATCCGATCGACTCGAAATTCACCGACTACGACCAGACGGCCATGAAGCTCGAAAAGATCGACGGTGTGCTCTACGCGATCCCGTACGTCGAAGGGCAGGCGCTCGCCTCGAGCGCCTCGGAATCGACCGGCGTCACGGTGCGCGGCATCTCCGCCGCCTCGATCGACAAGCTCAAGCTGCTGAAGAACGGTGCGGTCCTCGGCGGCTGGGACCAGTGGGACCAGAGCAAGGGAATTGCCATCGGCCAGCGTCTGGCCGAACGGCTCGGCGTCACCATCGGCGATCCGGTGACCATCGTCACCCCAAACGGCGCCAATACGCCCCTCGGCAAGACCCCGCAGATCCGGACGTATCCGGTCAACGTCATCTTCAACCTCGGCATGGTCGAGTTCGACAGCCTCTACATCTACATGCCCATGACGCAGGCGCAGCTCTACTTCAACATGTACAAGGACGTGCTGAAGCCCGGCGTTGCGCCGCCGCCGATCGATGCGACCGACGCCGAGATCGACGCCGCCTACGAGCGCCAATACCAGGCGACGGGCGTCGAGATCTTCATCGACGATCCCGACAACGTCGATGTCATGCGCGACCGGATCACCAAGCAGCTCGACCGGCCGCTGATCCTGTACGACTGGCAGCAGCGCAACGAGACGTTCTTCTCCGCGCTGCAGGTCGAGCGCATCGTGATGTTCGTCATCCTGTCGATGATCATCCTGGTGGCCGCCTTCAACATCATTTCGTCCCTCATCATGCTGGTGAAGGACAAGAGCAGCGACATCGCGATCCTGAGGACGATGGGCGCGACCCGCGGCGCGATCATGCGCATCTTTTCGATCACCGGCATCGCCATCGGCGTCGGCGGCACCGTGATCGGCCTCGTCCTCGGGCTGATCGTTGCGTCCAATGCCGAAACATTGCGCGCCTGGGTGTCGAGCCTCACCAACGTGCCGATCTTCCCACCGGAGGTGTTCTTCCTTTCGAGCCTGCCGTCCAAGATCGACCCGGGCGAGGTGACGGTCGTCGCCTGTCTCGCGCTCGGCCTCAGCTTCCTCGCGACGCTCTATCCCGCGTGGCGGGCGGCGCAGTACGACCCGGTCGAGGCGCTGCGGTATGAGTGACCCGTATCTGAGGCTGCGCGACGTCCACCGTGACTACGGCAAGGGCGAAACGCTGGTGCGCGTGCTCGAGGCCGCCAACCTCGAGGTCGCCAGCGGCGAGCTCGTTGCGATCGTGGCTCCGTCGGGCGCCGGCAAGTCGACGTTGCTCCACATCTCGGGCCTGCTCGAGCGGCCGCAGGCGGGGGAAATCGAGATCAGGGGAACGCCGACCTCGACGCTTTCCGAGCGCGGCCGCACGCTGCTCCGCCGCACCACCATCGGCTACGTCTATCAGTTCCATCACCTGCTGCCGGAATTCACCGCCCTCGAGAATGTCACCATCCCGCAGATGATCGCCGGCAAGTCGCCCCGTCAGGGCGATGCGCGTAGCCGCGAGCTCCTGGACCTGCTCGGTGTTGCGCCGCGCGCCGCGCACCGTCCGGCCGAGTTGTCCGGCGGCGAGCAGCAGCGTGTCGCCATCGCCCGCGCCGCCGCCAACCATCCGCAGGTGATCCTTGCCGACGAGCCCACCGGCAACCTCGACCCGGCCACCAGCGACCTCGTCTTCGACGCCCTGCAGCAACTCATCCGCAACGAAGGCGCCGCCGGCCTCATCGCCACCCACAACCACGATCTCGCGCGCCGGGCCGACCGCATCGTGACGCTGCGGAACGGGCTTGTGGAGCCGCTGACGCTCTAGGCCTGCTTGCCGATCATCAGCTTGTTGACGGCGTCCGTGCTGAGGAGGCCTTGCGCCCATCCAAAGGTGCCGGGACCGAGCAGCTCCTCCGCTGCCTTCTGCAGCGCCGT
This sequence comes from Devosia sp., assembly GCA_051953275.1. Lineage (GTDB taxonomy): Bacteria > Pseudomonadota > Alphaproteobacteria > Rhizobiales > Devosiaceae > Devosia_A. The sequence continues at coordinate 39,393 of JBQCIY010000142.1, read as the reverse complement.
CAGCGCGACGCGGGACAGCGAGCCACCGAGGCTCACACGCCGCACGCCGGCATCGGCCAGTTCGCTGAGGCTCGGGCCGGGGCCGCCGCGGACGACGTTGACCGGCTTGCTCACCGACTGCACCACGGTGCGGATTGCGGCGATGTCGGGCAGGCCAGGGGCGAACAGCACGTCCGCGCCCGCCTTCTCGAACGCCTGCAGGCGGCGGATGATCTCGTCGAGGTCGCGCCTGCCGTGCAGGAACCCCTCGGCCCGCGCCACGAAGCCGAACGGGAAGTCGAGAGCGTGGGCCGCCTCGGCAGCGGCGGCCACACGCTCCACGGCGTGGTTGAACTCATAGATCGGGTCGGCGGGATTGCCCGTCGCGTCCTCGATCGAGCCGCCGACGAGACCGACATCGGCGGCCTGCCGGATGGTCTCGGCGGCGTCCTCGGGCCGATGCCCGAAGCCGTTCTCGAGATCGGCTGCCACGGGAATGTCGACGTTGTCGGCGATCAGCTTGGCGTTCCACAGCGACTGCTGGCGGGTCACGCCGCCATCGGGCTTGCCGAGAACGAAGGCAAGGCCGGCGCTGGTCGTGGTGAGGGCCTTGAAGCCCATCGAGGCGAGGAGCTTGGCGCTGGCGCCGTCCCATGGATTGGGGATGACGAACATCCCGGGCCCGGCGTGCAGGGTCTTGAAGATCTCGGCCCGCTGATGCTGCGTCACGTCACAGGCCCATGTCCAGCGTCCGGACGTTGGCGGCCGCTTTCTTGCAGTAGTCGGCGGTCTGGTCCTTGGTCCAGCTCTTCTGCTGCGTGTAGAGGGCGTCGGTGGCGCGAAACACATCGACGTTGAACAGCGCATCACCGGCGGGCGCATTGGCGGCCCGGTAGGCGTCGACCTTGGCTTTGCTGATCGACAGGTTGCAGACGTCGGCCGAGTTATAGAGCCCGGCGAGCGTCGAGACGGCGGTGGCGCGATCGACCGTGGCAGACGCAGGCGTTGCGGCGGCGAGGGTGGAGGCGAGGATCAGGGCGGTTTTCAGCATGGGCGATTTCTAGAGCGTTTTCGGCAGGAGTGGATACCACTTTTGCGGGTCGGAAACGCGACAATCAAGACCCACGCTCGCGCTCAGGCGGAAGGCCCCAGGCGCCACAGCGAGACAACTTCCCTTGAGCGGGCGAAAAACAGCGGATCGGTGGTATCCCGCGCGCCTTTCGGCGAAGGCGCTGCATGCAGCCGCCCAAGCACGCCAAGGCCCGCCGCGCCGAACATCTCCGTCAGCTCCGTTGGACTGCGGAGCCCAAGATGCTCGGCCAGGTCGGACATGATGAGCCAGCCTTCGCCGCCCGGCAGCAAGTGCTCACGCAGCCCGCCGAGGAAACCGCGCAGCATCCCGCCGTCCGGATCGTAGACTGCGGCCTCCAGCGACGTTCCGGCCTTCACCGGCAGCCAGGGCGGGTTGCAGACCACGAGGCTCGCCTTGCCCTCGGGCCACAAGCTGTTGCCGATGATCGTCACCCGATCAGCGACCCCCAGCCGCGCGAAATTGTCCGCCGCGCAGGCCAGAGCTGCGGGTGCGGTGTCGGTCGCGACCAACTGCGGCACGCCGCGATGCAGCAGCACCGCGCCCAGGACGCCGCTGCCCGTGCCGAGGTCGAACGCGACATCGCCCGCCGGCAGCGGCGCCCGGCCCACGAGGTCGACGTAGTCCTGCCGCGTCGGGGGAAAGACCCCGAAATGCGGGTGGATCTTGGCTCCCTGTAGGGCCCTGATCGCCACGCCGTTCTTGCGCCATTCGTGCGCACTGATGAACGCCAGCAGGTCACGCAGCGGCAGCAGGACCTGCGCCGGACGCTTCGGCAGGGCCTCGTTCAGCGCTGCCCGGATGTCCGGTGCGCGCCGCAGCGGCACCGCGTCGCCCGCAACCGGCACCAGCAGCAGTCCCAGCAGGTTGGCGCGCTGCGCCTGCTGCATGCGCACGGCATTGAACCGCGCCGCCGGCTCCTCGACGGGTGGCAACCCCCTCTTGCGCTTGTCCACCCGCCGGCCGAGCGCCTGCAGCAGTTGCCGGGCGTTGTGGTAGTCGCCGGCCCAGACGATCGCGGTTCCCTGCGACGCCAGCCAGAACGCCTCGTCGGCGGTCAGCCTGTCATCGGCCGCGACGGCACGCGCCGGGGATGTGCCACCGCGCGCGGAGACAAAGGGCAGGGCATGGTCGCCTGCTTCGTCGGTCCACCCGATGACCCCGTCGCCGCCCTCCATTTACGATTGATTCACGGTTACAGCGATGTTGCTGGACGAGAACAAAGACAGAACATATAAGAACGAACAGCAAACAATGGAGACGGAAATGCTGACTTTCCTCAAGGATGCGATGGCGCTGGTGGCTCTGTGCGGCTTCACCGGAGCGGCGATGGCCTGGATGGATATGGCCAGCCGACTCGTGGTGTGAGCTGTGGATTGAACGGCCGCCGGGTTGGTCCCACCTCCCGGCTGCTCTAGGGAAATTCCATGGCATCCGGCCCCGGCTTCATTCACCTGCACATCCATTCGCAGTACTCGCTCCTCGAGGGCGCACTGAAGCTGCCGGCCCTGCTCGATCTCGCCAAGGCGGACAAGCAGCCCGCTCTGGGCATTGCCGATACCAATAATCTGTTCGGCGCGCTGGAGTTTTCGGAAAAGGCTTCAGGCAAGGGCATCCAGCCGCTGCTCGGGGCCGAGCTGACGCTGGATTTCGAGCCGGCCTCCGAGCGCATCCTCGACCGCGGGCACGATCGCGGTCAGTTCGGCAAGGGCGGCGTGGTGCTCATCGCCGCCAACGAGACCGGCTACCGGAACATGTCGAAGCTCGTCTCGCGCGCCTATCTCGAGGGCGAAGCGGGCAGGGCGGCGGCGCAGCTCGCCTGGCTCGACGAGGACAACGTCGCCGGCATCATGTGCCTTTCCGGCGGCTTCGAGGGGGCGATCGACCCGTATTTCGCGCAGGGCCTCGACGGCCAGGCCGAGCAGCGCCTCGAAGCGCTGCGCCGCCTGTTCGGCGATCGGCTCTACATCGAGCTGCAGCGCCATGGCCGGCCGCTCGGGCAGTCGAACGAGATGAAGCTCATCGACTACGCCTACCGCCGCGGTGTGCCGCTGGTGGCCACCAATGAGCCGTTCTTTGCCACCCGCGGCGACTACGAGGCGCACGATGCGCTGCTCGCCATCGCCGCGGGCTCCGTCGTGGCGCAAACCGAACGGCGGAAGCTCACTCCAGAACACTATTTCAAGTCGCGCGCCGAAATGGCGGAGCTGTTCAAGGATCTGCCCGAGGCGTTGGCGAACACCGTCGAGATCGCGCAGCGCACCTCGTACCGTCCGCGCACCCGCGGCCCGATCCTGCCGCGCTTTGCCGCCGAACCCGGCCAGACCGCGGAAGAGGGCATGGCCGCCGAAGCGCAGCGCCTGCGCGACGAGGCCTATGCCGGCCTCAAGCGCCGCTTTGACAAATACGGCCGCGACGAGCGCTTTTCCGTCGCCGACTACGAGGAGCGGCTGGAGTTCGAGCTCGGCGTCATCATCAAGATGAAGTATCCGGGCTACTTCCTGATCGTCGCCGACTTCATTCAATGGGCCAAGGCGCACGACATCCCCGTCGGCCCCGGCCGCGGCTCGGGCGCCGGCTCGCTGGTCGCCTATTCGCTCACCATCACCGACCTCGATCCGCTGCGCTACGACCTCCTGTTCGAGCGCTTCCTCAATCCCGACCGTGTGTCGATGCCGGACTTCGACGTCGACTTCTGCCAGGACCGGCGCGGCGAAGTCATCACCTACGTCCAGGGCAAATACGGCCACAGCCAGGTCGCCCAGATCATCACCTTCGGAACATTGCAGGCGCGCGCCGTGGTGCGCGACGTCGGCCGCGTGCTGCAAATGCCCTATGGTCAGGTGGATCGCATCTCCAAGCTCATCCCGGCCAACCCCGCCAACCCCGTGACGTTGGCGCAGGCGCTCGACATCGAGCCGCAGCTCAAGGCGATGCGCGACAGCGACGAGCAGGTGCGCGACCTGATTGCCATCGCCCAGAAGCTCGAGGGCCTCTACCGCCACGCCTCGACGCACGCGGCCGGCATCGTGGTCGGCGAGCGGCCGCTGACCGAGCTGGTGCCGATGTACCGCGATCCGCGCTCCGACATGCCGGTGACGCAGTACTCGATGAAGTGGGTGGAGCCCGCGGGGCTCGTCAAGTTCGACTTCCTCGGCCTCACCACGCTCACGGTGCTGCAGAAGGCGGTCGAGATGATCAACCGCAACGGCACCAAATTCGAGCTCACCGATATCCCCATCGACGATGCGCCGACCTTCGAGCTGCTCAAGAAGGGCGACGTCGCCGCCGTATTCCAGGTGGAAAGCCCGGGCATGCGGCGGGCGCTGGTCGACATGCGGCCCGACCGTTTCGAGGACCTCATCGCGCTGGTGGCGCTCTATCGCCCCGGCCCGATGGCCAACATTCCGACCTATTGCGCCCGCAAGCGCGGGGACGAAGAGGTCGAGTACCTGCACCCGCTGCTCGAGCCGATCCTCGCACCCACCTATGGCGTCATCACCTACCAGGAGCAGGTGCAGCAGGTCGCGAAGTCACTCGCCGGCTACACGCTCGCCGAAGCCGACCTGTTGCGCCGCGCCATGGGCAAGAAGATCAAGGCCGAGATGGACGCGCAGCGCGAGCGCTTCCTCACCGGCGCGGAAAAGCAGCACAACATTCCCCGCGGCCTCGCCAACACCATCTTCGATGCCTGCGCCAAGTTCGCCGAATACGGCTTCAACAAATCGCACTCGGCACCCTACGGCTATATCACCTACCAGACGGCATACCTGAAGACGCACTTCTTCCAGGAGTTCATGGCGGCGTCGATGACCTACGTCATGAGCAACACCGACAAGCTCAACGAATTCCGCGAAGACGCCAAGAAGCACGGCGTCGAAACCGTGCCGCCCTCGGTCAACACGTCGGACGCCGTCTTCACTGCCCGCGGTGGACAGATCTTCTACGCCATCGGCGCCATCAAGGGCGTGGGGCAGGCGGTGGCCGAGCACATCGTTGCCGCGCGCGGCGATACGCCGTTCAGCGACCTCGCCGACTTCGCCACCCGGGTCGATCCGCGCATCATCAACAAGCGCACGCTCGAGACCCTGGTCAATGCCGGCGCCTTCGATTGCCTCGTGCCCAGGCGCGAGCAGGCCTTCGCGGCCATCGACAGCATCATCGCCACGGCGCAGCGTACCGCCGCCAACCAGTCCGACGGCATCATGGACATGTTCGCCGCCGATACGCCCGAGCCGATCCGGCTGACGCAGAACGTGGCGCCGTGGAGCCTCGCGGAAAAGCTCGATCGCGAGCGCGCGGCCATCGGCTTTCACATCTCGGCGCATCCGCTCGACAGCTATCAGAGCCTGTTTTCCGCGCTCCGCGTCGTCACCTACCAGGCCTTCGAGGCCGAGGTGCGCGACCGCGGCGGCAGCTCGCGCAAGCTTGCCGGCACCGTCGTCAGCCGCAACGACCGGCGCACCAAGAAGGGCACGCCGATGATGATCGTGACGTTGTCCGACCAGACCGGCAGCTACGAGGTCATCGGCTTTTCCGAGGACGTGCAGAAATACGGGCCCATGCTGCAGTCGGGCGCCAGCGTCATCATCGGCGTCGAGGGCGAGGAACGCGACGACGGCGTGAGCCTTCGCATCCAGTCCTGCCAGCTCATCGACGAGGCCACCCAGAAGGTCGGCAAGAGCCTCGAGATCGAGGCCAGCGACGTCGGGTGCCTCACGTCGATCAAGGCGCAACTGAAGCCCGGCGGCAACGGCCGCATCACCTTCGTCGTCGCCCGCGAGCAGGGCCGCAAGCTCTACGAAGTCGACATCGGCGGCGGCTGGCAGATCAACCCGGCGCTGGCCGGTGCGATCAAGAGTTTCGACGGCGTCGTGGATGTGCGGCTGAATTAGCTTCAACAGCTTGCAGTCAGGACTCCGAGGGTTCGACGGGAGCCCACCAGCACATCTATGCCCGCGCCTTCCTCAATCCCGCCAACGCCTTACCCATCATTTTTGACACATCAATCCAGCCCTTTTCGGGCTGTGCTATAGTGCTTCCACTTTCGCTGGTTGCGAAGTCGCGACGAACGGCTGGCGGGAGTGTCGGGGATCACGGGAGTCGTCCCGTGGTGGGCCAATGCAGGAGCCGAGGTAGGAGCACAGTTCTCCTGCCCTCCATGCGGCGTATGCCTGAATCCACCCCGGCAGCGTGGCGAGGCTCCGGCCTCAATAACGCGGACTACCCGCTCCGGGGACGGGGCCTCGCCATGCCGCAACGTTCTGCGGCATTTCAGCCGAAACCGGGCGACCGGATGCTTTCGGCTGCCCGCCTTGCACTTTGAGGGCGATTCCCCTATATCCGCGGCGCGCCGGGAGGTCCGGCGTAATTCACACGCGAAGCCGGCGCGCTGACCTTAAGCGCTCCACCCGGTGCCGAACGGCTCCATCGCTTCGCGGAGGCTCAACCGGGAAAGGATACGCCTCTCATGGCATTGCCAGATTTTTCCATGCGCCAGCTGCTCGAAGCCGGCGTCCATTTCGGCCACCAGTCGCATCGCTGGAACCCGAAGATGGAGCGCTACATTTTCGGCGTGCGCAACGACATCCACATCCTCGATCTCGGCCAGACCGTGCCGGCCCTGCAGCGGGCGCTGCAGCTCGTCTCGGACACCGTGGCCGAAGGCGGCCGCGTGCTGTTCGTGGGCACCAAGCGCCAGGCGGCGCCGCTCGTTGCTGAAGCTGCCCGCCAGTCGGCGCAGTACTACGTCAACTCCCGCTGGCTCGGCGGCACGCTGACCAACTGGCAGACCATTTCGCAGTCGATCAATCGCCTGCGCGAGCTCGAGGCCAAGGTCGCGGACGGCGCCGAAGGTCTGACCAAGAAGGAACGCCTGCTGCTCGACCGCGAGCGTGAGCGCCTCGAGCGCGACCTGGGCGGCATCAAGGACCTCGGGAACCTTCCGAACCTCTTGTTCGTGATCGACACCAACAAGGAAGCCAACGCCATCAAGGAAGCGCGGCGTCTCGGTATTCCGGTGATCGCGATCATCGATTCGAACTCGGATCCCGATACCGTCGATTACCCGATTCCGGGCAACGACGATGCGGCCCGGGCCCTCGAGCTCTACTGCAGCCTCGTCAGCAAGGCGGCGATCGACGGCATTTCCCGTTCGTCCGCCGGCCGTGGCGCCGATCTCGGCGCGGCCGAGGTTGCGCCGGAAGAGCCGACGCTCGCCGCCGAGTAAGCCGCCGGTCACGGCAGCTTCATTTTCAATCGATAGGCGCGGCCCCATATGACGTGGGGTCGCATGAAAGGTGATCGAAATGGCAGTCACTGCACAGCAGGTCAAAGAGCTCCGCGAGTCGACCGGCGTGGGGATGATGGATTGCAAGAAGGCGCTCGAGGAGACCGGCGGCGACATGGAAGCCGCGGTCGACTGGCTGCGCACCCGCGGTCTCGCCAAGGCGGCCAAGAAGGCCGGCCGCGTCGCAGCCGAGGGCCTCGTCGGCGTCGCCAATGAGGGCACCAAGGCGGCGATCGTCGAGGTGAACTCCGAGACCGATTTCGTCGCCCGGAACGATCAGTTCCAGGGTATCGTCGGCAACGTCGCCAAGCTCGCGCTCGAGGCGAAGGGATCGATCGAAAAGCTGGCCGAGATGCCGTTCCCCGGCACCGGCCGCTCGGTCGCGGCCGAGCTCACCGACGCCATCGCCAAGATCGGCGAGAACATGAACCTGCGCCGCTCGTCCGTGATCGAGGTCAAGGACGGCGTGGTCGGCTCCTACGTCCACAACACCGTCAAGCCCGGCATGGGCAAGCTCGGTGTGATCGTGGGCGTCGAATCGACCGGCGACAAGAACGTGCTCGCCGGCCTCGGCAAGCAGCTCGCGATGCACATCGCCAACACCAACCCGCTCTCGGTCTCGCCCGACGACATCGATCCGGCGATCGTGGCCAAGGAGCGCGAGATCTACACCGAGCAGGCCAAGGAGACCGGCAAGCCGGCCGAGGTCATCGCCAAGATGGTGGAAGGCCGTGTGCGCAAGTTCTTCGAGGAATCGACGCTGCTGGCCCAGACCTTCGTCATCGACGGCGAGAGCAAGGTGAAGGACATCGTTGCCAAGGCCGAGAAAGAGGCCGGTGCGCCGATCAAGGTCACGAGCTTCGTGCGCTACGCTCTGGGCGAGGGCATCGAGAAGCAGGAAACCGACTTCGCAGCCGAGGTCGCGGCGACCTCCGGCGTGAAGCCGAAAGCTGCCGAGTAATCTGCAACCGGCCGGTCCTGCGGGACCGGCCGATCACCCTCCGCCTGCATAAAAACGCTGCGCGGAAATAAGCACTTACTGCACGAGGCCGGCCTGTTTACCCGGCGGGATATGGTCTAAACCTCTCGCCGCCGCGGGAATCGGTCGCGCGGCCAATCCAGACGAGGGGCGCCCATGGCCAAAACCACGTATAAGCGCATCCTCCTCAAGGTCTCGGGCGAAGTCCTCGCCGGTGACCAGAGTTTCGGCATCGAGATGGTCAATCTCGAGGCCACTGCGCGGCAGATCGTCGACGCGGCCAAGTCAGGTGTGCAGATCGCCATCGTCCCCGGCGGCGGCAACATCATCCGGGGCATGTCGGCGGCGGCCGGCGGTGCCGATCGCGTGACGGCCGACATGATGGGCACGTTGGGCACCGTCATCAATGCACTGGCGCTCTCGAGCGAGATTTCCCGGCAAGGCACCAAGTCCAAAGTCTTCAGCGCGACGACGATGCCCTCGGTTGCGGACACCTACACGGCCCGCGCTGCAAAGGCCGCACTCGACGACGGCTATGTGATCGTCCTGGGCGGTGGCACGGGCAATCCGTTCTTCACCACCGACACCGCCGGTGCCTTGCGCGCCATTGAGCTCGACTGCGACGTTCTGCTCAAGGGCACCAAGGTCGATGGCGTCTATACCGAAGACCCCAAGAAGAATCCGAAGGCCCAGCGCTACGAAACCGTCAGTTACGACGAAGTCATTGCGCGCAACCTCAAGGTCATGGATACGGCGGCGTTCGCGCTTGCGCGCGACAACGGGCTGCCGATACTGGTCTATTCACTCGACGACAAAGAGGGGCTGATGGGCGTACTGAGCGGCAAGGTTCGCTCGACGCTGGTCGGCAGCCCCAGGAAATAAGGAGCTTATCATGCCCCAGATCCCCACATTCTCGCTCGACGAGATGAAGACCCGGATGCAGAAGTCGATCGCCTCGCTGCGTGACGAGTTGACGGGCCTGCGCACCGGACGCGCCAGCGCGAGCCTCCTCGAACCCGTCATGGTCGAGGCCTACGGGACCAAGATGCCGCTCAATCAGGTGGCCACGGTCACCGTACCGGAGGCCCGGCTGCTTTCGGTGCAGGTCTGGGACCGTTCGATGGCGCAGGCGGTCGACAAGGCCATCCGCAATTCCGGTCTCGGCCTCAATCCGGCAACGGAAGGCGCGACCATCCGCGTGCCGCTGCCCGAGCTCAACGAGGAGCGCCGCCGCGATCTCACCAAGGTCGCGCACAACTACGCCGAGCAGGCGCGCGTCGCCATCCGCCACATCCGGCGCGACGGCATGGACCTGCTCAAGAAGCTCGAAAAAGACGGCGCCATGAGCCAGGACGACAGCCGGGCCAAATCCGACTTGGTGCAGAAGGCGACCGATGCCGCCATTGCCGAAGTCGACCAGGTTCTGGCCGCTAAGGAACAGGAAATCATGCAGGTCTAACCTGCAGAGTCTGGTTTAACCGGGACCCGCCATGGCCAGTGAACCCGCTTCCCAGCCGCGTGCCGCAGCCCATCCGGAGTTGCGCATACCGGCGCATATCGGGGTGATCATGGATGGCAACGGCCGCTGGGCCAAGGCTCGCGGCAAGCCCAGGACCGAAGGCCACGTCGCCGGCGTCAAGGCGCTGCGCACGATGGTCGAGAACTGCATCAACTACGGCGTCGGCTACCTCACCGTGTTCAGCTTCTCGTCGGAGAACTGGACCCGGCCGAAGGACGAGATCAGCTTCATTTTCGGCCTGCTCCGGCGCTTCGTCGCCTCCGATCTCGAAAAACTGCATCGCAACAATGTGCGGGTGAAGATCATCGGCTCGCGCGAGGGGCTCGACGACAGCCTGCGCCGGCTCATCGCCGAGGTCGAGGCGACCACCGCGATGAATACCGGCCTCAAGCTCCAGGTGGCCTTCAACTACGGCGGCAAGGCCGAGATCGCCGAGGCCGTGCGCCGCATCGCCTCTCTGGTGGCCGCGGGCCGGCTCAAGCCCGAAGACATCACCGAGGACACTATCGGCCGGTCGCTCTACACCGCCGGCATGCCGGATCCGGACATCATCATCCGGACCAGCGGCGAGCAGCGGGTCAGCAATTTCCTGCTCTGGCAGAGCGCCTATTCCGAGTTCGTGTTCGTCGAGGAAAACTGGCCGGATTTCGACGAGGCCGCTTTCGTCCGGGTGCTGGAAGATTACTCCGGCCGGGAGCGCCGCTACGGAGGCGTTGAGGCCAGGCAGTGACGGCGCCCGATCCACCGGCCGCGGAGCCTGGCCGTTCCGGACCGTCGTGGCACGATCTGGGACCGCGGCTGCTGTCGGCGGCGGTGATCGTGGCCGTGATCGCGACGGGCCTCTATTTCGGTGGCTACGTCTTTGCCATCCTCGCCGCCATCGTCTTCGGCATCACCTACCGGGAGTGGGAGCAGATGGTGACGCTGAAGCCGCTCGCTCCGCTCGGCATGGCGATGATCGCGCTCCTGGCGCTCGCCGCGATTGCCTATCCGACATTCGGCTGGCTGGGGATCGTGGCGCTCATCGCCCTCGCGCTCCTCGTCGCAACCTTCGGGGACAGGGCGGTGCTGCCCTGGCGCGTCGGCGGGCTGATTTTTTTCGGCGTCGTGCTCGTCGCCGTGCTCGCAATGCGTGGCTACGGGCCGGCGGGGATCGTGGCCGGCTGGTATCTCGGCATCGTCATCGCGTTCAACGATACCGGGGCCTACTTCGTGGGCCGGGTGATCGGCGGGCCGAAACTGGCGCCGGCGATCTCGCCGGCCAAGACCTGGGCGGGATCGATCGGAGGCTGGGTGATCGGCACGCTCGCTGGCACGCTCTACTGGATCATCTTCACCCATTCGCCATGGGGCTACGGGCTGGGCTTTTCCGCTGTCCTCGGGATCATCGGGCAGGTGGGCGATCTGACCGAGAGCGCCATCAAGCGGGTGTTCCGGGTCAAGGACTCGGGAGACATCATTCCGGGGCATGGCGGTTTCATGGACCGGCTCGACAGCGTCACCTTCGGTGTCCTCCTGCTGTTCCTGATCGGTCTGATTCACGGGGGGATCGGCAACGTTTCCGGCGGGTTCCTTAACTGGTGATCGTGCAAAGTCTTGCGTGCGACCCGCCTGATGTCCAACTGTGACCGCAATCGCTGCCTAGCGTTTTGCTCATTCCAGGAGCGCTAAACTGTCCTTCCTCAGCCTGCCGGTCCTCTACGCCGTTCCCGCCTTCATCGTGGTTCTGACCGTTATCGTCTTCGTCCACGAAATGGGCCACTACCTCGTGGCGCGCTGGAACGGCATCGCCATCCAGACCTTCTCGCTGGGTTTCGGCCCCGAATTGGTCGGCTTCAACGACCGGCACGGCACCCGCTGGAAGATCTCGATGATTCCGCTCGGCGGATACGTACGATTCGTGGGCGATATGAACGCCGCCAGCATGCCCGATCCCGAGCTCGTGGCCGCTCTTCCGGCCGAGGATCAGCGGCGGCTGTTCGTCAACAAGAACGTCTGGCAGCGCATCGCGGTGGTCGCCGCAGGGCCGGCCGCCAACGTCCTGTTCACCTTCCTTGTCCTCTACGCGCTGCTGCTGGGTTTTGGCCGCTACACCATCCCGCCGGTGATCAGCGACGTGGTGGCCGGAGGTGTCGCGCAGGAGGCCGGGCTCCAGGCCGGTGACAAGATCCTTTCGGTCGACGGGTTCGATGTTCGCGGCTTTGAGGACTTCCAGCGCCTGATCTCGACGGCGCCCGGCCGGGCGGTCACCATCGTTCTCGAGCGAAACGGGGCTGACAAATCGATCGTGCTCACGCCTGAAATCGCCACCGAGACCGACCAGTTCGGCAATCCGCAGCGCATCGGCCGGATCGGCGTCAGCCGCAACGTCGACCAGACCGACGTGACCCTCTACCGGCCCAATCCGGTCGAGGCCGTCGGCATGACGACCGAGGACATTCGCTTCATCGTCGAGCGGACGGTGGCGTTCCTGGGCGATTTCTTCGTCGGCCGCGGCGACGTCGAGCAACTCGGCGGCCCCGTGAAGGTCGCAAAGGTTTCCGGCGAGGTCGCGACCCTGGGGATCGTCGCCCTCATCAACCTCGCCGCGCTGCTGTCGCTCAACATCGGCATTTTCAACCTGCTGCCGGTGCCGGTGCTCGACGGCGGTCATCTGCTTTACTACGTCATCGAGGCCATCCGGGGCCGCCCCCTCAGCCAGAAGGCGCAGGAAATCGGGTTCCGGGTGGGGTTTGCGATCGTCGGTAGCCTGATGATCTTCACCCTCCTCAACGACACGCTCCTCGAGGCGCTCAGGCACGTCTCCTGAGGCGCCAGAACGGGCTCGAAAAAGGGGCCGCGTCGCCGATGTACCTGCCTATTCCGGCTGAGTCGGAGGTCCTGCACTAAGTATTTGTTAACCTTGGTTTTCGGGGTGTTGCGCAAATGCACGCGGGCCAAGCTTTTGCTAACGCAGAATGCCCTTGCAGCTTGCCCTTGGTTAAAAAACCAGTAAATGCTTCGACCTGGAGTTAGCTGGGGTCGCTCGCGCGGCGATTCTTCGGCTTTCGTGAGAGGCAGTTAGAATCATGATCGATCCCACCAGGCTGCTGCGCAGTGCTCTCTTGGCGCTTGCGCTCCTGTTCTTGGCGCCAATGGGCGTCGGGGGCGCGCTCTTGGGGGTCGAAGCCGCGCAGGCGGCGACAGTCAGCAAGATCACGGTGATCGGCAACAAGCAGGTCGATACCTCCGCCGTCATCAAATATCTGGCGCTCAAGGTCGGCGATGAGGCGACGGCGGGCAAGATCAGCGCCTCGGTCGATGCGCTGCAGGCGACTGGACTGTTCAAGACGGTAAACGTCGGCATGCAGGGCTCGGTTCTGGTGGTTCGCGTCAGCGAAAATCCGGTGGTGGCCTCGGTGCTGTTCGAGGGCAACCAGCGCTTCTCCGACGCCAACCTGATCGCGATGATCGACATCGAGAATCGCGGCACCGTCGACCAGCCGGCACTCGACCGAGACATCGGAACGATCAAGAAGGCCTACCAGGACGCCGGCTATAATTCCGTCGAGGTGACCACCCGTCTGGAGCCGGTCGGCGACGGACGCGACCGCGTCGTGTTCGTGATCAATGAAGGCGGCCGTGTGGGCATTGCCGCGATCAACTTCACCGGCAACAACGCCATCAGCGCCTGGACGCTGAAATCCATCATCAAGACGCATGAGACGGGCTGGCTCAGCTGGCTGCTGCACGATGACAGCTATACGCAGGAGCAGCTGGATCAGGATCGTGTGCTGATCCAGCAGTACTACGCCAATCATGGCTATCCGGATGCGGCGGTGACCTCGGCGGTGGCCGAGTACAACGCCGATCGCAAGGGGTATTTCATCACCTATACGATCGTCGAAGGCGACGCCTACAAGTTCGGCAAGATCGGCGTCGAAACGTCGATCTCGGGGCTCGATGCGAACACGCTGACCAATACCATCCGGACCCGCCAGGGCGACCGCTTCTCGGCCAGCGAAATGACGCGCTCGGCGCAGGACATGGCGGTCGAGGCGACCAATCTGGGCTATCCGTTCGCGGATGTGCGACCGCGCATCGACCGCGATCCGTCCGGTGGCGTGATCGGCGTGACCTACCTCATCGACGAGGGCCAGCACCTCTACGTCGAGCGGATCAACATCACCGGCAACACCAAGACGCGCGACTTCGTCATCCGGCGCGAGCTGGGCTTCTCCGAAGGCGACCCCTTCAGCCCCGCGCTCGTGGCCCAGGGCAAGACCAACATCCAAGCGCTCGGCTTCTTCTCGGCGGTCAGCATCACGCCGGAGCAGGGCAGTGCGCCGGACAAGGTCGTGCTCAACATCGCCGTGACCGAACAGTCGACGGGCAGCTACGGCGTCAGCGCGGGCTACGATACCGAAGAGGGTATCCTGGGAGAGCTCTCGATCGAGGAGCGCAACTTCCTCGGCCGCGGCCAGTACATCAAGGCATCGCTGGGTGCGAGCCAGGCGGGGAAGACGCTCGATTTCAGCTTTACCGAGCCCTACTTCATGGGCCTCAAGGTGTCGTCGGGGATCGATGCGTACCACCACATCGTCGATGAGAATGCCAACAACTACTACGGCACCACGTCGACGGGCGGCCAGCTCCGTTTCGGCCTGCCGGTGACGCGTGATCTCACGGCCCAACTGTTCACCGGTATCGACCAGACGACGATCAGCGACACCATCGCCCCGTCGGCCTCGCCGATCTTCACGAACGGGCAGGTGCTCAACAAGGCCTGGGTCGGCTACAGCCTGACCTACAACACGCTCGACGATCAGAAGCACCCGACCGAGGGCCTCTATGCGACCCTCAGCCAGCAGTATGACGGCCTGAGCTACAACTTCATCAAGACCGAGGCCAAGGCGCGCTACTTCATGCCGATCCTGCCGGATGCCGGCATGGTGGGCAGCCTTGAAGTCCAGGGCGGCATGATCAACAGCTTCGGTGCGGGCGGGCTCAATCCGGTCGAGGCCTTCAACTACGGCCAGACGCTGGTCCGCGGTTTCCAGGTGCAGGGGATGGGGCCGCGCAGTGGCGGCCAGGCCCTGGGCTATACCGCCTATGCGGGCGCCAGCGCGGAAGTCACGTTCCCGGTGCCGATGCTGCCTGAGACCTATGGCCTGCGTGGCGCGGTCTGGGCCGACGCGGCGGTCATCAGCGGCGCGGGCGCCTCGGGTGTGCCGATCGACGCGGGCACGGATGCGGCCCTCAAGAGCTCGATCGGGGCCTCGATCCTGTGGGACTCGCCCTTCGGCCCGCTGCGTGGCGATCTTGCCTTCCCGCTCAACAAGGCGAACGGCGACAAGACGAGCTATGTTGGCCTGACCCTGCAGACCTTGCTCTGATCCAGGTGGCATGAAAAATTCAGGGGCCGTGGGCGGCTTGCCCGCGGCCCCTGCCATTCCAGCGTTCAGCATGGTCGATACCCGCTTTCATAATTTCACCGGACCCGCGTCGCTCGGCGCGCTGCTTGCCGCTGCGGGCGTCACCTCCGACGCCTTCGACGGCGACGGCCCGACCATCTCGGGAGCCGAGGAACTCGCCCTTGCCGGTCCCGAGCACCTCGCTCTGGCGGCGCAGGCCCAGTACCGCGATGCCCTGCGCGACACCGAAGCCGGGGTCGTCATCGTGTCGGCCGAGCTTCTGAGCGATGTGCCGGCGCACAGCATCGGCATCGTCCACAGAAATCCGCACCTGCTGTTCGTCGATCTCCTCGAGCGGCTTTACCCGCAGAGCACCCGCACCAGTGTGCTCGGCCTGCTCGGTCCCCACGACGCTCCACCGGTGAGCGAGACCGACGTCCGCATCGGTCCAGGAGTCGTGCTCGGCCCCGGCGTCGAGATCGGCCGGGGCACGGTGATCGGCCCGAACACGGTGGTCGGTGCCGGCGTTACCATCGGTCGCAACTGTACCATCGCGTCCAATGTCAGCATCGAGTGTGCGCACCTCGGCAACAACGTGGTGCTGCATGCGGGCTCGCGGATCGGCTCGGAAGGCTTCGGCTGGCTCGACCACGGCATCACCAATCGCAAGATTCCGCAGCTTGGCCGTGTCATCATTCAGGACCGGGTCGAGATCGGCGCCAATTCGGCGGTTGATCGCGGCGCCCTGGGCGACACGGTGATCGGCGAGGGCACCAAGATCGATAACCTCGTGCAGATCGGCCATAATTGCCGGATTGGCCGGAACTGCTTGATTGCCGGGATGTCGGGGCTTGCAGGGTCCACCGTGCTCGAAGACAGCGTCATGATGGGCGCTCGCGCCACCACCAGTGGCCACTTGACCATTGGCCGGGGCAGTGTTTTGGCTGCCGGCTCGGCTGTGACCAAGAGCTTCCCGCCCGGGTCGGGGCTGGCGGGTTTTCCGGCGCAGGATGTACGCAACTGGCGGCGCGAAGTCGCCACGCTCAGGCGCTTGAACAAAAGGGGCGAAAGTGGACGCTAGGACCGAGGCAACGCCGGAAACGGCCACGCGCACGCTTGAGACGATGGATATCGATGCTATCCTCAAATGCCTGCCGCATCGCTACCCCTTCCTGATGATCGACCGGATCATCGAGGTTGACGGCGACAATTCAGCCATCGGCATCAAGAACGTCAGCGTCAATGAGCCGATCTTCCAGGGGCATTTCCCCGGCAACCCGGTCTTTCCCGGCGTGCTGATCATCGAGGGCATGGCGCAGACGGCGGGAGCGATTGCTATTGCCGCCGACAAGACCGAGGGCCAGCACATCGTCTACATGGTCACCGTCGACAAATGTAAGTTCCGCAAGCCCGCCCGGCCAGGCGATGTCATCGAGTACCACATCAGGAAGATCCGCCGCCGCAGCGCCATGGGTTGGTACGAGGCCCGGGCGATGGTCGGTGAGACGCTGATCGCCGAGGCCGAGGTCGGCGCCATGGTGATGGTCGGGGACCATTGATGACCGACATCCACCCGACGGCCATTGTCGAGCCGGGCGCCAGGCTCGGCGAGGGCGTCACGATCGGCCCCTACAGCATCGTCGGTTCTGACACTGAGCTCGGCGACAATGTGGAATTGCTGTCGCATGCCGTCGTGACCGGGCGCACGAGGATCGGCCCACGTTCGAAGATCTTCCCATTCGCCTCGATCGGACACCGGCCGCAGGACCTCAAATACGCCGGCGAACCATCAACACTGGAGATCGGCGCAGATACCACCATTCGCGAGCACGTCACGATCAGCCCTGGCACTGCTGGGGGCGGTATGGTCACCCGGATCGGCGATCGCTGCCTGATCATGATCGGCGTTCACATCGGACATGACTGCCACATCGGCAATAACTGCGTGCTGTCGAACAACGTCACTTTTGCCGGACACTGCACCATTGGCGACTACGTGATCATGAGCGGCTATTCGGGCGCCACGCAGTTCGTCCGCGTCGGCTCGCACGCCTTTGTCGGGGGGCTCAGCAAGCTCGAACGCGACCTCATTCCATATGGCACCGCGACGGGCAATCCGGCCGAACTGTCAGGTCTCAACCTCGTCGGGCTCAAGCGCCGCGGCTTCGACCGCGAGGCTATCCACAATCTGCGCACCGCCTACCGCATGATCTTTGCGTCCGAGGGCACGCTGCGGGAGCGGGTCGACGATGCCGCCGCAATTTTCCCGAACGACGAGTTGGTCCAGGACGTGGTGAAATTCATCATCGAAGCCAAGGACCATCCGCTGACCCTGCCCAGGAACGGGCACGACGACGAGTGACATGCGCCGGGTGACCCTCATCGCAGGGTCAGGCCTGCTTGCCCCGCTGGTTGCAGCGGCAGTGCGGCAGCGTGGCGACACCTTGGAGGTGATCGACATCGTCGGCCGCGGCGACCTCGATGGGGCCACGCATCTGACGCTCGCCCAGGCCTCCGAGCTGATCGCGGCGGTCAAGGCGCACAAGACCACGCATCTGGTGATGGCGGGCGGCGTCCACATCTCCGACGCGGAGCGTGAGGGCATCGCCAAGGCTTTCGGTCTTGCCGGCAAGGTGGCGCGCGTGGCCGGAGATATCGGGCTCGCGGGCATGATCCTCATGTTCTGCCGCGTAAACCGCATCAAGCTCGTGGGTGTCCACGAGATCGCGCCGGACCTGCTGGCGCCCGAAGGACATATCGCCGGTCCGCCGCTCGATCCGGCGTTGACCGCGTCAGCGCAGCGCGCGCTCGCGGTTGCCCGCGCCGTCGGCGCTGTCGACCTCGGCCAGTCGGTGATCGTGTCCGGCAATCGGCCGATCGCGGCCGAGGACACCGGCGGCACCGATGCACTGCTGCTCCGTGCCGCCGAACTTCGCGCGCGAGGGCTTGCCGGCAACAGCGGTCTCCCACTGATCCTGGCCAAGGCCAAAAAGCCGAAGCAGCCGAGTTTTGTCGATTTACCGGCCATTGGTTCGAACACTGTGGTCAACGCGGCGGCGGCCGGTGTGTCGGTGGTGGTCCTCGAAGCCCGCAACACACTTCTGCTCGATCGCGCCGCCATCGAGCGCGAGGCGGACACCCGCGGCATCACGGTCGTCGGATTGAAGCATGGCTGATCCGATCCGGCTTTTCATCGTGGCCGGCGAGCCGTCCGGCGATCGGATCGGCGCCGACCTGGTGCGGCGTCTTCGGACGCACCGCCAGGTTCAACTCAGCGGCGTCGGCGGCGATGCGTTACAAGGCGAGGGCCTCCGGTCGCTCTACCCGATGAGCGATCTCTCCGTGATGGGCGTCAAGGACGTGCTGATGCGGGCGCCGCTGTTGCTGTGGCGCATCCGGCAGACCGCGAACGCCATCCTCGAAGCCAGGCCCGACGTTCTGGTCCTTATCGACTCCCAGGTGTTCTGCCAGATGGTCGCACAGCGGCTGCGCCAGGCTGGATACGCCGGGCAGATCATCCTTTACGTCTCTCCCGCCGTGTGGGCCTGGAAGCCCGAGCGCGCGCCGACACTGAAGCCGCTGTTCAACGAGGTCCTCGCGGTGCTGCCATTCGAGCCCGCCGTGATGCGCAAGCTCGACGGGCCGCTCACCACCTATGTCGGGCATCCGGCGCTAGGGCATACGTCGCTCCGCGCGACCCAGCCCGAGAAGGGCCCGCTGCTGCTGCCGGGCAGCCGGCCGGGCGAGTTGCGGCGCCATCTCCCTGTCATGGAGGTGGTGGCGACGACGCTGCGCAAGCACCCGCGGATCACCGATTTCGTCTTGCCGACGCCCAAGGCCGAGGAGGAGCGGGTGCTCGACGTGGTGCGGACGTGGGACGTGCCGGTGTTCGTGACGAGTTCCACCAGTGCAAAGTGGAAGGCATTCGCCGAGGCGGTCGCCGCCGTTGCTGTCACCGGCACGGTGACTCTCGAGCTCGCGCTATCCGGTACGCCGATGGTCACGACCTATGTCGCCGAGCGTGCGCAGGCGAGCCGGGCCCTCAAGTATAAGGTGCGCTTCGCCTCGCTGCCCAACATTCTCTACGGCAGCGCTCTGGTGCCCGAGATTCTCGACCTCAAGCCACGCGCCATGGATGTGGTGACGACGCTGGAAGAGCTACTTGCGAACGACAGCCGGATCGACGTGCAGCGGGCCGGCTTCGCCCGCATCCGGGCGGGCATGGAGAAAGGGGCGCCCGAGGCGCCCCTGACGGATCCGGCGGAGCGCGTCCTCGCTCATTTGCGTGCCGACAGCGGTACGTAATCGCGCGCCGGCGAGCCGTGGTAGAGCTGCCGCGGGCGGCCGATCTTCTTCTGCGGGTCGGCGATCATTTCCTTCCACTGCGCGATCCAGCCGACGGTCCGGCTCAGGGCAAAGATGGCGGTGAACATCGAGGTCGGGAAGCCGATCGCCTCGAGGATGATGCCCGAGTAAAAATCGACGTTCGGATAGAGCTTGCGCGAGATGAAATAGTCGTCGGTGAGCGCGATGTGCTCGAGCTGCTGCGCCACCTGCAGCAGCGGGTTGTTCTCGACGCCGAGCTCCTCGAGCACCCGCTTGCAGGTTTCCTGCATGACCTTGGCGCGCGGGTCGTAGTTCTTGTATACGCGGTGGCCGAAGCCCATGAGGCGTATGCCTGAGGACTTGTCCTTCACCCGGTCGATGAACTCCGGAATCTTGTCGGGCGTGCCGATCTGCTTGAGCATGTTGAGCGCCGCCTCGTTGGCGCCGCCATGCGCCGGGCCCCAGAGGCAGGCCACGCCCGCCGCGATGCAGGCGAAAGGATTGGCATCCGACGACCCGGCGAGGCGCACCGTCGAGGTCGAGGCGTTCTGCTCGTGATCGGCGTGCAGGATGAAGATCAGGTCCATCGCCCGGGCGATGACCGGATTGACCTTGTACTCCTCGGCCGGCACCGAGAAGCACATGTTGAGGAAGTTGCTGGCGTAGTCGAGGTCGTTCCTGGGGTACACGAACGGCTGACCGACCGAGTACTTGTAGGCCATGGCAACGATCGTCGGAATCTTCGCGATCAGCCTGATCGAGGCGATCTCGCGCTGCACGGGGTCGGTGATGTCGGTCGAGTCGTGATAGAACGCGGCAAGGGCGCCGACCACACCGCAGACCACCGCCATCGGATGGGCGTCGCGGCGGAAGCCGCGGAAGAACAGGTGCATCTGCTCGTGCAGCATCGTGTGCTTGGTGACGCGCTGGTCGAAGTCCTTGAGCTGCGCCTTGTCGGGAAGCTCGCCGTAGAGCAGCAGGTAACAGACCTCGAGGAAGTTGGATTTTTCGGCCAGCTGGTCGATCGGGTAGCCCCGATACATCAGTTCGCCCTTGTCGCCATCGATATAGGTGATGGTGCTGTCGGTCGCCGCCGTCGAGGTGAACCCGGGATCGTAGGTGAACATGCCGGTCTGCCCGTAGAGCGCCCGGATGTCGATCACCTGCGGACCGACGGTGCCCGTAAGGATCGGAAACTCATAGGATTTGTCACCGATCGAAAGTTTGGCTTTGGTTTCGGGCATTCACATTCTCCTAGCGGCGCCGGCGGATGGAGGGAACGTGCCGGAGTCGAAAACGTGGCAGGGAAAGATGTCAGATGGCATAGGGTATTTGGCCCATCCCTGCAACAGATGGGTGAACATCGCTGACCTATTTGCGGGGCGTTCAGGCGATCGCCTGATCACCAATGCGTGCGAGGCTTTCGGCCTTACCGATCAGCACCATGACCTCGAAAATGCCCGGCGAAACGGTGCGGCCGGTAAGGGCAGCACGGAGCGGCTGGGCCACCTTGCCCAGTTTCAGGCTGCGTGCCTCGGCGAAGGCACGGATCGCCGCGTCAATCGCTGGCACCGTCCAGTCGGAAAGCTGCTCTAGAACGGTCTTCGCACCGGCCAGCATCGCGCGCGCCTCGGTGGTGAGCTGCTCGCTGGCGCTGCTGTCGATCTCGATGGGTCGGACGGCGTAGATGAACTGGGCGAGATCGATGAGCTCGAGTACTGTCTTGGCGCGGGGTTGCAGCTCGGGCAGGGCGGCGAGCACGGTCGCCTCGTTGTCCACGAGCCCGGCGTGATCGCGGTCGCGGCCGATCTCCTTGGCCGTGTCGACCATTACGCCATAAAGGTGGGCCGGCTGGCTCTCGCGGATATAGTGGCCGTTGACGTTCTCGAGCTTCACGAAATCGAAGCGCGCAGCGCCCTTGTTGAGGCCTTCGAGCGAGAACCACTCGATCATCTGCTCGACCGAGAACAGCTCGTCGTCGCCATGGCTCCAGCCGAGGCGGGCGAGATAGTTGAGCATCGCCTCGGGAAGGTAGCCCATCTGCCGGTAAGCGCCGACGCCGAGCGCGCCATGGCGCTTGCTCAGTTTGGCGCCGTCCGGCCCGTGGATCAGCGGGATATGCGCCATCTCGGGCACGTCCCAGCCCATCCCGTTGTAGATGATGATCTGGCGCGCCGCGTTGGTCAGATGGTCGTCGCCGCGGATGATGTGGGTGACGCCCATGTCGTGATCGTCGACGACAACGGCCAGCATGTAGGTCGGCGTGCGGTCCGAGCGCAGGATGATGAAGTCATCCAGGTTTTCGGTCTTGAACACGACCTCACCCTGCACGTGGTCGTGGACGACGATCTCGCCCGACAGGGGCGCCTTGATGCGAATGACCGGCGCGACGCCTTTGGGCGCTTCAGACGGGTCGCGGTCGCGCCAGTAGCCGTTGTAGCGGGGGGGAAGGCCCTTGGCGCGCGCCGTCTCCCGCATCTCGGCCAGTTCCTCGGGGGAACAGTAGCAGTAATAGGCCTGGCCCCGGGCCAGGAGCTCGTTGGCGATCTCGGCGTGCCGGTTGGCGCGGGAAAACTGCAGCGTGGGCTCGCCATCCCAGTTCAGGCCCAGCCAACGGAGCCCGTCGTAGATTGCCTGGACCGCCGCCTCTGTCGATCGCTCGCGGTCGGTATCCTCGATGCGCAGCAGGAACTTGCCCCGCTGGTGGCGCGCATACGCCCACGAGAACAGCGCAGTTCGAGCGCTGCCGATGTGCAGGTAGCCGGTCGGCGACGGCGCAAAACGGGTAACGACGGTCTTTCCAGGCTGAGGCATCAGGATCCTTGGCGGCTAACGGGCGCCGTGTGTAGCATGGCCCTTGGGGATCGCAAGGGCGAGGGGGCTCATGGCGGACACCCTCGAAACCGGCGATCTTGTCGCACCGGCGCCGCGGCTCAAATCAGCCCCGCCGCCTGTTGCGGTCGCCGTCGGCCGCGCCGCCGGGCGGCCCCACGGACTGCTGTCGAGCCTTGGCGTTGCGCTCGAAGGCCGGCGCCTGATCGTGCTTCTTCCCTTCGCGATGATCGCTGGCCTTATCGCGTGTTTCGAGCTGCCCGAGGATTTGTCGCCGGCGGCCCTGATCTTCGGTAGCATCGTCATCGCCGTACTTGGCCTGATTGCCAGCGCATCGCTCGCCGCCATCCGCTTGGTCGCCTGTCTGGCCGCCTTCTGGCTGGGCTTTTGCCTGTTTCCGATCCATGGCGCGCTGTTGGGCACACCGATGCTCGACCGGCCGATATATGGCAGCTACCGAGCGCAGGTCGACGAAATCGTGAGCGGAACTCCGGGTGCAGAGCGGGTTATCGTTTCCGTGATCGCCCCCACCCACGGCGACCGGCCGCTTCCGGTGCGGCGAGCGCGCCTGCTGGTAAAAGGCGGGCCAACGCTGGCGCCCGGGGATGTCATCGAGGGGCGCTTTCGTTTCGCACCGGTGCCGGGCCCCGTCTATCCGGGCGGGTTCGACACACAGTTCCATTCCTATTTCGATGGCATCGGCGCCTATGGCAATTCCATCAAGCCGCCGGCCCTCGTTTCCTCGGGCAATCCATCGGAGCCTGCCCGGCTGATCGACAGCATCCGGCAAGGCATTGCAGCGAAGATCGATGCCGTGCTGCCCGAGCCGTCGGGGGGCGTGGCCCGCGCGATCATCAACGGCGACCAGAGCGAAGTGACCGACGATGCTCGCACCGCCATGGCCACGGCCGGCATAGCGCATGTGCTGTCGGTCTCCGGGCTCCACCTGACGATCGTCGCCGGTGGGGTCTTCTGGGTGTTGCGGCTGCTCCTCGCGGGGTTTACCGGCCTCGGCCGGTATGTTTCGGTCAAGCGGGTCGCGGCGGCGGGCGGTATGCTCTCGGCGCTGTTCTACTACGGCATCTCCGGCGGCAACGTCGCGGCCTTGCGCTCGACGCTGATGATCCTGCTGGTCTTCGGCGCCGTTCTGGTCGGACGCCGCGCCATCACCATGCGCAACGTCGCGCTCGCGGGCCTGATCGTGATTGCCACCGATCCGTCGAGTGTGTTCCGCCCGAGCTTCCAGCTCAGTTTCGCCGCCGTCGTGGCGCTGGTCGGCGCGTACGAAAATCTCAGGGTGGAGCAGGCGAGGAACGCCAGCTTCCTCAGCCATGTCTGGGCCTATGGCAGGGGCATCGTGATCACGAGCCTGATCGCCGGTGCGGCCACGGTGCTCTTTTCGGTCTATCATTTCCAGCAGACCTCGCCGCTCGGCGTCGTCGGCAACCTCGCGACGCTGCCACTTGTGGGCTTCATCATGATGCCGGCAGCGGCGATCGCCGTGCTGCTGATGCCCTTCGGACTTGAGGAGGCGCCGCTGCGCGCCATGGGCTGGTCGATCGACCGGATGCTGGATATGGCGCATCTCGTCGCTGGCTGGAGCACGCATCTGCGTGCGGCCCCTCTGCTGACGCCGTGGGCGCTGCTTGTCGGGCTGGCCGCTCTCTGCTGGTTCGCATTCTTCAAGGACCGCTGGCGGCTGCTCGGTCCGGTCGTAGCCTTGCCGCTGGTGGCGCTGTTCTGCATTGACCGGCCGCCGGATGCACTGATCTCGGACACCACGCAGGCGATGGTCGTCCGCGGGCCGACCGGCCTCGAGCGTGCGGCCGGAAAGGCCAAAAGCTTCGGGCTCGACGTCTGGCGCTCGACCTATGGCGATCCGATGCAAACCCAGGCGGCCGAGAGCTGCGATTCAATCGCGTGCATCGGCACCAGTTCCGCCGGCTTCAGTTACGCGATCGTCAAGGACCCGGCGGGCTTTGCCGACGAATGCGCGAGCACGGACCTGATCGTGACGCGCCTGACCGCTCCGACGTGGTGCAGCGCCAATGCCGTCATCGATGGCCCCGCGCTCACCGATCATGGCGTGCATTGGCTGCGCTGGAACGCCGTCGCAAAGTCGTTCGAGGTCCGCGGGGCGATCGGCGGCCTCGATCACCCGTGGCGCATCAAGCCCTAGAGCCGGGCAAGATTTTCGGGCTGGCCCGGAACGTCGACATCGATGGCGAAGACGCCGCCCGCCAGTGGCTCCTGCGCCAGTTGCTCCGCGGTGAGCCCCTCGCGGGCCGAGGTGATGTACAGCGTCTTGAGATCCTTGCCGCCGAGGGCAGGGCAGGTTGGCCTGCTCACCGGCACCTTCACGACGCGGTCAACACGCCCATCCGGGGCAAAGCGGATCACCGATCCAGCGCCCCACTGGGCATTCCAGACAAAGCCCTCGGCATCGACCACGGCGCCGTCCGGCTCAGCCGGCGGCTGCACCTTGGCAAAATCCTGCCACGCACCGTTGGGCAGACCGGTCTGCTTATCGATCGAGACCTTGCGGATGGTGCGGGTCACGCCATCGGTGAAATAGGCCGTGCCGCCGTCGGGCGAAAAGCAGGTGGCGTTCGGGATGTGAATGTCGCTCAGGAGCTTGGTCGAAACACCATCCCGGACGGAATAGAGTGAACCGGCTGCCACCTTGGCAGGGTCCTTGAGGCCCATCGTGCCGATCCAGAAGGCGCCCGATGGGCCGACGCGCCCATCATTGCTTCGCACCGTCGTACTGTCAGGATCGAGTGCCACGAGCAGTTCGCGAGAATCGGTCGACAAGTTCAGCCGAAAGATCCCCGCCGCCGAGGCGATCGCCAGATTGTCGGCGTCGATCACGCCCGCAGCGGTCACGGTTGCCTCGAAGGTGAACCGGTCGACCATGATGCCGCCCGCCGTCGCCGAAAACAGCGTCTTGTTGAGGATGTCGAACCAGAACACGCGCTCGACCAGCGGGTGCCAGAAGATGCCTTCGCCGAGCTCGCAGCGGCTATCGACAAACAGCTCAGCGGTATCCTTCATCGATCCAGTCCTTCGTCATAGGCGCGCACGGCCGCCTGGGCGCGTGATTCGATTTCGTTGAGGCTCATGCCCGGCTTGAAGATATAGCTGCCGAGCCCAAACCCTGCACACCCCGCATCGAAATACTCCCGGAAATTATCGGGATTGGCGCCGCCGACGGCAAACAGCGGCACGTCCGCGGGCAGCACCGCCTTCATGGCTCTGATGCCTTTGGGACCGAGCACCTCGGCGGGAAAGAATTTGAGTCCGGTGGCGCCTGCGCGGATGGCGCGGAAGGCGTCGGTGGGCGTGAACACGCCGGGATAGGACGCCATATCGAGCGCGCGGGTGCGCCGGATGACGTCCTCATTGGTGTCGGGCGAGACCACCAGCACGCCGCCCGCGGCCTTCACCGCCTCGGCATCCTCGATGGTGAGGACCGTGCCGGCACCGACGTCAGCCCGACCCGCCAGGGCTTTCGATGCGACCTCGATCGACGCAAAGGGCGTTGGGGAGTTGAGCGGCACCTCGATCAGGCTGATGCCGGCCGAAACCAGCACATCGCAGATGGGAATGACGTCCGGCGTGGTGACGCCACGGAGAATGGCGATGATCTGACGGTGATTGGTCATTGGGCGCGTGCAGCTTTCAATCCGGCGATGGTGGCTTCCGTGGCGTCGAGCGCGAAACTCTCGACACCGATTTGCTTGAGAGCGGCGCCGTAGAGCCGGCCGAACCGGGCCGAGCCGATCAGCGGCACCGGCTGTCCGCTCGCGAGCCAATCGCGATGCCCGCCGATTTCGGTCCCGACGAGAAGTCCGGACAGATAGCCCGAGCACCAGTCCGCCCCCTTCTTCGAGAGCAGCAGTGCCGAGCGGGTGCGAAATGCGAGCGACGAGAGCAACTCGGGGTGCTCGAGACCGGCAGCCAGACCTTCGGCGACACCGGCTTCCGTCTCCGGCCCGTTGGTTTCGCCGGCAAAGGAATGCCGAAGCACTGAATGCTGCGAGAGCACCTCGTACATCTCGCCGGTCATCGCAGACTGGAAGCGAACAATGCGCCCCCCGCGCAACTCGACCCATTTGGAGTGCGTGCCAGGCAGGATGACGGCGCCATCGAAACCGGGGCGCAGGTGCAGCAGGCCCAGGAGCTGGGTTTCTTCGCCGCGCATGACGTCTTCCTGGCCCTGGGTCCGCTGGCAGACGCCCGGCAAGATTCGAGGACGGAGGTTTGCTGAGGCGCCGCCCGGGCTGACCGCGCTTGCGAGCAGCGCCGTGAGATCGGCCGGGGTATTGAGATAGGGGGCTTCCATCCATCCCTGGCGAGCGCCGGCCATGCCGCAGATGACGACATCCGTTGCCCCGCGGACCTTCTCCCCGATGAGCGCATCCAGCACCCCCGGGAATTCCGGCTGGCTCAGCTTACCCATGCCCTTGTCCGAGGACACCGCAAAGGTCTGGGCGCCATCGGCGCCGATCCCCCAGGCCCTGAGGTTGGATGTTCCCCAGTCGACCGCCACCCACTCTGTCGTCGCCACGCCTCGCTCCGTCGATGCCGGCGCGACCCTAGAGCACGAGGCAGACAAGCGGGAGTAAGATCTTCGCAAAAGCTTGCGAAAATCGACTACTCATCGCGCAAGCTGTCAGACAGCCTAGTACTTCCGGAGCAGCCCGACGAGCCGACCCTGCACCTTCACGCGGTCTGGCGGGAAGATGCGAGTCTCGTAGGCGGGATTAGCCGCTTCGAGGGCCACGGAGTTGCCGCGGCGGCGCAATCGCTTCAGCGTTGCTTCCTCGTCGTCGACGAGAGCCACGATGATTTCGCCGGTCGCGGCGGTATCCTGCTTCTTGATGACAACGGTGTCGCCATCGAAGATGCCGGCCTCGATCATCGAGTCACCGCGCACTTCCAATGCAAAGTGTTCACCACCACCCAGCATTTCCGGGGGCACGACGATGGTGTGACTCTGCGTTTCGATCGCCGCAATCGGGGTACCCGCCGCGATGCGGCCCATGACGGGGATGGTCACCGGCCGGCCGACATCGGACATGCCCGGCATCTGTGGTGCGTTGCGCGAGGGCGGCGCAGCCACACGCCCAAGGTTTCCCTCGATGACGTTCGGCTCGAACCGCGCCTTGCGGCCGCCGAGTGAGGGATTCATCGAATCGGGCAGCTTGATCACTTCCAGCGCCCGTGCCCGGTTCGGCAGCCGGCGGATGAAACCGCGCTCCTCGAGCGCGGTGATCAGCCGGTGGATGCCGGATTTCGACCGCAGGTCGAGCGCGTCCTTCATCTCGTCGAAGGATGGGGGAATGCCGCTCTCCTTCATGCGGTCATGGATGAACATGAGGAGTTCGTGCTGCTTGCGTGTGAGCATGTGCGGTCCCCTTGGGGAATCAGAACAAAGGCTGAACGATCTATAGATGTTCCGGCTCTGTTCTGCAACACCGAGGTAAATATGCGCTTAATACCCTGGAGTATGGAACGACGCTCCAGTTTACGGGCTGCGCCGGACGTTGGTCGCCCCACGCAGGAAGAGGGTAGTGATCGAGGCCGCGGTTTCCTCGATCCTTGCCTGTCCAGCGGGTACGTCCAGTGCTCCGCGGACGAGGCCGGTGAATAGGGTAAACAGCAGATCGGCCGGAATTTCCTTGCGCAACGCCCCTTCGGCGAGGCCGCGCCGGAAGAGGGCGCGGATGGGTTCAGCCACCTTCGCGTCGACGTCGGGGTAGGCTTGGCTGTGCCCCGCACCACCCCGGCTCACGGCGATATACTTGCTGCCCGTCGAAACGATGCATCGGACGAGCCGTGCCACCGCCTCCTCGAAGGGCACGTTGTCGAGGTCAGCATGGGCGATGCGATCCCCGAGTTCCTTGATACTGGCAAGCGCCATGGCTTTGAGGAGGGCGTCACGATTGGGGAAATAGCGGTAGAGCGTGGCCCGGCCGACGCCGGCGGTTGTTGCGATGTCTTCCATGCTGGTCGTGTCGCCACGTTCCGCGAGCAGGGCGGTCGCGCTGTCAATGATCGCGGCGGCCGTGCGGTCACGCAGAGTTTCCCCCTTAGCCATGCTCTTGGTCCCGTCCGGGTCGCCGTCTTGACAGCTTGGCCTCATAATGAGACATCATTGTCTCGTTAGACAAAGGAGTCGATATTGATGTTCGCACGTGTCCAAACCCTCCACGAGCCGGCAGCGAAGCTCGACGAGCTCGCAGCCATCGGTTCAAGGCAGCTCCCATCCGCGGGCAACATGCCGGGATTCAAGGGTTTCTACTACCTTATCGATCGCCAGAACGACAAAGCCATCATCATCTCGCTGTGGGAGGCCGCGGAGAATCTGCGGCAGCTCGAAGCACAGGCGGCGGTGCGCGAGAAGGTAGAAGCCGAGGCCGGCATCACGTCGCCGCCGAGCGAGATTTTCGAGGTTGCCCTGAGCACCGATTGAGCTGAGCCGCCCGATCAGCCCAGCAGGTTGAGAGGGATGATCTCGACGATCTCGCCGGCCGGGATGCTAGGGCTGCCCTCGGGCTGGATGATCAGTGCGTCCGCTTCGGCCAGCGAGGACGAGTGGTTGCTGTCGGTCTCGGCGATCGGAAGCACCTCCAGAAAGCCGATCTCGTTGCGGCTCAGCGTCCCGCGCACGAAGTGCCGGCGCTCGCCGCCCGGGGGCAAGTCGGCCGCCAACGGCACGCCCATGAACGGAAAGAAAGGGTCGGTGTGGCCCGTCATCAGCCGCAAGGCGGGCCGCACCAGCACGGTCGCGGTGACAAAGGCGGAGGTCGGGTTGCCGGGTAGCCCGAAGACCAGCGTCTTGCCGCGGGTGCCGAACATCAGCGGCTTTCCAGGCCGCATCAGGATCTTCCAGAAATCGAGCCGGACGCCCAGGTCCCGCAGCACATCCTGCACGTAGTCGCGCTCGCCCACGCTGGCGCCACCGGAGGTGATCAGCACGTCGACGCCGTAGTCGAAGGCGCCGAGGATCGATTGCTCCAGCGCCTTCTTGTCGTCTCGGACGATCCCGAGGTCGATGACCTTCTCCGCATAGGGCGAAAGCAGGGGGATCAGGCCGTAACTGTTCGAGGCGACGATCTGGTCCGGCCCGAGTGCCGAGCCGGGCGGTACAAGCTCGTCGCCGGTCGCCAGCACCGCGAGCCGTGGGCGCCGCGCCACTTCGAGCTCGGCATAGTTGGCGGAGGCGGCGAGGTTGAGCATCGCGGGCGTCAGGCTCACGCCGGCGGAGAGCAGCTCCTTGCCTTCGGTGAAGTCGTTCCCCCGCCGGCGGATCGACTGGCCAGGCCGCGGCGCCTTCTCGAACATCACCTGGTTGCCGCGGGCGGTCGCGTGCTCCTGCATGATCACGGCATCGGCGCCGATGGGCATCGGCGCGCCCGTAAAGATGCGCACGCACTCGCCCGACTGCATCATGCCGGTGAAGCGCTGCCCCGCCTGGCTCGTGCCGGCAAGGAACACCGGCTGGCCCGGCACGATCTCCGCGGCGCGAACGGCGTAGCCGTCCATGGCGCTGGCGTC
Source organism: Devosia sp. (assembly GCA_051953275.1). GTDB lineage: Bacteria > Pseudomonadota > Alphaproteobacteria > Rhizobiales > Devosiaceae > Devosia_A. Next base: position 9,423 of record JBQCIY010000142.1, on the reverse strand, counting down.
GAACGGCGGCTGCGTGTGCCTGGCGAGCAGCGGGTTGAGCAGCACCCGCTTGTGAGCGCGGTTCAGGGGAACTGTCTCGGGCAACGGCGTCGGAATGCGCGTGAAGATCCGGTCCAGCGCCTCGTCGACGGTGATCACCGCTTGAAGTCTCCCGACTTGCCGCCGGACTTTTCTTCCAGCTGCACGGCGCTGATTCGCATGCCGCGGTCGATCGCCTTGGCCATGTCGTAAAGCGTAAGCGCGGCCACCGATGCAGCGGTCAGTGCCTCCATCTCGACGCCGGTGCGATCGACCGCCTCCGCAGTCGCCGTGATGCTGAGCGCTGCGTCGTCGGCGCGTTCGATTGTGACCTCGATGCGGCTCAGGGCGATCGGGTGGCAGAGCGGGATCAGGTCCGAGGTCTTCTTGGCCGCCATGATGCCGGCGATCCGGGCCACCGCGAGCGCGTCGCCCTTCTTGAGGCCGCCACCGAGAATGGCCGCAATGGTTTCCGGCTTGCCCTCCAGCCGAGCACTGGCGACAGCGCGGCGGGCGGTCGGCACCTTGGCGCCGATATCCACGATGTGGGCCTCACCAGCCTGGTTGAGGTGGGTCAGCCGCCCGCTCAATTGCGGCCCTTCTCGCCCCACAGCAGGAGCTGCGTGGCGCGCGTTACGTCCTCCTGCCGCATCAGGCTTTCGCCGACCAGGAACGTGCCGATACCGGCGCGGTCGTGCAGGGCCTGGACATCGGCGTGACTGCCGATGCCGCTTTCGGCGACAAGATGCACTCCCTTGGGGACGCCACCGGCGAGGTCGACCGAGGTCTGGAGCGTCGTTTCAAAGGTGCGCAGGTTGCGGTTGTTGATGCCGATAAACTCCGCACCGAGCGCCAGCGCCCTGTCCATCTCGACCTGTTCATGCACCTCGACCAAGGCATCCATCCGCCATTCGGCGGCGGCATCGAGCAGGTAGCGCGCCGCGTCGTCGCCGACCGCGGCCAGGATGATGAGGATGCAGTCGGCGCCCAGGGCGCGCGCCTCGGCCACCTGGTATGTCTCGAACATGAAGTCCTTGCGCAGCACCGGCAGGTTGGTGGCAGCCCGGGCTTCGATCAGGTAGGTCGGTGCACCCTGGAAGCTCGGCCGGTCGGTCAGCACCGAGAGACACGCGGCGCCACCGAGTTCATAAGCGCGGGCGATCTCGGCCGGGTTGAAGTCGGGCCGGATCAAACCTTTGCTCGGGCTCGCCTTCTTGACCTCAGCGATCAGCGCGTACTCGCCGCTTTCGCGCTTCTTGCGCAACGCCGAAAGGAAGCGGCGCACGGGCGGCGCGTCGTGCGCTTCGGCGACCACCTCGTTCCATGGGCGAAGCGACTTGGCGGCGGCGATTTCCTCGCGCTTGTAGGATTCGATGCGTTGCAGGATGTCGGACATGGTTAGCGAAGGATCTCCACGAGGAGGACCCAGCCGCCCTGCAGCGTGGTGATGAAGCTGACGATGATACCGGCGGCGATCCAGTAGAAGCCGGTTTCACTGCCGGCGGCGAGCAGGATGCCGCCCACGAGGGGCGGTGCCGCGGTGAGGATCACCAGCAGCAGCGGATAGAGCGACCAGAACAGCGGATCGCCGGCCTGCCGCCGGGCAAAGAGGCTGCGCACCTGCAATGCACCGGTGAGCGCGACGACGAGGCCGGTCAGCAGCGCCTCGACGCCGAACACCACCGGCGGCTGGCCGGGAAACAGCGCCAGGCTCGCCAGCACCAGCGACGAGCTGATGATGATTAGGGTCTGGCCGGCCCGCGGCGGCAGCGTCGGCATGGCCATGATTTCCTTGAGGTTGATCGACATGGCCACGACCAGGAGACCCGCAAGGGCGGCGGCGGCTCCGACTTCGGCGACGAAGAAATCGGTCCACCCCTCCATCAGCCGTTGCTCACCGAGATCAGTTTTTCGAGCTTGGCCCTGGCCCGGCCGCTGTCGATCTCGTGGGCCGCGAGGTCGGCGCCGAGCTTGAGCGTATCGGCCCGACCGGCCACGATGAACGCCGCGGCCGCATTGAGCAGCACCACGTCGCGGTAGGGGTCGCGCGCCCCCTCGAGCATGGTGCGCAGGCGGCCGGCATTGTAGGCCGGGTCCGCGCCCTTGAGGTCGGCCAGCGTGGCGCGCTGCACCCCGGCATCCTCGGGCTTGACCTCGAAGCTCGTGAGGTTGCCGCCCCTGATCGACGCCACGAAACTGGGGCCGGTGGTCGAGAGTTCGTCGAGCCCGCTGTCGCCGTGCACAACCCAGGCCGAAATCGCGCGATTGGCGAGCAGGGCGGCAGCCACCGGCTCGACCCACTGCTTGGCGTAGACGCCCAGCATATAGCGGCGGGCGCCGGCCGGATTGGCCTGCGGGCCGAGCAGGTTGAACATTGTTCTGGTGCCGATTTCGGCGCGCGTCGGCCCGACGTGTTTCATGGCCTGGTGATGCGCGGGCGCAAACATGAAGCCGATGCCGGCCTCCCGGATGCAGCGGCTGATTTCGGCGGGCGTCAGGTCGATCTTGACTCCCAGCGCTTGGAGCACATCCGAGGCGCCCGATTTGCTCGACAGCGCCCGGTTGCCATGCTTGGCCACCGGCACGCCGGCCGACGCGACCACGATCGCCGTGGCGGTCGAAATGTTGAGCGTCTCCGCGCCGTCGCCGCCGGTCCCGACGATGTCGACTACGTCGTCCGGCGCCTCCACCGGCAGCATCTTCTCGCGCAGGATCGACACCGCCGCTGCGATTTCGCCCACCGTCTCGCCTTTGACGCGCAGCCCCATCAGGAAGGCCCCGATCTGGCTCGGCGTCGCCTCGCCCGACATGATGACGCCCATCACCTCGCGCATTTCCGCGCCGGTAAGATCCTGCCGCGCCGCGATCTTTCCGAGTGCCCCCTTGATGTCCATCAGGCGGCCCTCCTCAGTCCGAAGTCGCGGGACAGATTGAGGAAGTTCTGCAGCAGCGCGTGGCCGTTCTCGCTGGCGATGCTCTCGGGGTGAAACTGCACGCCGTGCAGCGGATAGGTGCGGTGCTGCATGCCCATGATCAGCCCGTCATCGGACGTCGCCGTGACTTCGAGGTCGGCGGGCAGCGTGTCGCGTTTGACGATCAGCGAATGATAGCGGGTCGCCTCGAAGCCCGAATTGAGCCCCCGAAACAGGCCCTTGCCGGTGTGGTTGATCTTGCTGGTCTTGCCGTGCATCAGCGCCGGCGCCCGGATCACTTCGCCGCCCATCGCCTGGCCGATGGCCTGGTGACCGAGGCAGACACCGAGGATCGGGGTCGTGGTCTTGAACCGATCGATCACTGCAAGACAGATGCCGGCCTCGTTCGGCGTCGCCGGGCCGGGCGACAGCACGATGCCTTCGGGCGCCATGGCTGCGATCTCGTCGAGGCTGATCCGGTCGTTGCGGAACACTGTGCTGTCCGCCCCGAGTTCCCCGAGGAAATGCACCAGGTTGTAGGTGAAGCTGTCGTAGTTATCGATGACGAGGAGTTTCATTGCCCGATCCGTGCCTCTCCCGCGTAGCGTAAAGCCTCTTCGGCAGCGCTGAAAAGGGCGCGCGCCTTGTTTTCGCATTCGAGTTGCTCGAGCTCGGGCTTGGAATCCGCCACGATCCCGGCGCCAGCCTGTACGTAGAGCCGGCCGTCCTTGACGATGGCGGTACGCAACACGATGCAGGTGTCCATGGTGCCGTCGGCGCCAAAATACCCGACGCAGCCGCCATAAATGCCGCGTCGCGCCTTCTCCAACTCGTCGATGATCTCCATCGCCCGCACCTTCGGTGCGCCGCTGACCGTTCCCGCCGGGAACCCGGCCGCCAGCGCATCGACGAAATCCTTCGCCGGATCCAGTTCGCCCACCACATTCGAGACGATGTGCATGACGTGCGAATAGTATTCGAGGAAGAACTTGTCGGTCACCCGCACGGTGCCGATCTTGGCCACCCGGCCGACGTCGTTGCGGCCCAGATCCAGCAGCATCAGATGCTCGGCCAACTCTTTGGGATCACTGAGTAGTTCATCCGCAAGCTCTTTGTCGCGGGTCGGCGTCGACCCACGCTTGCGGGTGCCGGCGATGGGTCGGATCGTCACCTTTCCCTTTTCGACCTTCACCAGGATTTCCGGTGATGAACCCACGACCGCGAACCCGTCGAACTCGAGCAGGTACATGTAGGGCGACGGGTTGGTCCGGCGCAGCGCGCGGTAGAGTGCCGTCGGCGGCAGCGTGAAATCGGCCTCGAAGCGCTGGCTCAGCACCACCTGGAAGATGTCGCCGGCGCGAATGTATTCCTTTGCGGCCTCCACCATGCGGTCGTATTCGGCGACCGTCGTGTTCGAGGTGATTGCCACGTGATCCATGTCCGGCGGCATCGCGGCATAGGGCAGAGTGCGGCCCAGCCGCCCCACGGCCTCGTCGATCTTGGCCTGCGCGCTCTCCCAGGCCTGCCTGGCCGATACGCCTCGCCGCACATAGACCGGCGCGGTGAGATAGAGCTCGTCCTTCACGGTATCGAAAACCGCCAGCATCGTCGGCCGCATCAACAGTGCGTCGGGCAGGTCGAGGCCGCGATCGTGCCGGTCGGGCAGCCGCTCCATCAGGCGGACCATCTCGTAGCCGAGATAGCCATAGATGCCGGCTGCGGTCGATGGGAGGCCCGGCGGGATGTCAGCCTGGCTTTCAGCGACCAGCGCCCGCAGCGCGTCGAGCGGCGGCTGGCTCACCTGTTCGAACAGGCCGCCCGCAAGCCCGGCATTTCGGTTGATGCTGGCCTTGCCGGCCTCGACCCTGAGGATGATATCGGGGTCGAACCCGATCATCGAGTAGCGGCCGCGGGTCGCCCCATCCTGCACGCTTTCGAGCAGGAAGGTGTTGCGCCGGCCTTCGCTGAGTTTCAGATACGCGCCGACCGGCGTCTCGAGATCCGCGACGACGCGCCGAAAGACGATCTGGGCGCGGCCCCGGTCATAGGCCGCTGCAAAGCTCTCGAAACCGTCGCCCGCCATCGCATCACTGCGCCTGCTGATCAAGGTTGAGGGTTTGGCTCAACGCTTGCTGGTTGATGTGGATACCCTGCTCGTCGCGCAGGCCGTTGATGAACGCGGTGTAGAAACCGTTGCGCTGCGAATTGGTCAGGAAGTCGGCGATGTTCTTGTCGCCTTCGCCCTGCGCCGGGGTCACGTCCGTCACGTGGTAGACGAGGTATTCGCCGTCGGCATCGACCGTCGAGCCATAACTGTTGGGGCCCGAGGCGAAGATCTGCGTCGCGACCTGCTGGCTCAGCACACTCGCCTTGTCGCCGTCGCGGGTGATCGGCGGGCTGACCGTCGCGAACTGGTTGCGCTCGGTGGCAACGTCCTGGAACGACTTGCCGGAGTCGAGTTCCTTGATGATCGCGGCGACCTCGGCCTTGAGCGCGTCGTCGGTCTTGGCCGCCGTCCAGGCGGCGCTGACCTTGTCCTTGACCTCGTCGAGCGTCTGGTCGCGCGCCGGATCGACCTTGGTCAGGTCGAAGTAGACGTTGTCGTTCGCGGCAATGGCAACAGTCGGAGCGAGCTTGCCCTCCTTCGCCGCGAATACGGCGGTGGTCACCTTCGGGCGGTCGGCCTCGGCAATCCCCGGGTAGGACGATAACTGGCTGCCGTCGCTGGTGAGCGCCACGGTCGCAACCGGCAGCTTGAAGCGCGCGGCGATGTCTTTGATCGGCTTGAGCCCGGCGCGCAGCGACTCCACCTGGTCCTGCACGTCCGCGTAGGCGGCCTTGGCCTTGGCCATCGCCAGGTTCTTGATGAGCTGCGGCTTGGCCTCGTCGTAGCTGATCGTGCCGCCGCCCTCGATCTTGGTGACACCGACCACGCGTTTGGCGCCGACGCCCGCAATGATCGCGAACCCGCCCTCGCTCGGAATGCCGAAGGCGGCGTCTGCAAGCGACGGATCGGTGACATCGGTCTTGGCCAGGAGGCCAAAGTCAGTCGGTGTCAGCCCGGCGGCCTTGGCGTCATCGAGGAAGTTCGTCCCGGGCTTGAAGAACTGCTCCTTGTTCGGGTCCGAGAGCACCACCTGCTGGATGTCGCGCTTCTCGGTCTTGGTCAGCGTGTCCTTGGTGCGATCGTATTCGGCTTTGATCTCGTCTTCCGTCGGCTGGTAGTCGGGCAGCGTCGCAAGCAGGTCCGGCGTCAGGGCCATCACATCGATCGTGCGCGTCTCCTTGGTGCGGAAGTCGGCCTGATGCGCGGCGAGGTATGCCTTGAGGTCGGCATCGGTGGGATCGGGGACGTTGGACACGCTCGTTGCATTGAGCGTGAAATATTCGACCGTCCGCGTATCGTTGCGATAGCGGTTGAGCAGGTCTTCGGCGGTCTTGGGAACCACCGTCCCTTCGAACAGGCCCATGGCGATCTGGGCACGACGCGCCGCCCGGGTCTGCAGCTCGAAATACTCGGCCTGCGTGTAGCCGTTCTGCTGCAGCACGGATTCGAACTGCCCCTTGTCGAAGCTGCCGAGGTTGCCGGCAAAACTCGGGTCGTTGCGCACCATGACGGCGAGCTGGGCGTCCGAGACGCCGATGCCGTAGCTCTGGGCGAACTGGTTGATGGCGGAATCCGAAGCCAGCTGGCTAATGACGCTGCCGGGAATGCCAAATTGCATCGCCTGCTGGTTGGTCGGCATCTGCCCGGTCTGCTGGGCGAACTGGTTGAGCTGCTGCTGATAGGCGCGCTGGAACTGCGTTGTGGTGATATCTTCGTTCCCGACGCGGGCCAGGGTGTTCGAGCCGAGATCGACGATGACGTTCGAGATGCCGAACGCAGCCATGCCGATCAGCAAAAGGCCGCCCAGCAGCTTGCCGATCCACGTCGAGGCGAAGCGGCGCATGAATTTGAGCATAGGCAGGCGGTTCCGGCGGGTGACGATACGGCTGAGAGGGGTTATGGCAAACTCTGTTGCCGCGCAAGAGCAAGGATTTCCGCCAAGTGCCTCAGAATCTTACCGCGTTGATCGCTGGAAACTGGAAGATGAACGGCCTGAGGGGCTCGATCGCCGAAGTTGAAAAGCTGGCGAGCCACCTCACGGCCGGAGTGCCGCCGCGCTGCACGGTCGCAATCTGCCCGCCGGCGACCCTGATCAACGCCATGAACCGGATCGCGGCGCCGGCAGGGATCGTGCTTGGCGGCCAGGACTGCCACCCCGAGGCCTCCGGGGCGCACACCGGAGACCTTGCGGCGCCGATGCTGGCCGATGCCGGGGCACAACTCGTCATCGTGGGACATTCCGAGCGCCGCGCCGACCACGGCGAGACGGACGAGTTGGTGCGCCGCAAGGCGGTCGCCGGACTTGCAGCAGGCCTGACGCCGATCATCTGCATTGGGGAAACCCGCGCCGAGCGTGAGGGGGGGCAGGCCGACGCCGTTTGTGCGCGGCAGCTCCTCGGCTCGGTTCCCGACCAGGCGGCCGATGACGATGTCGTCATTGCCTACGAGCCGGTCTGGGCGATCGGCACCGGGCTCACGCCGACCTCAGCCGATATCGCCGATATGCATAAGCGCTTGCGCGAGCAGCTCATTTCGCGCTTCGGCAGCCGCGGCGAGAGCTTCCGGCTGCTCTATGGCGGCTCGCTCAAGCCCGGCAATGCCGGAGAGATCCTGCGGATTCCGGAGGTGAATGGCGGCCTTGTGGGTGGTGCCAGCCTCTTGGCGGATGACTTCGCCGCCATTATCTCGGCGGTGTAACAGCCGGCCGGACGCCCGAATATCGGCGAACCGGCTGGCATTTCGCGTTTCCCGCGTGTAAGAGCGCGCCGACTTGTTCCCGAAGGCCCCTCCGCAATGCAAACCGTCCTGCTTGTCGCCTATCTGATCATTGTGCTCGCGCTGATCGGCGTGATCCTGATCCAGCGCTCGGAGGGCGGTGGCCTCGGCATGGGGGGCAACGCCGGCGGCCTGATGACGGTGCGCGGTTCGGCCAACCTGCTGACCCGCACCACGGCTGTCCTCGCCGCGCTGTTCTTTGCAACCGCGATCGGCCTCACGATCCTGAGCTCGCTCGATCACGGCACCGACAACATCCTCAACCAGGCAGCCAGCAATGGTGGCTCGGCGCCGTCGACGGTGCTCGACGCACTGAGCCAGATGCAGGCGGGGACCTCGAGCGCTCCGGCGTCGGAGACCACCGCGTCGTCCGCCTCCACCGATCCTGGCCTGGCGCTGCCGACCACCACCGCGCCCTCGACCAGCGCCGCAAGCGCTCCGCCGAGCGCCTCGGCCAGCAGCGAGGCCCCGGTTGCCAGCAGTGCTGTCGTCAGCAGCGCACCGGCCCCGGTGAGTTCGGCACCGGAAGCCAGCGCGGCGGCCGCGATCAGCTCGGCGCCGCCGAGCAGTCCGGCTCCGGCCAGCAGCGCACCGGCGCAGTAAGCGGATCGACCGCACCGAGTTTCGAAGGGGATGGCAACATCCCCTTCTTCTTTTTGTTTGGGCCGGTCCGTGCCGGCCGGTTTCGACAGGCGGGGAAGGCGAGGCCAGCGGGCGCGGCTTCGGGCTTCCGAATCACCAACGCGCCCCTTAGAGGTGAAGGCCCATGGCTCGGTACGTTTTCATCACCGGTGGCGTGGTCTCCTCTCTTGGCAAAGGTCTCGCTTCCGCAGCACTCGGCGCGGTTCTGCAGGCACGCGGCTACAAGGTCCGCCTGCGCAAGCTCGACCCCTACCTCAACGTCGATCCCGGCACGATGTCGCCGACCCAGCACGGCGAGGTGTTCGTCACCGACGATGGCGCGGAGACCGACCTCGACCTCGGCCACTACGAGCGCTTCACCGGCCGGCACGCCAACAAGCGCGACAACATCACCACCGGCAAGATCTATTCCGACCTGATCTCCAAGGAGCGCCGCGGCGAATTCCTCGGCGCCACCGTCCAGGTCATTCCGCACGTCACCGACGCCATCAAGGAGTTTGTGCTCGAGGGCAACGACGACTACGATTTCGTGCTCATCGAGATCGGCGGGACCGTCGGCGACATCGAAGGCCTGCCGTTCTTCGAGGCCATCCGCCAGCTTGGCAACGACCTGCCGCGCCACCACGCGGTCTACGTCCATCTGACGCTGATGCCCTACATTCCGTCGGCAGGCGAGCTCAAGACCAAGCCGACCCAGCATTCGGTGGCGGAGCTCCGCTCGATTGGCATCTCGCCCGACATCCTGCTGGTCCGGTGCGACCGGCCGATCCCGGCCTCCGAGCGCCGCAAGCTCGCGCTCTTCTGCAATGTGCGCGAAACGGCCGTCATCCAGGGGCTGGACGTGCAGTCGATCTACGACGTGCCGCTCGCCTACCACAAGGAAGGCCTCGATCGCGAAGTGCTGGCCGCCTTCGGCATCACCGATGCCAAGGAGCCGGACATGAGCAAGTGGGAGGATGTGTCGTCGCG
>JBQCIY010000141.1:0-11464 GCA_051953275.1 Devosia sp. | reverse complement strand
GTAAGCAAAAGCCTGCCGCTGTTAAGAGGGTGGGCTCCTCCCCATCCGGGCAGGTCAAACCTCAATGCGGTCAGCGGCTTGGCGATCCATGCAATTCGGCTGGCATTTTACTGAATGGTAAGGGCGCGCCCCTATTCTGCCGCATCTGAAGGTGATGGCGCGCGCCCGGGGGAAGCCGCGTCAACTCCTCACTGAGTCGCCAGGGAGGGCCAGAAGGCCCCGCTTGTTTGGAGTACCGGGGTTGGCTTCCCAAAGGGTCTATGAGTATTCGCGCCTGTCCCTGTGGCGTATTTTCGCAGCAGTTTTCGCCGCCGTTCTTGTCGTCGCTCCCCTGAGCGCCGAAGCGGCGGTGCCGCGCGCCTATGCCGGCATCGTGGTCGACGCCAAGACGGGCAAAGTGCTGTACGAGAGCAACGCCGACGCCTACCGGTATCCGGCGTCCGTATCCAAAGTGATGACCCTCTATATCCTGTTCCAGGAGCTGGCTGCCGGCCGCATCAAGCTCACGGACCAGATGCCCGTGAGTGCCTGGGCCGCTTCGGCGCAACCGACCAAGCTGGGGCTGCGGGCCGGATCGACCATTTCGGTCGACAATGCGATCAAATCCATCGTCACGATCTCGGCCAACGACATGGCGCGGGTGATTGCCGAATATATCGGCGGGAGCGAGAGCAATTTTGCCAAGCGCATGACGGCAACCGCCCATGCCCTGGGCATGACGCACACTACCTATGTGAACGCCTCGGGCCTACCCGACAGCCGGCAGATCACCACGGTGCGCGACCAGGCAATTTTGGGCGCGGCGGTATTCGAGCACTTTCCGCAGTACTATGCCTACTTCCAGACCACCAGTTTCAAGTACGGCCGCCGCACCTATCGCGGGCATGACAACCTCCTCGGTCACAATGGCGTCGACGGGCTCAAGACAGGGTACACCGGTGCGGCCGGCTACAATCTGCTGACGGCTGCCCGCAAGGACGGCAAGCACATCGTCGTCGTGGGTTTTGGCTTCGGCTCGGGGGGCTCACGGGACGCCAAGGTGCGCGATCTCGTCGATACCTATCTGCCCAGGGCAACCTCGGGCAGCTACCTCAAGACGGCGATGATTCCGCTGCCGGGCCGCAAAGGCTCGCCCATTCCGGCGCAGCCCGACGACGGCATCCGCGTCGCTTCGGCCGACGCTGTGACGCCCATGCCGGCCCCCACCTTCCGCGCCGCGGATACCAGCGACGACGGCGTGGCGCCGGATGACCCGCAAAGCGGCATCGGCGACGTGGACAACGACCTGACCGTGGCCGCCATCGCGCCGCAACCGATCGAGCGGCCGGTCGACCTCGGCATGCCGGCGGCGCTGAAGGCGGTGGATAACGCCGCGCCGGCCACCAACTCGCACAAGCCCCTCGACCAAGTCGTCGTTGGCGCTTTCACGGACAACTATACGCTGGGCGCGCCGCCGGCACCGCTCGGACAGACCCGAGCGTCCGCGCCGCTCATTCCGCCGGTTGGCATCGGCGACAATGGCCAGCCGCTCGACCTGATGACTTCGGGGAGCATCGACAAGGAGGTCGCCAACAACCACGCTGCACTGGCGGCCGCCCTGACGCAGGTCGCCGAGGCACGGGCGCAGCAGATGCCGGCGCCTCTTCCGCAGGGGTGGGTCGTCCAGATCGGCGCTGCGCCCACCGAGAACGGCGCCAACAGCCTGCTCAGCGACGCGTCGGACAAGATCGACGCCCTGAGCAAGTTCAAGAGCTTCGTCGTGCAGTTCGACAAGGACGGACAGACGTATTTCCGCGCCCGCTTCGGAGGTTTCTCCGGCCAGGCGGCGGCAATCGATATGTGCAAGCAGCTCAAGCAAGCCAAAATGAGCTGCCTCGCGATGCAGGGCTAGGAGACTGGCCGTGAGCACGAAGAGGTAGCCGAAACAGGAAAGCGCGTTTGTGGCCTGTGTATGGAGTAGCCCAAATGAGCGACACGTCTAGCCTGACCGAACTGGCCCGCTTCGTGGGACAGTCGCAGTTCGCCGATGCGAGCGCCAATCGGCGGGCGGTCAACGATATCGTCCAGCACCTCAGCCAGAGGCCGGCCCGGCAGCGGGTCTCGGACCTGCTCGCGGTGGTCCTCACGCTTTCGGCCCGCACCCGCCGGATGGTCATGCCGCCGGTCGAGGTCGACCTCGACGTGTTCGCACCCGGCGGAGAACGCGCCGTGCGGATCCTGCTGCCGCAGGGCGCGGCGTAAAGTCCTACGCGCTGAGGCCAACGGGATGGGGCGCGACCGGCCGGAGCAAGGCGCTGGGTTCAGCCACCACGACGCAGTCGCGACCGCGGGCTTTGGCCTCGTAGACAGCTGCATCGGCGGCGGCCAAGAGCAGGTCGATCGAGACAGCATGCGGGCTTGCAGCGACCCCGATGCTCACCGTGGACCGGGCCAGGCCGGCGGTGGTTTCGACCGTCACCTGCGAAAAGGCCCCGCGGACCCGGTCGGCGATCGCCCGCGCTTCGTTCATCGAGGTTTCGGGCAAAGCGAAGCAGAACTCTTCGCCGCCCATGCGGAAGAGCTGATCATCGGGGCGCACACATTGTTCAGCGACGCGCGCGAATAACTCGAGCATGCGGTCGCCAACCTCATGGCCGTAGCGATCGTTGACCGACTTGAAATGATCCAGATCGAGGACAAGCAGCGCCATGCTGCCGCGCAGGCCGGTACGACGCCGTTCCATTCGATCGGCGAAATCGGCAAAAGCGCGACGATTCATCAGGCCCGTCAGCGGATCGGACATGGCGAAGCTGCGTTGCTCTGCCTCGCGCCGCTCCAGCAGCATCACGAGGAACAAGATGCCGGCGAACGTCGCGTGTGCAACGACGATCCACATGAACAAAGCGAACCAGAGCGGATCCATCGGCGCGGCACCGAAGGGGAACGGTGCCCAGGGCGCGATAACGGCTCGTACGGTCATGAACACGGTGAAGCTGGCGAATACCGCCATGACGGACCAGCGAGCGCGCAGGCCGTCCGCACGATGGCACCAAAGATCCCATACGCCTGCGCCGGCAAGATAGGCCGCGAGGATTGAGGCGATCGACACGCGAGCCAGCATGTTCTCGACCACGCCGGGGACAAAGCAGAGCGCGAGCCAAAAGAGACACAGGCCGAACAGGCGGACTAGAGCGGGCTTCTGACCATTGAAAACGCGGACGCCCTGCCAGATGGCGCCCAGGGCGAAAATGCGGGTCGCATTGCCGACTGCGATCGCGGCAAAATCATTGTCCCAGCCGGCCCGCATATACAGTGTCAGCCCGGCACCACCGATGATCAGCGGAATGCCCCACCACAACAGTGCAGACGCCTGCCGGTCTCGCAGCCAAAGGAAGACAAAGGCCGATCCGAGGATGGTGAGCAGCGCGCATCCCGACGCGAGCAAGGTAAAACTGTCAAGCTGCAAGAGCCGACTCCAAGGAGACGGCCAAGCCTATCGTCAGGGTTTTAACGAATCCGAAAGGCGCTGCGCTCCTCGGCTAGGTGGAGCTCGCCATATGCTCGAATTTCGGTGTGGCCGCGCCGCTCTGCGAGAACGCCGCCTCAGCGGCCTTTCGCGCCGCCACTCGCTCGCTCACCGGCAGGCGCAACGCCTCCAGCAACTGGCGGTACTCCTGTCGGGCACTCAGATGCGACATCGAGGGCAGGCCGCCGAGCAGTTCTTCGTCCAGCGGGTCGAATACGGTCAGGCCCATTGGGAACAGCGAGCGGAAAATCACGCGCTCGGCGATGCCTTCGGCGACACGCGAGCCCAGCCGCACCGCGATCTTTTCTATCGCCGACTGCACGAGGCGCATCGAGCGGGAGGAGAGCATCGAGATGCGGTTGCGCACGAGAATCCAATCGATGGTGCGGCCGTCGATGGCGAGTCGCTCGGTGCGCGCCCGCTGCACCAGGCGCGCGTAGTGGCTCATCTCGCGCGGGTCACCAGTGACCGGATCGACATGCGCCATAACATCGAGATCGATGAGACTGTCGTTGAGTGGGGTGATGAGCGTATCCGCAAGCGAATGCGCGAGGCGCGTAAGATGGGTGTCGAACCCGGGCGTGTCGACGATGAGGAAATCGGCGACGCCCTCGACCTCCACCACCGCCTGGCGGAAGAGATCGAACTCGAGCTTATGATTTTCCTTGATTGAGTCCGACTTGGTGAGCGGCAGATGGAAGTGGGTGGTGTGCGGCAGCTTGAGGTCGCGTGACGCGGCCCAGTTGCGCCGGTTCTTCACGTAATTGGTAAAGGTCTGCTGGCGACTGTCGACGTCGATCGAAGCGACACGAAAGCCCTGGTACAACAAATATATGGCGAGATGGAACGCTGTGGTCGACTTACCCGACCCGCCCTTCTCGTTTCCGACCACGATAACATGCGTGCCCGTACGCCCCATGACGGTCTCCACGCCCCCGGTAAAACCTGCGGCAAAATTGTGATTTGGTTCAAGAGGCAGTTTGGCCACAAACGATTGCGCGCATGCGACGGCGCACGTAATTCACTTGACCCTACGGGCAAATCACGAGTCGTGACGGCGCTCAGATCAGTCCTAGCCGGCTGAGCTCGAGCGCGAGTTCCGCATCGCCGTCTTCGGAGAAGCCGGCGGCGCCGAGGTCGGGCGGCGCGTCCTTGACCTCCAAATAGCGCCAGCCCTGGAAAGGCTGGCGCGGGCGCGGGGTGACGCGCACCATGTCCGGAGCCATGATGATGTCGCAGCAGGGGGCCCCCTGCTCGTCGACCGCTTCGGCGAGCCGCAAGATCGGCTGGCGGCAGCGGATGACGCCGGAAATCACCCAGTAGATCGAGCTTTGCCCCTCCATCTCGGCGCGGCGCTTCGGCATGGTCCGCGTGCGGTGGACATGCACGTCCTCGCCGTAGTCGGCGCCCCACCAGTGGGCCCGCTCGCTGCGATAAGATTCGAGCTCGTCGAGCGTCGCGACGCCCACGCAGAGCTTGATCATGTGGATGGTCATGCCGTCTTCCGGACCAAATCGATCTCGTTGCGGTCGACCGTCCACGGTTCTTTCAACGCTTCGGCCAGCCACTCCTGGAAGGCCGGCAGGCTGTAGATCGCGTCGACGTAGTCCATGGCGGAGTCGGACACGGGCAGCCCGTAGGTGCGGATGCGGGTCGCGACCGGCGCGAACATGGCGTCGGCGCCGCTAAACTTGCCGAAGAGGTAGGGCCCGCCGGACTCTGCCGTCAGGTCGCCCCAGATTTCCTCGATGCGCCGCAGTTCACCGGCAATTGGGTCGGGGTCGACCTTGCCGGGGTGGCTGGCGCGCAGGTTCATCGGCGCAGCGCCGCGGAGGCCGCTGAAGCCCCCATGCATCTCCGCGGCCACAGCGCGGGCATGCGCCCGCTTCAAGCGATCGGACGGCCAGATGCCTTTGGCAGGGTATTTGTCGTTGAGATATTCGATAATGGCGATGCTCTCGGGAATAATCGCATCGCCGTCGAAGAGCACGGGCACCCGGCCACTCGGGGATTTCCGGCGGATCGTTTCCTGCCAACCTTCGCCGCTGAGAAGGACCAACTCCTCTTCGAACGGGATGCCGAAGTGCTTCAGTACGAGCCAGGCGCGCAGCGACCAGCTCGAATAGTTCCGGTTGGCGAAAAGCAGCTTCATGGCAATCTCGAATGGAAATTTCAGACCGGCGACCCCGGTCGCGATGGAATTGGCGGTGTAGCCAATCGTCCCGCCGTGCGCCAGACTGACGGCAGGAAGAGGCCCAAATGCCGAAGGGACATGGCGACAGAAAGGCGGCGATCGCCCGGCTGAGCCGGCTCATCGAGGCGCTCAGTCTCGAGGAGGTGGAACTCTCGACCAGCTATGGCGATCCTTCGTTCAAGGTGCGCGGAAAGGCGATGGTCACTATCAAGGAGCCTGGGATTCTTTACCTGCCCTGCCCGCTGCCGATCAAAGAGGTGCTGATCGAGATGGCCCCGGACATCTACTACGAGACGGAGCACTACAAGGGCTGGCCCGGGCTGCTGGTCCGGCTCGATGCGATCGGAGACGAGGAACTAGGCCTCAGGCTCGAGGATGCCTGGGGTTATCGAGCACCCAGGTCCCTGGTTACGAAACGGCCCGTGCGAGGCCAGAAAAGCGATGGGTGAGCCACTCTACTTCCTTTGCCGGTTGCTGCCACCTCGCGTTGACTTCATGCAGACGATGACGGCCGAGGAACGCAAGATCATGCAGCAGCACGTCGCCTACTGGTCCGGCAAGGTCGCCACCGGCAACGCGCTGGTCTTCGGCCCGGTGGCCGACCCCAGAGGCGGCTATGGGATCGGAATCATCCGCGTGGGCAGCGAAAATGAGATCGCGGCGCTGCGCGACGCCGATCCGGCGATGACGGCCAACGCCGGCTTCAGCTACGACGTGTTACCGATGCCCCGCGTCGTATTCGCAGAGCGACCGGTGGGCTGATCTTTTGGGGACTGCTCTCTGAAAGAGCATTGGTGCGGTCGAGAAGACTCGAACTTCCACGCCTTGCGGCACAGCGACCTCAACGCTGCGCGTCTACCAATTCCGCCACGACCGCACGCCATGGTAGGGCCGCGCCGAACCGGCGAAGCGAGGCAGCGTGTAGCAAACGATTCTGGCTGCCACAAGCGATTATTCAGCGGCCCGGAAAGGGCCTGAATCAGCCCGTCTTGAAGACCTTTTCGATTACTTCGACGGACAGGTGCCCATCGTCGACCCGGACCTCCCCTTTGGCGACCAGAGTGTTATTGGCGTAGATCTTGAGTGGGTCCTGCTCGGTGGTGTTGAGCTCGATGATCGCGCCCCGGCCCATGCGAAGCAGATGGTG
The DNA here is from genome assembly GCA_051953275.1 of Devosia sp. GTDB lineage: Bacteria > Pseudomonadota > Alphaproteobacteria > Rhizobiales > Devosiaceae > Devosia_A. Next base: position 4,618 of record JBQCIY010000141.1, on the reverse strand, counting down.
GACGGGCATAGTGCTCGCCCCGAGCTCAACGGTGATGTCGACTTCAATCTGCTCAAGGGTATTCATATATTGACCCGAACGGCCGCCGCTGAATCGGCGATTGCCCAGATGCGAGCATTGCCATCGATGATTACCGAAGCGTTAAGCTGCGTTGGCCCGGACAAACTTCGGCGTACGGATGGCGCGGCCGTCGAGTGGCTGATCTCCGAGGGGCCGGTCGACTATCCCACGGCACTGCAGACGATGAAGGATCGCGCGGCGGCGATCGCACGCGGCGATGCGCCGGAACTGGTCTGGCTGGTCGAGCACCCGCCGCTGTACACCGCCGGTACGTCGGCGCGTGAGGACGACCTGCTCGATCCGACCCGCTTCCCGGTCTATGAGGCGGGGCGCGGGGGCGAATACACCTACCATGGCCCGGGGCAGCGGGTGGTGTATCTGATGCTCGACCTCAAGGCGCGCGGGCGCGACGTCCGGTGCCTCGTCCAAGGGCTCGAGGGCTGGATCATCGACACGCTGTCGGCCTTCGAGGTCGATGGGGAAATCCGCGAGGGCCGCATCGGCGTGTGGGTGAAACAGCCCGGCCGGGCCGGCGGGGAAAGCAAGATCGCCGCCATCGGCGTACGGGTCAGCAAGTGGGTGACGACGCACGGGATCGCGCTCAACGTTGCGCCCGACCTGAGCCATTTCGAGGGCATCGTGCCATGCGGAATCGCCGACCGCGGGGTGACGAGCCTGGAGGACCTCGGCCAACTGGTCCCGATGCCGGAAGTCGACGCTGCCTTGCGCACCGCGTTCGAACGGCGTTTCGGCCCGACGGCGACGAGCAGCTTCTCCGCCGCAGAAACCCTTGTCAGCGCGGCCTAAGCCCCTCACATTGGTGGCGTTATTCTGCGAATCCGCTTCTGGAGAGCCGCCAATGACCTCCGACGACCTTCGCCGCATCTTCATGGGCCCGACGCTGTTCCGGCTCGACACCATCCTGTCGCCACGCCTCGTACCGGTGCTCTACGCCACCGGGCTTGCCGCGCTGCTGCTCTGGGCGGTGACGCATCTGTTCGACACGTTCGGGCGCAATTTTGGCGACGGGCTGTGGGGCCTGCTCGAGATCATCGTCTACGGAGCGTTCGGGCTGGTCATTTTGCGCGTTGTCTGCGAGGCGCTGCTGGTCTGGTTCAAGGCCAACGAGGCGGCGACCGATTCAGTCAGCCGCACGCGGGTCGCGAGCAGCCTGCTCGAAGATGTCCGGGACGCCATCCACGACATGGCGGACGGGGATGACGATGCAGCGGACGAGGACATGATCACGCCGGCGACGGTCCCGGCCCCGGACGTCGAGATCATGCCGCCTCCGGGCTCTCGCCGTCCGTCGCGACGGACGCCGTCGCCGAAGCTTTAGGCGGCCCTGCGCTTGAGGATCAGGTTGTCGAGCGCGAAGGCGCCCGGACCGCTGAAGACAAGCAGCAGGAAGTTGAAGCAGAACAGCACTGCAACCTCGCCGCCATTGCTGGCGGGAAAGATAGTGTGCGAATGCCCGACATCCATCCACCAGAAGATCACGGCGCACTCGCCGGCGACAATGAAGGCGATGGGGCGGGTCAGAAGCCCAAGGACGAGCGCGAGGCCACCGAAGGTTTCGAGAATGCCGGCCACCAGAAACAGCGTCTGCATGGCGGGCGGCATTGCTTCGCGCCCAGGTCCACCGGTCGGCGGCTGAACGCTCGCGGCCATGCTGGAGACGGCGTCCACGGCGTTGCTCAGCGCAGAACTTGCCGTGTCGAGGGCGCTGCTCACGGCAGAGCTTGCCGCATTCGCGCCCTGGGCCAGAGCCCTCGAGGCGGCACGGCCGCCGGGTCCGCCGCCCCCGAAGCGCTGCTCGGCAGGCGGAAAGCGGAACAGCTTCTGGGTGCCGTGCTCCATGAACACAAGCGCCGTCACGATGCGAAAGAGCCCGAGCATCCAGGGAGAATATTTCGTCAGGGTGGAGGTCATGGAGAGATTCACCTGTTGTTTCGGGACCTTGGTTAGCCAGAGCGTCGACCGGTCACCAGCGGGCAAACGCAGAATTGAGCGTTCGCGATCATCGGCCGAGTGAAATCGCCGTGAGACCTGTGCACAGGCCTGCGATGCACGGTTTTGCGCGGGGATTCATTGCTTTTGCGGGGTTTTGCGCTATATCGCGCGCCAATGACCCAATCCGCCCCGAAAATCGGCCTCGTCAGCCTCGGCTGTCCGAAGGCGCTCGTCGATTCCGAACGCATCCTCACCACCCTGCGCGCGCAGGGCTATGAGTTCAGCCGCGACTATGCCGGCTCTGACGTCGTCATCGTCAACACCTGCGGCTTTCTCGACAGCGCCAAGGCCGAGAGCCTCGAGGCGATCGGCGAGGCACTCAACGAAAACGGCAAGGTCATTGTCACCGGTTGTCTCGGCGTCGAAGAGACACTGATCCGCGAGACGCATCCGAACGTCCTCGCGGTCACCGGTCCGCACCAGTACGAAGCGGTCGTGACCGCGGTGCACGAACACCTGCCGCCGGTACCGAACAAATTCGTGGACCTGGTGCCCGAAGCCGGCCTCCGGCTCACGCCGAAGCACTACGCGTACCTGAAGATTTCCGAGGGCTGCAACAACCGGTGCTCGTTCTGCATCATCCCGCAAATCCGCGGCGACCTGAGCTCGCGCCCCTTGGCATCGGTACTCTACGAGGCCGAGCGGCTGGTGCAGTCCGGGGTCAAGGAGATCATGGTGATCTCGCAGGACACGTCAGCCTACGGCGTCGACCTCAAATACGCGCCGAGCAAATATCGCGGTCGCGACGTGACGGCGAAGTTCCAGACGCTGGCCGAAGAGATGGGCAAGCTCGACGTGTGGACGCGCCTCCATTACGTCTACCCCTACCCGCATGTCGATGCGGTGATCCCGCTGATGGCGGAGGGCAAGATCCTCCCCTATCTGGATATCCCGTTCCAGCACGCCTCCCCGCAGGTGCTGAAGGCAATGCGCCGGCCGGCCAACCAGGTGAAGACGCTCGAGCGGATCAAGGCCTGGCGCGAAATCTGCCCGGACCTCACGATCCGATCGAACTTCATCGTCGGCTTTCCAGGCGAAACGGACGAGGATTTCGAGTTCCTGCTCGACTGGATCGAGGAAGCCGAGATCGATCGCGCCGGCTGCTTCAAGTATGAGCCGGTCACCGGAGCGCCCGCCAACGACCTCGAGGGCATCGTTCCCCTCGAAGTCAAGGACGAGCGCTTCGCGCAGCTCATGGAGGTGGCGCAGGACGTCTCGACCGCTCAGCTGGCCAAAAAGGTGGGCCGGACCATCGAGGTGCTGGTCGACGACGTACGCCCCGCCGAAGGCCGCGCCATCGCCCGATCGAAATGGGACGCGCCGGACATCGACGGCCAGGTCATCGTCGACCAGGCCCATGGCATCAAGCCGGGCGACAAGGTCAGCGTGGTCATCACGGGATCGGACGAGTACGACCTGTTTGCGGTGCCCGTGGCTGCGACGGCCAAGGAGCCGGCGCTGGCCTGAGCCCTAGGGTTTGGCGATCTGCAGCTTGAGGTCGAAGCGGATGACGCTTTCCGCGGTGTCCTTGATCGACTGGCGCGCTGAAATGTAGGGATGGCCGATCAAGGCCTCCCCTTTGCGGCCGTCGAAAATCTTCTCGTTGCCGATGTCGTTGATGATCTGGCGCGCGGGCCCGCCGAACATGGCGACGATGCGGATGATCCAGTCAGGCACCGTGCGCTGCACGATCTTCCGGTCGGGATAGAGCTCCTGCACCACCTGCGCCACCTTGGGGAACGGCATGTATTCGGCCGTTGCGAGATAGCGCTGACCGATGCTCTCCGGATGCTCGAGCGCCGCGACGTGCATGTCGGCAACGTCGCGAACATCGATGATCGAGAAGCCGTTGGAGGGCAGCGCCGGAGTGGAATTGTCCATCAGGCCTGACACCATGCCGACCGAGATCGAGGCATCCTCGTCGAGCGCCGGGCCGATGATCGCGCCGGGGTGGATGGTGGTCAGCCCCATGCCGTTGGCCTTGGCGTAGTCCCAGGCGGCGCGTTCGGCTTTGGTCTTGCCGACGCAATAGGCCCAGGTCCAGCGCATCTTCTCGATCTGGGTGAAATAGGTCTCGTCATAGACCTTGCGGCCCGTGGTGTGGCCATGGCCGTAGCCGACGGTGGCAATCGACGACGTGAGGATGAACCGACTGATGCCGGCCTGATGCGCCATGCGCAGGATCCGTTCGGTGCCTTCTACGGCAGGCCGGATGACGACGTCGGGGTCCTTGGGCTCGTCGCCGCGGATAACCGTCGCGACGTGCATCACGGCGCTAACGCCCTGCATCGCCGCGGGCCAGCCCTTGTCGTCGAGGATGTCGGCCTGCACCAACTCAAGCCGAGCGGCGGCGTCGTCGCCCACTGTCCGGGCAACCGTGTCGTGGACCAGCTTCGCCTTCTGCTCAGAGCGGACGGTGCCGCGGACGCGATAGCCCTTCTCCAAGAGCTTGACGACACACCATTTCCCGACGAAGCCCGAGGCGCCGGTAACGAGGATCAGGTCCGACATGTGGTCCTCCGGATATGAAAAAGGCGGCCCGAAA
>JBQCIY010000140.1:0-2181 GCA_051953275.1 Devosia sp. | reverse complement strand
CCCTAGAACAAGTCCAGCTGCGCGCCGCCGGCAGCCCGCTTCTTCGGTTTTGCCGGTTCCCACTCCCCTTCGAACGGCGCGATCAGTTCGGGGCCTTCGGCGGCCGCGCTGCCGATGGTCCTGGCGACCGGATGATAGGTCATCGATCCGTCCGGCGAGGGCAGCGCCAGGGTCAGCGCCTCGGCGACATCGACATCGCGGGTATTGAGCCAGTCGTCGATGGCCTTGCCGCGCAGGATTGCAGGCATCCGCTCGTACACTTCCGACACCTCGGCATTGGGCTCGGTGGTGACAATGCAGACACTATCCACCTCTTCGCCATTGGGGCCGGCCCACGTCGCGTAGAGCCCGGCAAAGGCCATGACCTCGCCGTCGACCGCCGCGATGTAATACGGTCGGCGCGCGCCGTCGGGCCCCTTCTTCCACTCGAAATAGCCGCTCGCCGGGATAACGCAGCGGCAGTTGCGCAGCGCATCGCGAAAGGCCGGCTTGTCGGCCATGGTCTCGGAGCGCGCGTTGATCAGCAGCGGCCACTCGCGCGGGTCCTTCACCCAGCCCGGGACGAACCCCCAGCGGAACAGCTCGGCCGTGCGCCGGCCCTGTCGCTCAAGGATGGTGATCACCGGCTGGGTGGGCGCGATGTTGTAGCGCGGCGGATAGTCGGCGACCTCGTTGAGGACGCCGAACAGCGCCGACATCGCCTCGCGCGGCAACAAAAAGGCGTAACGGCCACACATGCAATCATCTCCTCCCCCTAAGCTAGGTGCTTGCGGGCGACGAGGCAAATTGCCATGTCCGCGCCATGGTCCTGCTTGCCGCCAGTGTCGCCATGGTACATCGGAGCGAAGTGCTGCTGATCCAGCGTAACCGTCCGCCCTCGGAGGGTCTGTGGACACTGCCGGGCGGCCGGCTTGAGCCGGGCGAAACCGCCGAAGCCTGCGCCGAACGTGAAATCCGCGAGGAGCTGGGTCTCGCCGTCTTCGCCCTGCGGCCGGTGATGAAGCTCAGGCACCGCGAGTTCGAGCTCCAGGTCTTCGGCACGGAAGCGATCGAGGGCGAGATCGTGCCCGATCCCGCCGAAATCCGCGCCTGGCGCTGGGTCCGGCCGGCGCAGTTGGGCGGGCTCAGGACCACGCCGCAGCTCGACGAGGTGTTGCGCGCGGTGTTGCGGATGTTCGACCGCACATGAGCCGCCTTGCCGCCGATGCCATCGCCAGACTAACAAACAGCATGCGCCGCGCCCTCACTCTGCTGCTCCTCGTGCCGATCGTAATGCCGCCCCTGCCGGCGCTCGCGATCGATCCGCCCTATGAGGCGCAGATGGAACATCTCGCCGAAATCCTGGGCAGCCTCTATTTTCTCAATCCTCTGTGCCGACCGGGCGGCACCGACTGGCGCGCCGAACTCAGCGACCTCGTCCGGCTCGACCAGCCGGATGAGGACCGGCAGCAGCGACTCTATGGTGCCTTCAATACCGGCTACACCGCCTATTCGCGGCTCTACCGCACCTGCACGCCCTCGGCCTCCGAAGCGATGTCGCGGCTGCTGATCGAGGCCGAAGCGACGGCCCGCGACATCCATACCCGTTACGCTGAATAGGTCTCGCACAGTTAAGTATAAGGCCTGAGGGGACATTAACCCTTTGGTGAGGTGTCGCGCCCTCGCCACAAAGCCCGTGATACGTCAGCCGGATGCGGCAGGGCAAACCCACCTTTCCAGAATCCGGTACGAGCGACGCGCGCGAAGCGCGGCAACTCGCGCTCGAATATCTGGCGGAAGCGTGGAACTCGGCCGAGGACGACGGCGTCGAGAGCATCGCCCTCGCCCACGCTTCGCTGTTCGCCGCGATGGCCACGCTGGTCCGCCTGCACGGCGAGGAAGCCACGGCCCTGTTGGTCGAAGCCCTCCCCGATCGCATCCGCAGCGGCGAATACAACCTCGACCGCATGACGCACTGACGCTGAAGCTGCCGTCGCCCCCCGCTCCGTCATTCCCGGGCTTGATCCACGGACCCGCAGTCAGGACTCCTCTCCGGCTTGCGGGGCTTCGAGCCGTGCCGAAGGCAAAATCGCTCCAGTGGAGCGATTTTAGAGCCTGCCCCCGCGGAAGCGGGGGTGAGAAGGCCATGAGAGCTACGCTCGAATGGCGGGGACCGCCGTCAGGCGGTGGAGGGAGTGCCGC
>JBQCIY010000139.1:0-10932 GCA_051953275.1 Devosia sp. | reverse complement strand
AGGGCAGATTTCCTGAGGTCCGACGGCTGATAGTCGGAGCTTTGGACATTTGCTTCCGAGACATCGAGAGAAAGATAGGAGCGGGTATGGCTACCACGTTCAACGGCCGCCGGAAGATTCGGAAATCCTTCGGCAGCATTCGCGAAGTCACGGAGATGCCAAATCTGATCGAGGTCCAGAAGGCCTCGTACGATCAGTTCCTCCTCGTGGACGAGCCCAAGGGCGGCCGTCCGGACGAGGGACTTCAGGCTGTCTTCAGGTCTGTCTTCCCGATCACCGACTTTTCCAACACGGCCTCGCTGGAGTTCGTGAAGTACGAGTTCGAGCAGCCCAAGTACGACGTCGACGAGTGCCGGCAGCGCGACATGACGTTCTCGGCGCCGCTCAAGGTGACGCTGCGCCTGATCGTGTTCGAAGTCGATGAGGAGACCGGCGCGCGCTCCGTCAAGGACATCAAGGAGCAGGACGTCTACATGGGCGAAATGCCGTTCATGACCATGAACGGCACCTTTATCGTCAATGGTACCGAGCGCGTGATCGTCAGCCAGATGCATCGCTCGCCGGGCGTGTTCTTCGACCACGACAAGGGCAAGACCCATTCGTCTGGCAAGCTGCTGTTTGCCGGCCGCATCATTCCGTACCGCGGCTCGTGGCTCGACATCGAGTTCGACGCCAAGGACATCGTCTATGCGCGCATCGACCGGCGTCGCAAGATCCCCGTGACCTCGCTGCTCAAGGCGCTCGGCCTCGATGCCGAGGAAATCCTCGCGACCTACTACAAGACGCTCAACTACGAGCGGAACAAGAAGGCTGGCGGCTGGAAGAAGCCCTTCGACGCCGCGTCGATGACTAACACCAAGCCGACCTATGACCTGATCGATGCCAAGACCGGCAAGGTCGTGCATGAAGCCGGCAAGAAGCTCAGCGCGCGCCAGGCCAAGAAACTCGCCTCCGATGGCGTGACGCATCTCGTGGCGACCGATGAGGACCTGTACGGGACTTACATCGCGCAGGACCTCGTCAATCTGCAGACCGGCGAAATCTACGCCGAAGCGGGCGACGAGATCGATGAGAAGCTGCTCAAGAAGCTCACCGAGGCCGGCTTCAACGAGCTGCCGCTGCTCGACATCGACCATGTGACGGTGGGCGCGTACATCCGCAACACACTGGCGGTCGATAAGAACGAGTCTCGTGAGGACGCGCTCTTTGACATCTACCGCGTCATGCGTCCGGGTGAACCGCCGACCATCGAGACGGCTGAAGCGATGTTCAAGTCGCTGTTCTTCGACAGCGAGCGCTACGACCTGTCGGCCGTCGGCCGCGTCAAGATGAATATGCGCCTCGAGCTCGATGCGCCCGACACCATGCGCACGCTGCGTAAGGAAGATATCGTCGAGGTCGTTCGCACGCTGGTGAACCTCCGCGACGGGCGTGGAGAGATCGACGACATCGACAACCTCGGCAATCGCCGCGTGCGGTCGGTCGGCGAGCTCATGGAAAACCACTATCGCCTTGGCCTGCTCCGTATGGAGCGCGCGATCAAGGAGCGCATGAGCTCGGTCGAGATCGACACGGTGATGCCGCAGGACTTGATCAACGCCAAGCCGGCGGCTGCCGCGGTGCGCGAAGTCTTCGGCTCGAGCCAGCTCAGCCAATTCATGGACCAGACCAACCCGCTCAGCGAAATCACCCACAAGCGCCGCCTGTCGGCACTTGGGCCGGGCGGTCTCACCCGTGAGCGTGCGGGCTTCGAGGTGCGCGACGTGCACCCGACGCACTATGGCCGCATCTGCCCGATCGAGACGCCGGAAGGGCCGAATATCGGTCTCATCAACTCGCTCGCGACCTTTGCGCGCGTCAACAAATACGGCTTCATCGAGACCCCATACCGCAAGATCGTCGACGGCAAGGTGACCGACGACGTCGTCTACCTGTCCGCAATGGAAGAGGCCAAGCACTACGTCGCTCAGACCTCGGCCGCGCTCACCAGCAAGGGTGAGTTCGCCGACGATCTGGTCGTGGCTCGTCACGCCGGTGACAATGGTCTTACGCCCAAAGAGTCGATCGACCTCATGGACGTGTCGCCCAAGCAGATGGTGTCTGTGGCCGCGGCGCTCATTCCGTTCCTCGAGAACGATGACGCCAACCGCGCGCTCATGGGATCCAACATGCAGCGTCAGGCCGTGCCGCTCCTGCGTGCCGAAGCCCCGTTCGTGGGCACCGGCATGGAGCCAATCGTCGCCCGTGACTCCGGCGCTGCGATCGTCGCCAAGCGCAAGGGCATCGTCGACCAGGTGGACGCGACGCGTATCGTCATCCGGGCCACTGAAGAGACCGATGCGAGCAAGTCGGGCGTAGACATCTACAACCTGATGAAGTTCCAGCGCTCGAACCAGTCGACCTGCATCAACCAGCGGCCGCTGGTGGTTGTCGGCGATCACGTCGACGCCGGCGACATCGTGGCCGATGGTCCCTCGACCGATCTGGGCGATCTCGCGCTCGGCCGGAACGTGCTCGTCGCGTTCATGCCCTGGAACGGGTACAACTTCGAAGATTCGATCCTGCTGAGCGAGAAGATCTCGATGCAGGACGTGTTCACCTCGATCCACATCGAGGAATACGAGGTGATGGCCCGCGACACCAAGCTCGGTCCTGAGGAAATCACGCGCGATATTCCGAACGTTTCGGAAGAAGCGCTGAAGAACCTCGACGAAGCGGGCATCGTGCACATCGGCGCCGAAGTCGGCCCCGGCGATATCCTCGTCGGCAAGATCACGCCCAAGGGTGAGAGCCCGATGACGCCGGAAGAAAAGCTCCTCCGCGCCATCTTCGGCGAAAAGGCGTCCGACGTCCGCGACACCAGCCTGCGCGTGCCTCCGGGCGACGCCGGCACGGTCGTGGAAGTGCGCGTGTTCAACCGCCACGGCATCGACAAGGACGAGCGCGCCATGGCCATCGAGCGTGAGGAAATCGAGCGCCTGGCCAAGGACCGTGACGACGAGCAGTCGATTCTCGACCGCAACGTCTATGCCCGTCTCAAGGAGATGCTGTTCGGCAAGACCGCGACGGCCGGTCCGAAGGGCTATGTCGCTGGTACCAAGCTGAACGACCAGATCTTCGAGGCGCAGCCCCGGTCCAAGTGGTGGCAGTTCGCCGTCGCCGACGACAAGCTGATGCAGGAGAAGGAAGCTCTCAACGCGCAGTACGAAGAGAGCCGGCGTCTCCTGGAGCAGCGCTGTATCGACAAGGTCGACAAGCTGCAGCGTGGCGATGAGCTGCCGCCGGGCGTCATGAAGATGGTCAAAGTCTTCGTCGCGACCAAGCGCAAGCTACAGCCGGGCGACAAGATGGCGGGCCGTCACGGCAACAAGGGCGTGGTTTCCCGCATCGTTCCGCAGGAAGACATGCCTTACCTCGAGGACGGCACCTCGGTGGACATCGTGCTGAACCCGTTGGGCGTGCCCTCGCGCATGAATGTCGGGCAGATCCTCGAGACCCATCTGGGTTGGGCCTGCGCCGGCGTCGGCAGGAAGATCAACGAGATGCTGCGGATCTACCAGCAGAAGGGCGACCTGAAGCCGCTGAAGAAGGAGATCAGCTCTCTGTTCGATGGCGACAAGTCGGTGACCGAGCTGGACGACGACTCGATGGCCCGCCTGGGCGAGCATCTGAGCAAGGGTGTGTCGATCGCGACCCCCGTGTTCGATGGCGCCAAGGAGGCCGACATCGTCGAGATGTTGCAGCGGGCAGGGCTCGACTCCTCGGGTCAGTCGACCGTCTTCGACGGCCGCACCGGCGAGCCGTTCGACCGCAAGGTGACTGTGGGCTACATCTACATGCTGAAGCTCCACCACCTGGTCGACGACAAGATCCATGCTCGTTCGATCGGTCCGTACTCGCTCGTTACCCAGCAGCCGCTGGGTGGTAAGGCGCAGTTCGGTGGCCAGCGCTTCGGCGAAATGGAGGTGTGGGCGCTCGAAGCCTACGGTGCCGCCTACACGCTGCAGGAGATGCTGACCATCAAGTCCGACGACGTGGCCGGCCGTACCAAGGTCTATGAAGCGATCGTCCGCGGCGATGACACGTTCGAAGCGGGTGTTCCGGAAAGCTTCAACGTTCTGGTGAAGGAAATCCGTTCTCTCGGTCTCAATGTCGAACTCGAGATGGCTGAGACGGACGAGCTTCCGGCGCCCGGACCCGAAGCCGAACTCGAAGCTCCTCAGAAGGCGGCGGAGTAATCCGCCGCACTCGCCCTTCCTTTGGAAACACGCCTCGTCAGGTTCTCGGGCACTCCCACCCGACCCTGACGGAGACGAGGAGATACTAGATGCATACCCATAATCACGTGATGGACCCGTTCAACCCGCAGGTTCCGGTGCAGATGTTCGATCAGATGAAGATCAGCATCGCCAGCCCCGAGAAGATCCTCAGCTGGTCGTACGGCGAGATCAAGAAGCCCGAAACCATCAACTACCGGACCTTCAAGCCAGAGCGCGACGGCCTCTTCTGCGCCCGCATCTTCGGGCCGGTGAAGGACTACGAGTGCCTGTGCGGCAAGTACAAGCGCATGAAGTTCAAGGGCGTCATCTGCGAGAAGTGTGGCGTCGAAGTGACGTTGAGCCGCGTGCGCCGTGAGCGGATGGGCCACATCGAGCTCGCCGCCCCGGTCGCGCATATCTGGTTCCTGAAGTCGCTGCCGAGCCGCATCGCGCTGCTGCTCGACATGACCCTCAAGGACATTGAGCGTATCCTCTACTTCGAGCAGTACGTCGTTCTGGATGCGGGGCTGACCCCGTTCACGACGAACGAGTTGCTGACCGAAGAGCAGTACCTCGATGCGCAAGACGAGTACGGCGCCGACAGCTTCACCGCCAAGATCGGCGCCGAAGCGATCCGTGACATGCTGCTCGCCCTCGATCTCGAAAAGATCGCCGCCGATCTTCGCGTCGAGATCGCGGAGTCGACCACTGAGCTCAAGCCGAAGAAGCTGGCGAAGCGCCTGAAGATCGTCGAGCAGTTCATCGTCTCGGGCAACAAGCCCGAGTGGATGATCATGACGGTCATTCCGGTCATTCCGCCGGAGCTGCGTCCGCTCGTCCCGCTGGATGGCGGCCGCTTCGCGACCTCCGACCTCAACGATCTCTATCGTCGCGTCATCAACCGCAACAACCGCCTGAAGCGCCTGATCGAGCTCCGCGCGCCGGACATCATCATCCGCAACGAAAAGCGCATGTTGCAGGAAGCTGTGGACGCGCTGTTCGACAACGGCCGCCGCGGTCGCACCATCACCGGTGCGAACAAGCGCCCGCTGAAGTCGCTGAGCGACATGCTCAAGGGCAAGCAGGGCCGGTTCCGTCAGAACCTGCTCGGCAAGCGCGTGGACTATTCCGGCCGCTCGGTTATCACCGTCGGTCCGGAGCTCAAGCTCCACCAGTGCGGCCTGCCCAAGAAGATGGCGCTCGAGCTGTTCAAGCCGTTCATCTATTCGCGGCTCGAGGCGAAGGGCTTCTCATCGACCGTCAAGCAGGCGAAAAAGCTGGTCGAGAAGGAAAAGCCGGAGGTCTGGGATATCCTTGATGAGGTCATCCGCGAGCACCCGGTTCTCTTGAATCGCGCGCCCACGCTGCATCGTCTCGGTATCCAGGCGTTCGAGCCGCACCTCATCGAAGGCAAGGCCATCCAGCTCCATCCGCTGGTATGTGCGGCGTTCAATGCCGACTTCGACGGCGACCAGATGGCGGTCCACGTGCCGTTGAGCCTGGAAGCACAGCTCGAAGCTCGCGTGCTCATGATGTCGACCAACAACATCCTGCATCCCGCCAACGGGCAGCCGATCATCGTACCGTCGCAGGACATCGTGCTCGGCCTCTACCACCTCTCCCTCATGAACGAGGGCGAGCCGGGGCAGGGCATGGCGTTCTCCGACATGGGCGAGATCGAGCACGCGCTCGCCAACGGCGTGGTGACCATGCACACCAAGGTCAAGGGCCGGGTGAAGGTCTGGGACGACAAGGGGAACTTCACGACCAAGATCGTGGAGACCACGCCGGGCCGCATGATGCTGGGGCAGCTGCTCCCGCACCGCAAGGCCGTGCCGTTCGAGACCGCCAACCAGCTGATGACCAAGAAGACCATCTCCAAGATGATCGACACGGTCTATCGTGGCTGCGGCCAGAAGGAGACGGTGATCTTCTGTGACCGGATCATGGACCTCGGCTTCAAACACGCGGCCCGCGCCGGTATCTCATTCGGCAAGGACGACATGGTCATCCCGCCGACCAAGCAGAAGATCGTCGAGGATACCCGCAAGCTCGTCGAGGAGTTCGAGCAGCAGTACAACGATGGCCTCATCACCCAGGGCGAAAAGTACAACAAGGTTGTCGACGCCTGGGCCAAGTGCGGCGACAAGATCGCCGACGAGATGATGAAGGGCATCGCTGCCGTTCAGATCGACAAGGAGACCAAACGGCAGAAGCCGATCAACTCCGTCTACATGATGAGCCATTCGGGTGCGCGTGGTTCGCCGGCGCAGATGAAGCAGCTCGCCGGCATGCGCGGCCTCATGGCGCGTCCGGATGGCTCGATCATCGAGACTCCGATTACCGCGAACTTCAAGGAAGGCCTCAATGTGCTCGAGTATTTCAACTCGACGCATGGTGCCCGCAAGGGTTTGGCCGACACCGCCTTGAAGACTGCGAACTCGGGCTATCTGACCCGTCGCCTCGTCGACGTGGCGCAGGACTCGATCATCACCGAGCTCGACTGCGGCACCACCGCGGGCCTGACCATGGAGGCGATCATCGACGCCGGCCAGGTCGTGGCGACTCTGGGCCAGCGCATCCTTGGCCGCACCACGGCCGAGGCGGTGCATCACCCCGAGACCGGAAAGGTCATCGTCAAGGCCAATGTTCTGCTCTCCGAAAAGGACGTGGACGCCATCGAGGCGGCCCGCGTGCAGTCGGTCAAGATCCGCTCGCCGCTCACCTGCGAGCTGCGGATCGGATGCTGCGCTGCCTGCTATGGTCGCGACCTTGCTCGCGGTACGCCGGTCAATATCGGCGAAGCCGTCGGCGTCATCGCGGCGCAGTCGATCGGCGAGCCTGGCACCCAGCTCACCATGCGTACGTTCCACATCGGTGGCACCGCACAGGTTGTCGACACCTCATTCCTCGAGGCCGGTGCGGAAGGCAAGATTGCCATCCGCAACGCCAACGTGGCCAAGGTGTCGGGCGGAAAGCTCGTGGTCATGGCGCGTAACGTGTCGCTCGCGATCCTCGATCACGACGGCAAGGAGCGTGCGTCGCACCGCGTGGCCTACGGAGCCAAGCTGCTGGTCAACGAAGGCGACGAGGTCAAGCGCGGTCAGCGTATCGCCGAATGGGATCCCTATACCCGTCCGGTGCTGGCCGAAGTCGACGGCGAGGTTGCTTTCGAGGACCTGGTCGACGGCGTGTCCATGGCGGAAACGACCGACGAAACGACGGGCTTTACCAAGCGTCTCGTGACTGACTGGCGGACCAACCAGCGTGGCGAGAACTTGAAGCCGGCAATCACCATTACCCGCAAGGGTGCGGTGGCCAAGGTCGAGCGCGGCGGCGACGCGCGGTATCTGCTGAGCGTGGATGCCGTCATCGCGGTCGAGCCGGGCGACAAGGTCTCGGCGGGCGACGTGCTTGCACGTATTCCCCTCGAGAGTGCCAAGACCAAGGATATCACCGGCGGTTTGCCGCGTGTGGCCGAGCTCTTCGAAGCCCGCCGTCCGAAGGACCACGCGATCATTGCCGAGATCAACGGCACGATCAAATTCGGACGTGACTACAAGAACAAGCGCCGCATCATCATCGAGCCCGAGGATAAGACCTCGGAGTCGGTCGAGTACCTGATCCCGAAGGGCAAGCCGTTCCATCTGCAGGAGGGCGACGCCATCGAGAAGGGCGAGTACATCCTCGACGGCAACCCGGCCCCGCACGACATCCTTGCCATCAAGGGCGTCGAGGAGCTGGCGCGCTACCTCGTCAATGAGATCCAGGAGGTCTACCGCCTCCAGGGCGTGCTCATCAACGACAAGCACATTGAGGTCATCGTTCGGCAGATGTTGCAGAAGGTGGAGATCACCGAACCGGGTGACTCGGGCATGCTCAAGGACGAGCAGCTCGACAAGCTCGACTTCGACGAGCTCAACGACCAACTGGTTGCCGACGGCAAGAAGCCGGCCAAGGCCGTGCCCGTGCTGCTCGGCATCACCAAGGCGTCGCTGCAGACCCGCAGCTTCATCTCGGCGGCGTCGTTCCAGGAGACCACCCGCGTCCTCACCGAGGCGGCGGTTTCGGGCAAGGCCGACCTGCTCGAAGGGCTCAAGGAGAACGTCATTGTCGGCCGGCTCATCCCGGCGGGCACCGGCGCTGCCACCTCGAAGTCCAAGCAGATCGCAGCCAAGCGCGACGAGCTCATCCTCGAGGAGCGTCGCCGCCAGGCAGAGACCGTGCAAATCCCGGCGCCGGCCGAACCGGCCGAGTGAGCGCTGGTCATCAACGAGACGTGAAGGGGCCCTCCGGGGCCCTTTCTTTTGTCCTGACTTGCCGCAGGCAGGCCGTAGAGGTATCGGGCACCAAAAAGGACCACAGGATGGCCGATAAGAAAGAATCGGACGGCGAACGCTACCTCGCGGAGCACCGCAACCACGTGCCGAAGAAGGCCGAGGCAAGCTGGACCGCCGTCGACAAGTACATCGGCGACAATCTCCTCGTGGATGCCGACCCCATCTTCGAGGCGGTGCTGCGCGCCAACGCGGCCGGCGGTCTGCCGTCGATCGACGTCTCTCCCGCTCAGGGCAAGTTCCTCAACCTCATGGTCCGGATTTCGGGAGCCAAGCGCATTCTCGAGATCGGCACGCTTGGGGGCTATTCGGCCATCTGGATGGCCAAGGCGCTGCCGCCCGACGGCCGTCTGATCAGCCTCGAATATTCGGACAAGCACGCCGCCGTGGCGCGCGACAATCTCGCCCGGGCCGCCGTGCACGAGAAGGTCGAGGTGCGGGTAGGCACCGCTCTCGATAGCCTGCCCAAGCTCCAAGGACCTTTCGACTTCATCTTCATCGACGCTGATAAACCGAACAACGCCAACTACTTGGACTGGGCAGTGAAACTTGGTCGGCACGGCACGGTGGTGATCCTCGACAACGTTGTGCGCGACGGTCGGGTCGTCGATCCCAACAGCGCCGATCCTGCTGTCGTCGGAACTCGGGCAGCGTTCGATCTTCTCAAGCGCGACAAGCGCCTCGACACCACCGCGTTGCAGACCGTCGGTTTGAAGGGCTGGGACGGCTTTGTTCTGGGTATAGTCCGCTGACGGATCAGGCCCGCACGGGCCTTGAATTCCGCCGCTGAACCCTCCATTTGCCGAGCTATGCTTCTCAGCGCCTGAGCGTTGCATTTCCTCGCGCAAAGAATCCTTGACGCGATGAATCAGGGCCTATAGAGAGGCGCCACCTTAGCGGTCGGTCGTGAGAGCCAACCGGGTATCTGCCACCCTGCGCGGGCATCCAAGGCTCTCAAACACACCGCCAAAGGCGAGACTTGTAGCAAATCTTTGTGCGCATGAACGCCCCTCGGGGTGGTCCGCTGCATTGAGAAGGCGCCGCGATCCAGCATGCAGGATCGGTGTGGCGCCGTTTCGGTTTGCTTATGGTCTTGGCCACGAGCGGTTGGCCGGCCGAACCTGTTTGGGATCGATCGGACGAGCGCAAGAAGACGAATTTGGCGATGGAAAGAGCGTGAATGCCGACCATTAATCAGCTGATCCGCAAGCCTCGGACGACTAAGCCGAAGCGGAACAAAGTTCCGGCGATGGAGCAGAACCCGCAGAAGCGTGGTGTGTGCTCCCGCGTCTACACCACGACCCCCAAGAAGCCCAATTCGGCGCTGCGCAAGGTCGCCAAGGTTCGCCTGACTACGTCGCGCGAAGTCATTTCGTACATCCCCGGTGAAGGCCACAACCTGCAGGAGCACTCGGTGGTGCTCATCCGCGGCGGCCGTGTGCGCGACCTGCCGGGGGTGCGCTACCACGTGCTCCGCGGCGTGCTCGACACGCAGTCGGTCAAGGACCGCAAGCAGCGTCGTTCGAAGTACGGCGCCAAGCGTCCGAAGTAAGGAGATCGAGACATGTCCCGTCGTCACCGCGCAGAAAAGCGCGAAGTCATTCCCGATCCCAAGTTCGGCGATATCGTCGTCACCAAGTTCATGAACTCGCTCATGGAAGACGGCAAGAAATCCGTGGCCGAGAGCATCGTTTACGGTGCCTTCGAGATCGTGCAGCAGAAGGCCAAGCAAGACCCGGTCAATGTCTTCCATACGGCGCTCGACAATATTCGGCCGGCGGTGGAAGTCCGGTCGCGCCGCGTCGGCGGTGCCACCGACCAGGTGCCGGTCGAAGTCCGCACCGACCGTCAGCAGGCGCTTGCCATCCGCTGGCTCATTGAATCGGCCCGCAAGCGCGGCGAGCACACCATGAAGGAGCGCCTGTCCGGCGAGCTGATGGATGCTCTCAACGGCCGCGGCCAGGCGGTCAAGAAGCGCGAAGACACGCATCGCATGGCTGACGCCAACCGCGCCTTCTCGCACTACCGCTGGTAATTGGAGATTTAGGACCGATGGCCCGCGAATATCCCATCAACGAATACCGCAACTTCGGCATCATGGCCCACATCGATGCCGGCAAGACCACCACGACCGAGCGCGTGCTCTACTACACCGGCAAGTCGCATAAGATTGGCGAAGTCCACGACGGCGCCGCGACCATGGACTGGATGGAGCAGGAGCAGGAGCGCGGCATCACCATCACGTCCGCTGCGACGACCACCTTCTGGAAGGGTCGCAACGGTCGCATGCACCGCTTCAACATCATCGACACCCCCGGCCACGTCGACTTCACCAT
>JBQCIY010000138.1:0-27559 GCA_051953275.1 Devosia sp. | reverse complement strand
TCTTCCTGAAGCGGACGCCGTTCAGGAGGCTGCCGTCGGTGACGCCGGTGGCCGCGAAGAGGACATCGCCCGAGGCCAGCTCGTCGGTCCGATATTTGCGGTTGGGATCGGCGATGCCCATGCGCTGGGCGCGCTGGCGCTTTTCTTCTGTATCGAGCATCAGCCGGCCCTGCATCTGGCCGCCGATGCAGCGCAACGCCGCGGCCGCCAGCACGCCCTCGGGCGCGCCGCCCGAGCCGATGTAGATGTCGATGCCGGTGTCCTCGGTGTTCACGGCGTGGATGATGCCGGCGATGTCGCCGTCGCTGATCAGCTTGATGGCGCAGCCGGTGGAGCGCAGCTCTTCGAGCAGGTTGGCATGGCGCGGCCGGTCGAGCATGCAGGCGGTGATCTCGCTGACCGGCACGCCCTTCGCCCTGGCGAGAGACTGGATATTTTCACGCGCGCTCAGGTCAAGATCGACGGTGCCCTGGGCGTAGCCCGACCCGATGGCGATCTTCTGCATGTAGACGTCGGGCGCGTTGAGCAGTCCGCCGCGCTCGGCCATGGCCAGCACGCAGATCGAATCCGGCTGGTTCTTGGCGCACAGCGTCGTGCCTTCGAGCGGGTCGACGGCGATGTCGACCGCCGGCCCCTCCCCGGCGCCGACGTCCTCGCCGATGAACAGCATCGGCGCCTCGTCGCGCTCGCCCTCGCCGATGACGATGCGGCCGGCGATCGGGATGCGGTGCAGCTCGTCGCGCATGGCCTCGACGGCGGCGCGGTCGGCGGCTTTCTCATCGCCCTTGCCGCGCCAGCCGGCGGAGGCGATGGCGGCGCGCTCGGTGACGCGAACCAGTTCGAGGGTCAGCGAGCGATCGATGATCGCGGCGGGTTTGGAGTCCTCGGTCTGGTTCAGGCGCAAATCACAAGCTTTCGATGCGGATCAGTTGCGGCGTGCCGACGATAAAGCCGTCGGCGGCAATGAGCGCAAGCGCTTCGCGCACGGACTGTTCCAAAGTCGAATGCGTGAGAAGCACAATGGTTCGACTGCTCGGCTCGCCCGCTCCGGCATCGCTGACCCGCAAATCCGGCCGCTGGATGACGCTTTCGAGCGAAATGCCGGCCTCACCCATGCGGCGGGCGATGGCGGCCAGGGCGCCCGGCACGTCGCGGGCGTTGAGACGGATGTAGTAGCCGCCCTCATGCGCCTTCATGGGCGCCTGGCGGTAGGGCACGAGCTCGTGGCTCGGCACGCCGAGCGGGGGTACGCGCGTGCCACGGGCGATATCGAGGATATCGGAGAGCACCGAGGAAGCGGTCGGCGGGCCCCCTGCCCCCGGCCCAGCCAGCAGCAGCTCGTGCAGATGGTCAGTTTCGAGCGATACGGCGTTGAGCACGCCATCGACGCCGGCGATCGCCGAGGTCCGGGGCACCAGCGTGGGATGGACCCGCTGCTCGATGCCGTCGGGCGAGCGCTGCGCGATGCCCAAGAGCTTAATCTTGTAACCGAGGTCGCCGGCGACCTTGATGTCGGCCTGCGTGATGGTGGTGATGCCCTCGACGAACACTTCATCGGGCGCGATCTCGCAGCCGAAGCAGAGCGAGGCCAGGATCGCGAGCTTGTGCGCCGTATCGAAGCCGCCGACGTCGAAGGTCGGATCGGCCTCGGCGTAACCGAGGTCCTGGGCTTCCTTGAGGGCTTGGGCGAAGCTGCTGCCGGTCGAGTTGCCGCCCTCGCCGGTCATGCGCGTCAGGATGTAATTGCAGGTGCCGTTCATGATGCCGTAGACGCGCGCGATCCGGGCCGAGCCGAGACCCTCGCGCAACGTCTTGATCACGGGAATGCCGCCGGCGACCGCCGCCTCGAAACCGAGCTGCGCCGCGTTCTCCTCCGCCAACCGGGCCAGCGCCACACCGTGGCGGGCCAGCAGCGCCTTGTTGGCGGTGACCACCGGCCGGCCGATTTCGAGCGCGGCGCGCACCGCGGCGAGCGCCGGGCCGTCCTCGCCGCCGATCAGCTCGACAAAGAGGTCGATGCCGTCCGATTTGGCCAGTGCCACCGGGTCATCGAACCAGGCGATGTCCGAGATATCGATGCCGCGGTCCTTGCTACGCGAGCGCGCGGCGACCGCGGTGACGACGAGCGGACGGCCGATCTTGCGGGTCAGCTCGGTGACGTCCTTCTGCAGGATGCCGACCAGCGTGGCGCCGACATTGCCGAGTCCGGCGACGCCGAGGCGCAGCGGCGGCAAAGCCGGCAACTCGGCCTCGTCCGCCATCGCCTTGAGGATGCGGGCGCGCGTTTCGCTGCGCGGCTCGCGGCCCTCCCGCAGGTCGAAGACGAACAGCGGATCGCCGGCAATCTGGCGGCCGAAGCGGGTCGGCGTCCAGCCGCGGGCGGCGATGAAGGCCTCGACAGCCTGGCGGAAGGCGGCGATGTCGCTCATGGTTGGTCTCCTTGGGGAGGCCTATAAGTAGGAATGATCCTATCGGTCAATAGGATCAGGTCGCTCCGGCTGCCTGCAATTCGATGGCCGTGATCGTGCGGCGGCGATATGGTTCGACCCGGCAGGCGGAATGGAGGGGCTCCGCATGTGGATCGTCCTGGCGTTCGTGATTGCCGCATCGGTCGGCACCGTGGTGGTCCTGGCTGCCGCCCGGCACGGTTCGCCGCGGCTGGCAGGCCAGCCCTGGCTGCTCTACGACACCGCCAAGCTGCACGTCGGGATCATGGGCGGGCTTGCCGGCTTCGCGGTGACAGGGATCGTGCTCATCGCCAGCGTCACCCGAAGCCAGCAGGCGGCGCCGGCGCCGGCCCTGAACACCGTCGTGATGATGTTCACGGTCGCCTATTTCTACTACATCGGCAACGCCTTCCTGATCTCCTACCTGCCACACCGCGATGTGAGCGGAGACTTCGTCCCGCGCGTGCATTTCTCGCTGGCCTCCTCCATCGAGTACCGCACGCTGTTCGTGTCGTGGTTCGCGCTGCTGCCGCTCCTGCACAGCTACGGGCTCGAGCAGGCTGCCGGGATGCTCGCGATCCTGCTCCCCATCTCGCTGCTGATTGGCTCGGTGATCATTGCCATGGCCGCCGATGGGCTCGGACTGATATTGGCCGGGGAAACCTATCTCTCCCTGGCCGTCGGCGCGGCACTGGCGGGCGTTACTGCCTGGGCAGTGGAACTGTTCGTCCCACAGATCTGGTCCGACAATGCCGCGATCGTCGTGACGCTGATTATCTTCGGCGTGAACGGAGTTGGCTACGCGGTCGCTTCGGCCACGGCGCTGGCGCCTCGCTATCCATCGATCGAGCGGTTTTATTCTCGATATGGCCGGCAGTTTATCGTGGTCGACATGCAGCTGACCATGAGCTCTCTGACCTTCCTGTGGATGGCCGTCGTTGGCGCGATCTAGACCGGCGGAGCACCGCGCGAATGCCACTGGGCGCCCGCTGCCTGGCCCCACTACTTCCCTGCGGCGACGATCGGAACGACGTTGCTCCCGTGTTCCGACTTACCGCCCAGGAACTTCTTGATGTTGCGGGCTGCCTGCCGGATGCGCTGCTCGTTCTCGACCAGGGCGAGCCGCACATACTGGTCGCCATACTCCCCGAAGCCGACGCCGGGCGCGACGGCGACGCCAGTTTCCTGGATCAGCAGCTTGGCGAATTCGAGCGAGCCCATATCGGCGAACTGGTGCGGGATCGGCGACCAGATGAACATGGTGGCCTTGGGCGACGGCAGGCGCCAGCCGGCGCGGGCGAAGCTCTCGACCATCACGTCGCGGCGGTTCTGGTAGATTTCGCGCACGTCGGAAATGACGGAGTCGTCACCGTTGAGCGCCGCCGCGGCCGCGACCTGGATCGGGGTGAAGGCGCCGTAATCGAGATACGACTTCACCCGCGCCAGGGCTGCGATGAGGCGCTCGTTGCCGACCGCGAAACCGACGCGCCAGCCGGGCATCGAGTAGGTCTTGGACATCGAGGTGAACTCGACGGTGATGTCCATGGCGCCGGGCACTTCGAGCACCGAGGGCGGCACTTCGCCGTCGAAGTAGATCTCGGAATAGGCGAGATCGCTCAAAATGAAGATGCTGTGGGCTTTGCAGTAGGCGACGACCTGCTTGTAGAAATCGATCGTCGCCGTATAGGCCGTCGGATTGGACGGATAGTTGAGCACGAGCGCGATGGGCTTGGGGATCGAGTGGCGCACGCCGCGATCGAGCGCACGCATGAAATCCTCGCCGGGCTCGGCCGGCATCGAGCGCACCACGCCGCCACTCATGATGAAACCGAACGAATGGATGGGATAGGTCGGGTTCGGCACCAGCACGACGTCGCCCGGCGCCGTGATGGCCGACGCCATGTTGGCGAAGCCCTCCTTGGAGCCGAGCGTCGCGACGACCTGCGTATCGGGGTTGAGCTTCACGCCAAAGCGGCGTCCGTAGTAGCTCGCCTGGGCCTTGCGAAGACCGGCGATGCCGCGCGAGCTCGAATAGCGGTGGGTGCGCGGGTCTTTCACTGTCTCCTGCAGCTTTTCGACGATGTGGGCCGGCGTCGGCATGTCCGGGTTGCCCATGCCGAGGTCGATGACGTCGACGCCATTGGCCCGGGCCTTGGCCTTGATCGGATCGATGTGCGCGAAAACGTAGGGCGGCAGGCGTCGGATGCGGTGGAAATCGTCGTTCATGGTCTTCCTCCGGGAAGGCGCGACTCCTGCGGCGCTCAAAGCGCAAATCAGGCAAGGATTATCGCGGAATTATGGTTTGGGCCCGGTTAAGGGCGGCTCGTCAGGGTCCGCTCTCTCCAGTCGCGTGGCGACCCACGGAGAGAGCTAGCGAGCGGGGGCGGCGATGAACGACCTCACAACCATGGTTCGCTCATACGCGGCGGCCGTCGGCGAGTAAAGTCTCACCAGGCGATCGGCGTGATGCAGGCGAGGAACTGGTCGGCACTGGCCGACCAGGAATAGTGCTGCGCATAGGTCCGGCAGGGGTCGCGGCGCAGGTCAAGGGCAGCGAGAGCGGCGGCTCGCAAGTCGTTGTCGAGGACTCCGACATCCCGGTCGGCGATAACGTCGATCGGGCCGGTCACCGGGTAGGCGGCGACCGGCGTGCCGCTCGCCAGCGCTTCCAGCAAGACGAGCCCGAAGGTGTCGGTGCGGCTCGGAAAGACGAACACGTCGGCCGAGGCGAAGAGGCGGGCCAGCTCCTCGCCGTGGCGGGCGCCGAGGAAGGTTACGGCCGGATACGCCGCCTTCAGCCCCTTGAGGCTGGGGCCGTCGCCGACCACCAGCTTGGTGCCCGGCAGGTCGAGCCTGAGGAACGCCTCGATGTTCTTTTCGACCGCGACACGGCCGACATCAAGGAACACCGGTCCGGCGTAGGGCAGCGGCGCCCGCTTCTCCGGCGAAAACAGGGCCGTATCGACGCCCTTGGGCCAGACCTCGATGTTGGTGAAGCCGTGCTCCTTGAGCACGGCCTTGAGATAGGGCGTGCCGACGAGGCAGGCGGTGGCCGGACCATGAAACGTCTTGACGATGGCGTAGCTGGCCCACAGCGGAAACGGGACGCGGGCGCGCAGATATTCGGGAAACTGCGTGTGGTAGGCCGTCGAGAAGGGCAGCTTGTGGCGCACGCAGTAGCCGCGGGCGATCCAGCCGAGCGGGCCTTCGGTGGCGATATGGATGGCATCGGGCCGAAGCGCCGCGATGCGCCGCACCACCGGTCCGCTGGTGGTCAGCGACAGCCCGATCTCGCCGTAGCCCGGCATGGGCACCGTGCGGAATTCGTTGGGGGTGATCAGCTCGACCGCGATGCCGCGGGTGCGGAGTTCCTCGGCCGTCTTGTCGATGGTGCGGACGACGCCGTTCACCTGGGGATACCAGGCGTCGGTGACGACCAGCAGCGAACGCAACTGCGCCGACATCGAAACGCACCCCACCCTGGCGCTGCCTCGCGCCCCCCAATCATATGTGCACCGCTTCGCGCAGCGCGTCGAGGTCAGTAGGAACGGAAGTACGGCAGGGTGACTCCGGCGCCACTGAGCACGATCAGGAGCTGGACCAGCAAGAAGAGGATGGTGAGGCCGGGGATGATCATGCGGATCGCCGCGGCGGCGTGAGCCCCTCGCCCGCTGTTGCCCCAGCGGTGGATGGCATAAGCCAGCAGCCAGACGGCGAGGGTCGCGATCGGCATCTGGATCAGCGCGTAGTTGCGCGGCAGGGCCGCATCGACCTGCCCGCTGAGCTGCCAGTGCACCGGCACGAGCTTGTCGCCAGGGATGAGCACGAAGCCTGCGACGGTGACGATAACCACCAGCGCGAGGAGCAGAAGGTTCAGCGGCTGGCGGACAGGGTTCATCGGCGGAACGCCCTCGAAATAGCAGAAGGGCCGGACGAGCCGGCCCTTCGAAACATCGATCCGAAGCTTAGCGCTTGGAGAACTGGAACGAGCGGCGGGCCTTGGCCTTGCCGTACTTCTTGCGCTCGACCACGCGGCTGTCGCGGGTCAGGAAGCCGCCCTTCTTGAGGACGCCGCGCAGCTCGGGCTCGTAGTGGGTGAGAGCCTGGCTGATGCCATGGCGGACCGCACCGGCCTGGCCGCTGAGACCGCCGCCGGAGACGGTGGCGACGATGTCGTACTGGTCCTTGCGGGCGGCGGCCACGATCGGCTGCTGCAGGATCATCTGCAGCACCGGACGGGCGAAGAACAGGTTGAAGTCCTTGCCGTTGACGGTGATCTTGCCCGAGCCGGGCTTCACCCAGACGCGCGCGATGGCGTTCTTGCGCTTGCCCGTGGCATAGGCGCGGCCCTGCTTGTCGAGCTTTTGCACATGGACCGGGGCAGCCGGCTGCGCCGTGACCGCGGCAGTGCCCAGGTCTTCGAGCGAGGTGATGGTCTCGGCCATTATTCGGCCCTCACATTCTTGGAGTTCATCGCGGCGACGTCGAGCTTTTCGGGCGACTGCGCCTCATGCGGATGCTTGTCGCCGGCATAGACGCGCAGATTGCGCATCTGCTGGCGGCCGAGCGGGCCGCCCGGGATCATGCGGCGCACGGCGTTCTCGAGCACGCGCTCGGGGAAGCGGCCATTGAGGAGCTGGCGCTGCGTCCGGTCCTTGATGCCGCCCGGAAAGCCGGTGTGCCAGAAAAACTTGCGGGCATCGAGCTTGTTGCCCGTCAGCTTCACCTTCTCGGCGTTGATGACGATGACATTGTCGCCCATGTCCATGTTGGGCGTGTAAGTCGGCAGGTGCTTGCCGCGCAGGCGGAGCGCCACGATGGAAGCGAGGCGGCCGACGACCAGATCAGTGGCGTCGATCAGCACCCATTTCTTCGTGATGTCACTCGGCTTGGCCGTGTAGGTCGACATCGAGATTTCCCTGAGATTTGGCGGTTTCCCGCCGGTTTTGGTGGCGCGTGTGTAGCAGGGATTCTCAATGCGTCAAGTGCGGCTTATTTCATCAGAAAAATCATGCGCTTAGCGTTTTGGTATTATAATACCGCGCGTATATGCCCTGCGTTTCTAAGCATATCCGCGCTTCAGCAGCATGCTGGCCGCGGTGTCGTACTCGGCCTCGGTGGGAATGGCGAACTGCAAGGCATCGGCGTAGCGGGTGATGACGCCGAAGACCGTCGCAACGGCCACGGCATCGGTCAGAGCCGACTGGGAGACGCCGGCCGCGAGGACGGCCCTGGTGTCCGCCGCGGTGACACTTTCGGGGGTCCGCGTCAGCGTTTCGAGAAAGCCCAGGGTGGCCACAAGGCCAGCGGGCAACGGCGCCGTACGATAGTCGGCAAGCGCAGCATCCACCGTCGCCTTGCCCAGGCCTTTGGCCGAAGTCGCGCGGTGGGCCCCGATGCAAAAAGCGCACGAGTTCCAGCGCGCGACCATCGCCGCCATCAGCTCGCGCTCGCCCACGCTCCATTCGCTCGGGCCGCGCATGGTCGCCTGCGTCCAGGCGCCAAGCGGGCCGAGGAAGTCGCGGTGGTAGAACGCCACGCGGGCGGCATCGGGCAGCCGCATACCCGAGACCATCGAAATGAAACGGATGAGCAGGCGCGACTTGAGGCTGTCGCCGCGATCGATCTCAGCGAGCCTCATTTGACGGCCTCCGCGATGGTGGCTGCTCCCTTGCGCCAGCGCTCCAGCGCGGCGCCGACCGCGGCAGCAGCGATGAGCTCGAACGTCGCGCGCTCAGTGCCCATCTTGGCGCGCAGTGTCGCGACCTGCGCGTCGGTCACGCGGTAGGCGGCCTCGCCGATCTGGCGGGCAATATCGTCGTAGGGCGCAGCGATCGGCGGACCGCCAGCGGCTCGCTGGCCCATCGCCTGACGCAGATCGGCCGGCGTATCGGCAGGCTCGTTGAAGACACGTTGCTCGAGACGGGCCGCCAGTGCCGGGTGATCTGTCCTTTCCATGGCAACTCCTTTGCGCTGCGGCTTTCAGCGTGACATGCGAGCCAGGCGAAGGCCAGCACCGATCCCGGCTTGAGTCCGCCGCGCGGGGCGGGCAAGGTCCGCCGCGAACAAGGAGTCTTTCATGCCCACACCCATCGCCGAGCGGATCGCGGTCTCGACCTGGTCGCTGCACCGCCTGTTGGGAACCACCTACCCGCACGATCTCAGCACCGATGCAATCGGGCCCGTGCAGGAGACTTACGGTCCGGTGGTCGAGCCGCTGCTCGACCTGCCGGCGGCGCTCGACAATCACGGCTACCACCGCATGGAGCTGGTCTCGTTCCACCTGCCCAGCCGCGACCGGGTCTATATCGGCGAGTTCCGCGAGGAGCTGAAGCAGGCCGGCGTGGTGCTGCAGACGCTGCTGATCGATGCCGGCGACGTCACCCATCCCGAGCACGGCGCCCGCGACCAGGCGTGGATCGCCAAGTGGATCGAGACGGCCAACGAGCTCGGGGCCGAGAATGCCCGCATCATCGCGGGCAAGCAGAAGCCGACACGCGATAACCTCGACCGGTCGGTGACGGCGCTCAGGCAGCTCGCCGAGGTCAATTCAGGCTCCTCCGTCAAGTTGGTCACGGAGAACTGGCACGACCTGCTCAGCAATGCCGACGAAGTGAACTACGTGCTCGACCGGCTCGAGGGCCGCGTCGGGCTGCTCGCGGATTTCGGCAACTGGAAGGGCGCCGACAAATACGACCAGCTCGCGCGGATCTTCGGTCGTGCCACGCTTTGCCACGCCAAGGGCAGCTTTGCCGATGGGGCGCTCGATGCCGAGGACTATGGCGCGTGCGTCGATCTCGCCGAAGCGGCGGGCTACACCGGGCCGTACACGCTGATCTTCGACAACGACAGCCCAGGCGAATGGCAGGGGCTCGCCGCGGAGCGCGACTTCATCGCCGGCCGCGTCGGCTGATCAGGCGATCGCCCGGCGCGGCGTGATGTCGGCGAGCCAGGCCATGGTCGCGCCGGCCAGCATGAAGGCCAGCGACTGGTGGCCGAGCGCGAGCCACAGCGGCACGGCGTTGACCAGCGTCGCAATACCGAGGCAGGCCTGCAGCAGGATCAGCAGGCCGATGCGCGGCAGCCAGCCATTGACGCCGGCGAAGCCCCCGGCGCTGCGCTTCCACAGAAACAGCGCGGCCACGTAGAGCACGATGACATAGGCAATGGTGCGGTGAATGAACTGCACCGTCAGGGCGTTCTCGAAGATGTTCTTCCACCACGGGTCCATGGCGTTGAGGCCATCGGGCACGAGCGAACCGTCCATCAGCGGCCAGGTGTTGTAGCCCTGCCCCGCATCGAGTCCGGCGACGAACGCCCCGGCGATGATCTGGATATAGACCAGCACCAGCAGCAGGATCACCGGCGCGCGCACCGCATCGGCCGGGATCGGATGCGAGGCGCCGAGGCGGCGCGCCACCCAGATCAGCGCGAGGAACAGCAGCAGCGCCGCACCGAGATGCGTCGCGAGCCGATATTGCGACACCGAGGTCAGGTTCTCGAGGCCGGACGAGACCATCCACCAGCCGATGGCGCCCTGCAGGCCGCCCATCACGAACAGCAGCGCCAAGGGACCCGCGAGCTTCCACGAGAACCGGCGCTGCACCAGGAAGACGACGAACGGCACGGCGAAGACGAAGCCGATGACGCGGGCGAGGAAGCGATGCGCCCACTCCCACCAGAAGATGAATTTGAAGTCGTCGAGCGACATGCCGACGTTCAAGAGCTTGTATTGCGGGATCTGCTGGTAGTGCTCGAACTCGGCCTGCCAGTCGGCCGCATTGAGCGGCGGGATGGCGCCCGAAATCGGCTCCCACTCGGTGATCGACAGGCCCGAATGGGTGAGCCGCGTGATACCGCCGACCACCACCATCGCCAGCACCATCAGCGCCACGACGTAGAGCCAGATGCGCACCGGCTTCAGCCGGTCGGCGGGGGCATAGTTGGCGATGGATTCGGCGGAGGTGAGCGAGACCACGGGCATTGACCGGAGAGACGTTTGCGGCGAGGGAATAACCCTAGCCTTTTCGCCACGCAACCGCAGGAATTGACGCAGGCATGCAGCCACGAACCCGCAAGCTCTGGGGCACGCTGATGATGATCGCGCTGCTGATCATCTATCCGCTGGCTGTCATGCAGGTCTATTCGACCACGCTGATGGGCCTGCCCTGGTGGGGCGCGATCGTGGTGCTGTGCATCGCCGGCCTGCTGTGGTTCTATCCCGCGAGCTGGGTCATCCGCTGGATGAGCAAACCCTAGGCGGCTATGGCCGCAGGAGCGTAAACACCGACGGGGTGGCGAACACGTCCACATAGCGGCGGGCCTGGTAGAGGCCACTGAGCGAGACGCGGGGCAGCGCGGTCAAGGCGTTGCGGTTTTTCCGGTAAAGACCGCCCGGGATGGTGGTCACCGCCGAGCGCAGGCCGAGGTCGCGGGCCAGCGCGTATTCGCGCGGGCCGGCGGAGTGCGGCCCTCCGAACGGGTAACTCAGATGCAGGGGCCGCCGGCCGAACTGCGCCTCGAGCACCTTGAGCGACATTTCGACCTCGGTTCGGGCCTGCTCGGCCGGGAGCTTGGCGAGCTCGTAGTTGTGCACGGTCTGCGCGCCGATGGTGCAGAGCTGATCGGCAGCGAAGCTGCGCAGCTCGGCCCAGTCCATGATCAGCGCTCGGCATTGCGCCTCGAGGTCGTAGTCGTACTTGCGGGCGAGATCGCGGATGAGGGCAACGCGCGCGGGCTCGGACATGGCGCGCATCTTCGCATACACATGGTCGTAGGCCGCCTGCTTTTCGCCGCGACCGGCGCTGGGGACGATCTCGGTCTCGCCCTCCCCCTCCACGGCAATGGCGTCGCGGCCCGCAATGATGTCCTCGAGTGCCTGCCCCCAGATTTCGCCGACGCCATCCACCAGCGCCGTCGGCACGTACAGCGTGAACGGCGCCTGGTGCCGCCGCAGGATCGGCAGCGCGTACTTCAAGTTGTCGCGATAGGCGCCGTCGAAGCTGAAGACGACGAAGCGCTTGACCTGGAAATCGGCCTCGATGCGGCGGATGGCTTCGTCGAGATCGACGATGTCGAAACCCAGCACCCGCACCCGCCGGATGGCGTAGTCGAGAAACTCCGGCTTGACCTGTAGAACCGCGTTCGGCGAAAAGTCCGCCGGATCGTCGGGCAGCACCCGGTGCAGGGCAAAGATCACGCCGCGCGCCGACGACAGCGCGCGGACCAGCGACGTCAGCCGGCTCGCCGACAGCAGCTCGAACAGGCCTCGCACGGCGGCGTTGCGGAAGCCCCTCATCAGGCGACTTCGGACTGCGCCTCGGGGAGCATGATGCTCTGCGTCACGCCGAAACCGAACTGCGTGGCATCGGCGATCAGATCCTCGGCTCCAGCGTCGGGAATGGGGTCGCGTCGCACCAGCATCAGCCGGCCGGGCAATCCGGCGAAGAGGGGCAGGTTGGACATCATGCCGAGCTTGCCGGCGGTGACGATCACCACCTCGTAGATATCGGCCAGCGCTTCGACCAGCGTCGCGCCGCGCATCGAGCGGCGATCGAGCACAGTCAGGTGCCCCCAGGGAACCTCGGCCAGACCCTCGCGCACCTTGTGCACCACGTCGCCGAAGCCGGCCTCCTCCGCGCAGAGGTCCGAGATGCCGGGCGCCACCGAGGGACGGCCGCTACCCGCATCGACGCGGCAGACCGAGAGGCCCTTGCCCAGCGCATCGGCGACCAGCGTATCGGCAACGACGGCAGCATCCCGCCCATCGCTGACGCCCGCCAGGAACACCATGCGCGCCCGGCCGAGCGCGATATCGGCGCTGAGGTTGGACAAGGCCAGCTCCGAGGCGGCCATGGCGCGGTGGCGCTGGTCCGGCGTGGCGATGACCTCGCGCGTGTCTCGCGGCGGCGCGGCAGACGCCTCGTAGGCCGCGGATACCGAGGCGCCGTCGCCTTCGTCCACATAATCGGGTTCCGGCATGTCTGCGAGGTCCAGCTCTTCGTCCGGCGGTGCGTCGTCGGCGCCCTCGCTATGGCGCCCGAATGCGGCGATCTCGTGCCCGGCCGCTTCGCCGTCCTCCGGCTGCGGCTCTCGCACAGCCGGTCGAACGACGTTCCGGTCGTTCAATGCAGGCCCTCCCAGCAACGCGCCGATTACCGCCCAACCGGCCTGCAGCAGCAGCGAGACAATGGCCACTGCGGCGAGGATCAACGTGGTCCTCGGCGAGGCCGGTGCGGCAGCAGGCGTCGCCTGCGCAACGATGTAGACACCGGGGGGCGAACCGGCTGTCGCCTGCCCCGCGACGTCCTGGGATTGCTGCAGCAGGGCATCGAGCGCGTCGTGCTGCGCCTTGGCGTCGCGCGTCAGACCGTCGAGCGTGGCTCCGTCGGAGATCTGCGCCGAGGACGCCGCCTGCGCCTTCTGCTGATCTGCGGTCAACGAGGCGATGAGGTGGTCCTGCACACCGGCCTGCGCGTCCAGCCCGTCGGCGATACGCTGTGCCTCAGCGGCGATCTGCTTGTCGATCTGCGCGATCTGCGCGTTGAGCCCCTTGATGGTGGGGTGCGCCGGCAGAAAGATCGCGCGCTTTTCCGCGAGGGTTGCCTGCAGCGTTGCGCGGTTCTGGATCAGCGCCTGCACCACGGCGCTGCCCTGCACCTCCTCGACCCCGTCCACCGGCTGGCCGGCTTTGAGCAAGGAGCGGATCAGGTCGGCATGCTGCTGCGCTGCCGCCTTGGTCGCCTGCGCCTCGGCCAGCTGCCTGCCGATGTCCGCAGGCTGCTGGCCGGATGCCGTGGTGGCGGTGGTCGCAGGAATACCGTTCTGCGCCTTGAAGTCGGCGAGCTTGTTGTCGGCCTCGCGCACCTTCTGGCGCTGGCTGGCGATCTGCTGCTGCAGGGCGGCCGAGGCGCCGGACTGCGATGGTCCGCCCTGCCGCTTGACGGCCTCGGCCGCGAGAGTATTGGCAATCCGGGCAGCAAGCTGCGCATCGGCCGACCGCACGACGATCGCGATACGGGGGCCGTCGGGTTCGCGCACCACGCTCAGGCGGTCATCGAGGTTCTGCAACACCGTCCCGTCGATGTCGGCGGCCGCGGGCGGATGCCCGACGAGTGCCAGCAGCGCCGCAAGTGCATTGGGGCTGCTGCCGTTGAACTCGGGCGACGAGCGCAGGTTGAGTGCGTCGACCACGGCCATGAGCGTATCGCGCGACCTGATCAGCGCCACCTGACCGGACAGCAGCGCCTCGGTCGCCGCGCTGTCGGGGGCGCTGCCGGCAGCTGCCGGCAGGGGGCCAACGGCCAGCCTCGCCGTCGACTCGAATTGCCGGGGAACGAACTGCAGGACGATGAAGGTCAGCACAACAAGCAGGGCCGTGGCCAGCACCATGCGGAGCGCCCTCGCCCACAGCGCCCCGAACAAGGCGCCGACATCGGTCCGCAAATCTTCGGCGGGCGCCGACTCCGAGGTCATCGCGAAGGCCCTTGTTGCTCGCCGAACTATCGGGCTGGCGTGGTCAACAATCGGTTAAGCCCATTTGCAGAACGCAACTATGACCCGCTGCGGCAATGCCTTGTTAACCATAGCGCCGCCCGCCCGAGCACGGCGGCCGGGCCCGTCGCCGCTCGATTAAAATGCCGGTTTTCACTCGGTCTTCACGCTCTGATCCCTATTTTTCGGAGCGTTGCGCGCTTTCGGACTGTCTGGACCATGTTTCGCATCGACCCTGCCCAAGCTGTGCTCAGCCACGTTGCGCGCAAGAGCGCCGCGGGGCCCGGCGACCTCACCGCCGAAGCGCGGGCGATCGTCACGGCGCCGATCGAGCCGAGCTACTCGGCAGCGGTGATCATCGGCATCGCCCAGCTGGTCGAGGCGCTGCTGCTGGCGGCCCTGGGCCTGGCCATCTTTGCGTCCTATGTCGCCCCGGGCCGAGTCGAAATCTATGTGCCGCTGATCGTGCTGGCGACGCTCGCCGCCAACGTCCTGTTCAACGCCGCCCGCACCCATCGCATTGCGGCCTACCGCACCGCGATCCAGCAGACCTGGCGCGTGCTGGCGAGCTGGTCGCTGGTGTTCGTCGCGCTGATGATCGTGGCCTTCCTGTTCAAGAGCTCGGAGCTGGTGTCCCGCGTCTGGCTGGTGAGCTGGTATCTGTCGGGCGCGCTGGTCCTGGTGTTGTTCAGGTTGCTGCTCCGCCTGCTGATCATGCGCTGGACCCGCGAAGGCCGGCTCAAGCGGCGCACGGTCATCGTGGGCGGCGGGCGCGACGCCGAGGTCCTGGTCGACCGGATCGAGCAGAGCGCCGCGAACGATGTCCGCCTGCTCGGCCTGTTCGACGACCGCAACGACGAGCGTTCGCCGGAATCGGTGGCGAGCCTGCCCAAGCTCGGACGCGTCGCCGACCTCCTCGACTTCGCCCGGCAGACGCGCGTGGACCTGGTGATCGTGTCGATGCCGCTCAGCGCGGAAAACCGCGTGCTCGAGATGCTGACGCAGCTGTGGGTGCTGCCGGTCGATATCCGCCTCAGCGCCCACATGAGCCGGCTGCAGTTCACCTCGCGGGCCTACTCCTATGTCGGCGACGTGCGCATGTTCGACATGATCGACCGGCCCATCTCCGACTGGAATCTCGTTTTCAAATGGCTGTTCGACAAGCTCGTGGCGATCGTCGCGCTGGTGCTTTTGTCGCCGGTGATGCTGGCGACGGCCATTGCGATCAAGCTCGACAGCAAGGGGCCGGTGTTCTTCCGGCAGAAGCGGCAGGGCTTCAACAACGAGCTGATCGAGGTCTACAAGTTCCGCTCGATGCGGGTGGACATGCTGGATTTCGACGCCCGCAAGTCGGTGACGAAAGACGATCCGCGGGTGACCCGGGTCGGCCGCTTCATCCGCAAGACCTCGATCGACGAGTTGCCGCAGTTCTTCAACGTGCTGACCGGCCAGCTGTCGGTCGTCGGGCCGCGGCCGCATGCGCTGCAGTCCAAGGCCGAGAACCTGCTGTTCTACGAAGCGGTGGAAGGCTATTTCGCGCGCCACAAGGTCAAGCCGGGGATCACCGGCTGGGCGCAGATCCACGGCTGGCGCGGCGAGACCGATACGGTCGACAAGATCATGCAGCGCGTGCAGCACGACCTCTACTACATCGAGAAATGGTCGATCCTGCTCGACCTCTACATCGTCCTGATGACGCCGATCTCGCTCTTCACGAAATCAGAAAACGCCTACTGACTAAGGGCCGCAGGCGGTCGCCGGCTGGACGACAATCTCGCCGCTCTTGTGCGGATCGTAGGCATAACCGAACAGGCGCGTGCCGCTGACCGCGGTGAGCCACAACCCGTCGCCGAAGACATTGCTCGACACCCGCAGCGCGGTGCCCGGCGCGGTGAGGCAGGCCTTCGACGGCACTCCGTCGATCGTCGCATCCGGCACGGCCACCGACGGATAGGTCGCGGCCAGGGCTTCGGCGATCGCCGCATGCAGCGGCGCGACGGCGCCATCGCGGGCGAAGTAATTGTCGTGCCCCGCCGCAAAGTCGACCGCCGCGGTGTAGGCCGCCCGGACCACAAGCTCGAGGCCGGTGTCGTCGAATGCGGCAGGTGCGTTTGTCAAAGCCGCCCACGGAACCCAGTTCGGTGCCGGCACGGACGGGCCGGCAAGCTCCTGCGCCCCGGCCGGCAGCGCCAGCGCGATCGCCATCAGCACCGGCAATCCAAACCGCAGGTCCATGCCCGATCGCGCGACAAGGCTATTCACGTGGTCACTCCTCGCGGTCGTGACCTATAGCAGCGACCCTAGCGCCTCGGCGAGAGCTGACGGCGCCCTGCCCTGCATGGTGAAGGAGAGTTGGTCGGAGTGGCCGGATTTGAACCGACGACCCTTTGTCCCCCAGACAAATGCGCTACCAGGCTGCGCTACACCCCGACTCCGGGGCCTATCTAGTCTGTCGGCCGGTGGCGCGCAACCCTTCGTCAGGCGGGGCAGAAGGCCGGCGACCGGTCGCGCAGCAATTCGCTGAGCTGGGCCGCCAGCACGCTGTCCTCGAAGGGTTTCGAGATCAGCCGCTGCCCGTGGTAACGCGCGGGCAGGACGTCGAGGTCCACACCGGAGGAGAACAGGAACGGGATGCCGCGCTCGGCCAGGGCGTCCGCCACCGGTTCGCTGGTGCCGTCGCGCACGAGAATATCGAGGATGGCGCAATCGTAGTGGCGGGCCTTGAGCGCAGCGAGCGCGTCGCCGGCGGCTGCGAACACATCGACCACGCGGGCCCCCATGTCACGCATCATGTCCTCCAGCATCAGGCAGACGAGACCCTCGTCTTCCACGATCAGGACTGAATTGGGTATTGCGTCGGCCATTGGGTGGATTGCAGCGCCTTTCGTTCAGCGCCCTCTCCACCGGGGTAGGCTCCTTGCTCCCCCAGGTCACGCAGATTCGCAGTGGGTTCTCCGCGCCGCCCTAGCAGTTGAACCATCTTCTGCAATAGGCGTTGAATGAGTAAATTGAGTGTGGGCGAGTCACTTCCCCGGGGCAGGACATGACTGAGAAGACGGCCAAGGGCAACGAACTCAGGCGCGGCGAGCGTCTCCAGATTATGCTGGAGGACGGGGAGCTTAGCGCCGTCGAGGATTTCCGCTTCCAGAACCGGATGCCCAGCCGCGCCGCTGCGGTGCGCGAATTGCTGCGCCGCGGGCTGGCCGCTTTGGGCTATCCCGACGTTGCAAAGGGCGCCGGCTCGAGCGACTACGGCGTCATCACTTCCCCGAGAGCCGTCGACAGTCCCGACAAATAGGCCTCAGCTTTCGGCTTTGTCCGGCTCGGCCGCGATGGCCTTGAGTCCGTCCACGCCCCAGTGGCTGTAGCGCTCGAGGAGCCGCGCAAACTCGACCAGTTCAGGTTCGCTCCAGCCCTTCAGGCTGCGCGCCAGCATCGCGGCCTTCTTCAGCCGGAATTTCTCCCCGAACGCCAGTCCCTGCTCGGTCGGCTCGAGCACGATGCGGCGCGAGTCGGCCTGCGAGGCGGCGCGGCGGAGATAGCCGAGGTCGATCACGTCGGCGACCAGCCGGCTGGCGCGCGAGGGATCTATCCCGAGCCGCTCGGCCACCGTGCCCACAGTCACCTCCTGGTCCGGCTGCGTGCCGTCGGGATGCCAGTGCATCACCGTGCTCATCACGTCGAGACGGTTGAGGTCGAGATTGGGATCGAGCTCGGCGAGGATTGCGTTGACCACCTCGCGCTTCAGCATGCCGCGCCGGATGCGGGTCATCGCAGCATCGATATCGACGATCGCCGCGGCCGATTTCTCGCTGTAGCCGACCTTCTGGAACCAGCCGACGTTGCGGGCCACGTACTTGTCGTAGCCGCCGCTGCCGTTGTCGCCGCCGTCCGATTTAGTCATGTGCGCGCCTACCAGTAATTCGTGCAAAAGTCAACTATCTGCCTTTTTCATATATATGCTGTTGACATACATCTGCCAGAGGCACATAACACCGCTCTCTCCACTGCCGCTTCCTGACAGGTGGAGCAGCGACAGTCTCCACCTCGCGTCCAGCTCAAACGTCGAATGACGGCTTTCCTCTCCGTCATTGCCGTGCCGGACGCCCCGACTGGTCAGACTGCCGGCCAAAGCGATGAGACATGACAATGACAATTGAAGCGCAAGCAACTGCCGCAGCGTCGCGGCCCGACCGGTCGACGCTGCTGATTTATCTAAGTGCCCTGACGGCAATGTTCATGGCCGTGCTCGACATGAATATCGTGGTGACCGCCATGCCCACCATCGCCCACGACCTGGGCGATGTGAGTCTGCTGGGCTGGGTGGGCGCCGCCTACCTGCTGTCGAGCGCCGCCGTCTCGCCGTTCTACGGCAAGCTCGGCGACATGTATGGCCGCAAGTCCATCGTGGTCTTTGCGGTTGCCGCGTTCCTCGCCGGCTCGCTGCTGTGCGGCCTCGCCTGGTCGATGCCCGCCCTGATCGCCGCCCGCGTGGTGCAGGGGATCGGCGGCGGCGGCCTGATGGTCTCGGCCTTCGCCATCATCGGCGAACTGTTCGAGCCCCGCGAGCGCGCCAAGTACCAGGGCTACTCCTCGATCGTGTTCACGGTCGGCACCGTGGTCGGCCCGGTCGGCGGTGGCTATCTCACAGACCTCTTCGGCTGGCGCTCGGTGTTCCTGGTCAACATGCCGATCGGCGTCCTTGTGCTCGCCGCCATCCTGCTGTTCATGCAGAGGAAGCCCGCGACCGCGCACCACAAGGTCGACATCCTCGGCGGCGTACTGCTCGCCATCGGCACCGTCGCCATCGTCTACTGGAGCAACCATGTGCTCGAGGCGCCGGTGCTGGACGCCTGGAACATCGCTCTGCCGCTGGTCGGCATTGCGGCGATCATCGCCTTCATCCTGGTCGAGCGGCGGGCGGCAGAGCCGATCGTGCCGCTCAGGCTGTTCGCCAACCGGACGATCAGCCTCGTGGTGATCGCCTCCGTGCTGGGCGGCATGGTGACGCTGGGGCTCTATTTCTACTTCGCCCTGTTCATGCAGATGATCACGCAGCTCGCACCGGGGCCGCTCGGCCTGCTGTTCCTGCCGATGTCCGTCGCGGTCGCGGTGACCTCGGTCGCCGCCGGCTGGCTGATGGCGGCCACCGGCCGCTACAAGTGGCTGCCGGTGATCGGCATGGCGCTCGGCGTCTTCCTGATGGCCGGCTATGCGGTGATGGACGACCACACGCCGCTCTGGCTGATCGGCCTCACCTACCTGGTGTTCGGCATCAGCATGGGCCTCACCATGCAGACGCTGCTGGTCGCCATCCAGACCGCCGCCCCGCTCAAGGACATCGGCGCGGCGACCGGCCTTGCGACGCAGGCCCGCACGATCGGGGCGAGCCTCGGCCTCGGCGGCCATGGCGGTGTCCTGGCCATGGCTCGCCACCACGCCACGGCGGCGCTCCCGGCCAATGTGGCTAGCGCCCTGCCGGGCGGCCTCGCCGGGCTCACCCCGAAGGGCCTCGAGGCCCTGCCCGCCAGCGTCCGCGAGCTCGCGCTCAACGCCTACGCCCACGGCTTTGCCCCGACCTACTGGGCCGCCGGCGGGCTCTACCTGGCCGCCACGGTCCTGCTGCTGTTCCTGCCGAACAACCAGATCCCGAAGCACCAGGGCCGTTGATCGAACATGCGAAGGGCCGGAGATGATCCGGCCCTTTGCTATTCCGCGCTCCGCTATCGATAGGGCCCGCAGTATTTGAGGACAATCTGGTTCGCCTCTTGCAGCTTCGAGAGGTACTTCTCCAAGACCGGCAATAGCTCGGCTCGGTCCGCCTGAAGATCATCGAGATCTGACTTCAGGTCATTGTCCGCAGCGACCAGCGATTTCGGCAATGCTCCGATGAACCGATCCTGTTGTAAGCCCTCGTTGAGGGCCCCGAAAGGCGGAGAGCCACGCTCCAGCAAGTTCTCTGGCCTCCGTGCAATCTTGGGAATTGTTGTCGGGCGGGGGTGACTGCTGAGCCATGGCGACACCGGCTCCAGCCATGGCGACCATAGCTGCCGCAACGAACCGGAGGACTGCTGCTTTCCTCAATAGCTTCCGCAAAGCTACTCCCGTGCCCGCTCCAGCAGGCGCTTGCATTCGAGCAAGGCACGCAGCACGGCTTCGAGCTTTTCGCGGCCCTCGCCGCTCAGCTCGACGCCCCCGCCGCTGCCGTTGACCGGCGACATCTCGTCTTCGCCGTCGGCCATGTCGACGGCGGCTTCCATCTGCTCGTCGGCGGTCGCCGGCGAGGGCAGCACGTCGACCGCGCCACCGTTGCCGATCGCGGCGACGTGCCGTGCCCCCTGATCCTTGAGGATCTTCTGCACGCCCTTGATGGTGAAGCCCTGGTCGTAGAGCAGATGCCGGATGCCCTTGAGCAGCAGCACGTCCTCGGGGCGGTAATAGCGCCGCCCGCCGCCGCGCTTCAGCGGCTTGATGGTCGAGAATCGCGTTTCCCAGAAGCGAAGCACATGCTGCGGCAGATCGAGCTCGTCAGCGGCTTCGGAGATCGTGCGGAACGCCTCGGGGGACTTCTCCACGCCGAATCCCTTCGCAAGAAAGGCTTATTTTCCAGCGCGAACCATAGATTTGTTGATCTTGGATTTCAACACGTTGCTGGGTTTGAACACCAGAACCTGGCGCGGCAGGATCGGTACTTCCTCGCCGGTCTTGGGGTTGCGGCCGATGCGCTGGTTCTTGGAGCGGACCTGAAACGAGCCGAAGGAGCTCAGCTTGACGTTCTGGCCCGAGACCAAGGCGTCGCCGATCAAGTTGAGGAAACGTTCGACCAGTTCGGCCGACTCGGTTCGCGACAGGCCCACCGACTCATAGACAGCCTCGGCGAGGTCTGCTCGCGTCAC
Source organism: Devosia sp. (assembly GCA_051953275.1). GTDB lineage: Bacteria > Pseudomonadota > Alphaproteobacteria > Rhizobiales > Devosiaceae > Devosia_A. The sequence goes on along the minus strand of JBQCIY010000138.1, from coordinate 6,723 downwards.
AGTCTTCTGCGCCATGCCTCTCCCCCGTTCCGCCGCCACAACCCGTCGGGGCTCTCCCTCGAGCCGCGAAACACTAACCCCCATAGGCAATTAAGGCAACCTTGGAGGGCCGTTCGAGTTTGCGCCGAAGTTTGCCGATCGGATCAGCGCCGCCGGCGCTCGAGCAGGACCACGGGCTTGCCGGCATAGGCGGTGCGGGCGAACTCGGTAAATCCGAGTTTGTCGGCCACCCGCAGCGAGGCGGCGTGGTCGACATCGATCAGCGCAGTCATCCGCTCGCCCCGGCCATGCGCGTCGCCCCAGCCGATCGCGGCACGCATCGCCTCCTGGGCGAGGCCCTGCCCCTGCATGGCCGTGGTGAGCGCCCAGCCGGCCTCCATCGTGCCCTCGAGGCTCGGCGTCAGGTCCCGCCGCTGATCCTGAAAGCCGCAGCAGCCGGCGAACTCCCCGGTGGCCTTGAGCTCGATCACGAAGTAGCCGAAGCCGAGCAGGCTCCACAGGCCGATGTGCCGCGCGAAGCGGCCCCAGGATTGCTCGCGCGTGAACGGCGCGCCGCCGATGAAGCGCACCACCGCGGGCTCCTGCCACATGCGGACATAGGCGTCGAAATCCTCGAGCCGCGGCGGCCGCAGCCGCAGACGCTCCGCCTCGATGGTCGGAATGGCAAACATGGCTACCAGCGGATCAGCGAGGCGCCCCAGGTGAAGCCGCCGCCCATGGCCTCGATCATCACCAGGTCGCCGCGCTTGATGCGGCCATCCGATACGGCTTCGGTCAGCGCCAGGGGCACCGAGGCCGCCGAGGTATTGGCGTGGCGGTCGACGGTGATCACGACCTTTTCGGGCGGGATGTGCAGCTTCTCGCCGGCCCCCTCGATGATGCGGCGGTTGGCCTGGTGCGGCACGAACCAGTCGAGGTCCTTGACCGTGTAGCCGGTGGCGCCCAGCACGTTCTCGACCACGTCGGTGATCTTGCCCACGGCGTGGCGGAAGACTTCCTTGCCCTCCATGTGCACGAAGCCGATCGATTGCGTCGTCGACGGCCCGCCGGTGGTGTTGAGCTTGTCGGCGAAGTGCCCGTCGGAGCGCAGCGACGAGGCGAGGATGCCGCGGTCGCCGTCGCCGCCGAGCTCGAGGACCGCCGCCCCGGCGCCGTCGCCGAACAGCACGCAGGTCGTGCGATCGGTCCAGTCGAGGATGCGCGAGGTGGTCTCGGCGCCGATCACCAGCGCGCGCCGCGCGACGCCGTTCTTCAGATACGAGTCGGCCGTTACGATGCCGTAGACGAAGCCGGAGCAGACCGCCTGGATGTCGAAGGCGGCGCCGTGATGCATGCCGAGCTTCTGCTGCACGATGGCCGCCGTCGCCGGAAAGGTCAGGTCGGGCGTCGTGGTCGCGACGATGATCAGATCGATCTCGGCAGGCGACAGGCGCGCATTGTCGAGCGCGCGGCGGGCGGCGTGCACCGCCAGGTCCGAGGTGAACTCACCCTCGGCGGCGATGTGGCGCTGCTTGATGCCGACCCGCTGCTGGATCCATTCGTCCGAGGTATCGATGGTTTTCGACAGTTCCTCGTTGGTCATGATGCGGGCCGGCAGGTAGCTGCCGACGCCGCGCACGATGGATCGCAACTCGCTCACGCGGGATTCGCCTCTCTGTCGGTTGAAGCCGGCACGGAAGCCGGAAACGTTGGGAAGCGCCGCATGCCTTCGGAGATTTTGTCGATGAGCCGGCTGCGCGCCATCTCGTAGGCGAGGCCGAGCGCAGCCTTGAAGCCGACCTCGTCGGTGCCGCCATGGCTCTTGATGACGATGCCGTTGAGGCCCAGGAACACGCCGCCATTGATGTTGCGCGGGTCGAGCTTGCGGCGGATGGCGTTGAGCGCCTTGCCGGCGAGCATCGCCCCCAGCATCGAGAACACGTCGGCCTTGAGCGCGCTGCGCAGATAGGTGCCGACCTGGCGCGCGGTGCCTTCCGCGGTCTTGAGCGCGATGTTGCCGGTGAAGCCTTCGGTGACGACCACGTCGACGGTGCCCTTGCCGATGTCATCGCCCTCGACGAAGCCGTGATAGGTGAAGCCGGCGCCGCTCGCCGCCGCCAGCATCGCGGCGGCCTCCTTGACCTCGTCGTGGCCCTTCATCTCTTCGGTGCCGACGTTGAGCAGGCCGATCGAGGGGAGCTCCTGGTCGAACAGCGCGCGCGCCAGCGCGGCGCCGAGGATCGAGAAATCCACCAGCTGCTTGGCGTCGCCACCGATGGTCGCGCCGACGTCGAGCACGATGATATCGGCGCGCAGCGTCGGCCAGATGGCCGCAATCGCCGGCCGCGAGATGCCCACGATCGGCCGCAGGCAGAATGTCGCCATGGCCATCAGGGCGCCGGTATTGCCGCCGGAAATGGCGACGTCGGCCTCGCCGTCCTTCACCGACTGCAGCGCATTCCACATCGAGGAGTTGCCGCGGCCCTTGCGCAGCGCCTGCGAGGGCTTCTCGTCCATCGAGATGACGTTGTCGCAGTGTGCGATTTTGCTCACCGGCTTCAGCTCGGGATATTTTTCGAGCAACGGCGTGATGTCGGCCTCGCGGCCATGGAAGATGTAGCTGATGTTCTTGCGCTCGCGCAGGGCGAGCCACGCACCGTGGATCGCGACCTCGGGCCCGATATCGCCGCCCATGGCGTCGACCGCAATGCGAATGGAATCGACCATTTGTTCCGTATATTGGCCCGGCGCTGGCGGGCGGGGCAGCTTAATCAAACGCCTAGGCGGCGCAAGAGAGGCGGGGGCGCCCTAGTCCTCGTCTTTCTTGAGGGCCTTGAGCGCGGCAAAAGGATGATCCTCAGCCACATCGGGCTTGAGACCCAGATCGTCAAGGCTTTCGCCCGGCTGGCGCGGGTAGAGGTCGACGGAAAGCGCCAGCGTTTCGACGATGAGGTCGGTCAAGTCGGCTTCATTTCCTTCAAAATGATCCGGCAGGTCCTCGCCTTCGAGGTCGACGAAGATTTCGGCGTTGGCCGGGCCGGCGTAGTCTTTCTCCCCGCCGGGCAGGAAGATGCGGTCGACCGGCTCGGCGATCTGTTGCAGGACCGGCTCGAGCGTCACCACCGACGGCTGCGTCACCGTCGCCGTCAGCCTCCCGGTGACCCGGATGCCGCCGCGAAACTTCACCGCATGGAGCTTTACCGCCAGGGCTTCGACCGAGCTCACGCCGAGCCGCTCCGCCAGCGCCGCGCGCTCGTCGGCATCCGGTGCAACCTCGAGGTCGCGGCCGTGTACCGGCATCGAATCGAGCCGTACGCTCGCATCGTGCAGGCGGAAATGGGCCGGGCTCACGCCGCAGCTCCGGCAAAGGTCAGCGCCGCGACAGGCTCGGCCGCGAGCCGCCGCGCCTCATCGAGCAGATATTGCGCCAGCCGCCCCGCCCCCGGGTTGGCGCCGTCATAGACGTTGCGGAGCAGCACCGCCTCCACCTGTGCAACGCTGCCGCTGTCGATGGCGTCGGCGAGCGTCCCGACGAGGCCGTAGAACACGTTGCCCATCTTCTTGATGCGCGGCCCGACGCCGAGGTCGGTGACCCCCAGCTCGCGGATCGAGTGGTCCATGTCGCGGAAGAACACGTTGACCAGCGCCTGGCCGTAGGCCTTGGCCGCCGGCTCCGTGCGCAGCCGGCGCAGATGCAGCACGAGGTGCAGGGAGATCATGTCGAAGCGGCCGGTGACCGTGTCCGGCACGCCCCAGTCGGCATAGAATTTCACCTGCCGGGATTGCGCCACAATAGCCCGATAGCCCTCTTCGGCAGGGCTGGGGGCTGCGGATTTACGGAAAAGACTGAAAATCATGGACATGCTCTCACGGCACAAAGGCCTGGAGCGGTTCGCAACCGAGCTTGCCAGCCGGCGCCCTTGGCAGCTACACAACCCGCGCTTGGCCTGAGGGTCGGCGTCTTAGTCGAGAGACATCGTGAAAGTCAAATTCATGCCGCAGCGCTCCTCCGCTTCCGTCCTCGCCACGCTCGTCGCCGCGGGCCTCATCGGCGTGACGCTGGCCGGCTGCAGCAGCCTGGGCTCAGGCATGGCGCTGTCGACCGACAAAATCCAGGGCTACGCGATCTCCGAGGACGCGCTGGCGCAAATCCGCCCGGGCCAGAGCCAGGAGCTGGTGGCGACCGTGCTCGGCTCGCCGCAGACCATCAACGCCTTCAATGAAGGCAAGGCCTGGTACTATGTGCAGACAAAGGTCAGCCAGACGGCGTTCGGCATGACCACGGTCAAGGATCGTACGGTGCTCGCGGTCTACTTCGACAAGAACAACCGCGTCGCCGACAAGGCCCTCTACTCGCTCAAGGACGGCAAGGTGTTCGCCATCGAGGGCCGCAAGACCCCGTCCTACGGCACCGACACCAGCTTCATCCAACAGCTGATCAGTTCGGTCTGAGCCGGAAGCCAATAGGGAAAAGGGAATAGCGAATAGATGGCTACTCGCTAATCCCTATTCGCTACTCGTCGCTCGCTTCGCGATCGTATCGAGCACCGCGTTCACCATGCCTGGCGTCTCGTCGGCGTAAAACGCCCGCGCGATGTCCAGATATTCGGTGATCACCACGCCCGGCGGCACGTCGCGGCGGCGCAGCAGCTCATAGGCCGCGGCCCTCAGGATGGCCCGCAGCGTTGCGTCGATCCGGCCGACGGGCCAGTCGTCGCTCAGCGCCTTGTCGATGGTGGGGTCGATGTCGAGTTGGCCCTTGATGACGCCGCTGACGATCTGGCGGAAATAGTCGGCATCGGCCGGCAGGTACTGTTCGCCCTCGACCTCGCGGCCCAGCATGTGCGCCGAGAACTGGCTCAGCGTGTCCTCGAGGCTCTGGCGGCCGACATCCATCTGGTACAGCGCCTGGACCGCGGCGAGGCGGGCGGCGCCGCGCTGGTTGGCGGACCGCACGGACGTGCGCTCATCTGCGGGCTGTTGCGGCATGAAACTCAGTTGCGCGTGAGGGTGCGCACCTTATCTTCGCCCAGCATCCGCCGGTCAACCACGGAAAACCGGGCTGCGGCTATGCGATCCTCGAACCCGCCGAGCAGCGCCGCCGGCACTCCGGCGCGGCCGAGTTCGGCGGTGGTGTCGACGATCTGCAGGCGGTCGATCAGTTCGCCGGCGATGAACGATTCCGCGAGCCTGGCGCCCGCTTCGACGAACAGCCGGTTGATGCCGCGGCCGGCGAGCAGCGCCATCACCCGGCGCAGATCGGGCCGGCCGTGCCGGCCCTCGACCGCGACCAGCTCGATCCCCGGCCGCACCGACGGCGTCCGTTCCGGCGTCGTCACCACCATGATCGGCACGCCGCTCACCGCAGAGAAGAGATCGCGCCTGAGGTCGAGGTCGCGGGCGCCGGCGAGGATCACCCTCAGCCCCGCCCTGCCCTCGAGGCCCTCGAGATGAACGCGCAGGTCGTTGTCCTCGATTTCAGCCCGCGCCGCGCCAGACAACACCGCGTCGGCCGCGGCGCGCTCGCGCTCGATGAAGCGCAGCGCTTCGGCGCCGACGATCAGCTCGCTGCCGGAGGTGTTGTACCCCACCATCGCGTCCGCGGTCAGCGTCAGCTTCACGGCGACGAACGGCCGGCCTTTGGCGATACGCGTGGCGTAGCCCTCATTGAGCAGCCGCGACGCTTCGTTGGCATAGAGCGCCGTTTCGATGCCGGCTTCCGCCAACATCCGCAACCCTGCCCCTGCGTGCTCTGGGTCAGGATCGGGTGCACCGACCACCACGCGACCGATCCCGGCGGCGACGATGGTGTTGGTGATCGGCGCGAAGCTCGTGTAACGCGCTGCCGGCTCCAGCGTGACGTAGAGGGTACGGCCTTCGGTCAGGCCGCGCGCCTCGCTGAGGGCGATGTGCTCGGCGCTGGTCACGCCGCGCGGTGGCGTCACGCCGCGGCCGAACAGCAGCTGCCGCGGCTCATCCACCACCAGCGCGCCGACCGTCGGGCCGGCGCCAACGGTCCCGAGCGCCGGCGTCGCCAGCCGCGCCGCGGCATCGAGCCAGCGGCGGTCGATGGACTCCTGTTCCATCAGTCGTCGTCTTCGCCGAGGGTCGGGGTCTCGCCGTCCTTGAGCTCGCTGAGGAACGAACGGAAATCGTCGGCGGCGCCAAAATTCTTGTACACCGAAGCAAACCGGACGAAAGCGACGTCGTCGAGCTTCTTCAACCCCTCCATCACCGCCTCGCCGATCTGGTCCGAGGTGATCTCGACCTCGCCCAGGCTCTCGAGCTGGCGCACGACACCCGAGATCATGCGCTCGACGCGCTCGCCGTCGATGTTGCGCTTGCGCACCGCGGTATAGACGGAACGCGCCAGCTTCTCGCGATCGAACGGCACCTTGCGGCCGGACTTCTTGACCACCGTGAGCTCGCGCAACTGCACCCGCTCGAAGGTGGTGAAGCGGCCGCCGCAGCTCGGACAGATGCGACGGCGCCGGATGGCGGACGAGTCATCGGTTGGACGGCTGTCCTTCACCTGCGTGTCGTCGTTCCCGCAATAGGGGCAGCGCATTCAGCAAACTCTCGCAGAGGGCAGGATGGCTGGCTCCCGACTGCAAACACACTGCATCCGCAAGGCCATCAATCCTGATAGATCGGGAAGCGCGCGGTCAGCGCCTTCACCTTGTCGCGGACCCGCGCCTCGACCGCGGCGTTGCCCTCGTCGGAGTTGGCTTCGCGCAGGCCGTC
>JBQCIY010000137.1:0-15770 GCA_051953275.1 Devosia sp. | reverse complement strand
GGCCTCCTTGGTGCCGGCATTGACGATGATGTAGAGCGTGCCGGCCCATTTCGGGTCGGCCGGCCGCTCGATCATCAGGTCGTCGCGGGTGCCGCCCTCGTCGTTGAGCAGCAGGGTGTAGCGCATCTGCGCCGGCTTCAGCCCGGCGATATCCGCGGTGACCAGCGGCTCGACCAGCGCCGAGATGGCGGCGTGGTCGCGCTCGGGGTCGCCCGACTTGTCCTTGAGCATCAGCAGGCTCGGGCCCATGTGCGAAACGTCGAACAGTCCGGCGTGCTCGCGCGTCCATTTGTGCTCGGCGATGATGCCGGTGGGATATTGCACCGGCAGGCTGTAGCCGGAGAACGGCACCATGCGGCCGCCGAGCCGCACGTGCTCGTCGTTGAGGACGACGGTCTTCAAAGATTCGCCTGCGGACACGGGACACCCAAGGGTCGGTTGCACGATTGCCTGCAAGGTTGCCCTGCCGGCCGTGCCCCCTCTGTCCGCTAACCTGAGAGATTTCCCGGAGAGCCTATGCTCCGGTTGCTCCTTCGGTGAGGTGTTGCCACCTGCTTTCCAGAGTGAGCCCCAAGAGGCTCGAGTCTATCGATGGCTGGTGAGCCATCTTGGTCGGCTGCGGTCCTTTTGCCTGAGAGTTTCCGGGGCGGTTGCTCCTTCGGCGCCACGACGAGCGTGGTCTCTCCCGCAGTCGATGTATCTGACGAGTCCGGCGGGGCGAAGTCAATCGCCCCAACGCCGGACTCAGGACTTCTTGTTACCGCCGCTCGAGTCGAAGCCGACCCAGATGGTGATGTCGTCGCCGGTCACGTAGGGGATCTGCACGTTGTCGACGACCTTGACGAAATCGGACGATTGCGTCGACGGCTGCACGGTCACGGGGATCTGGTAGAGCTCGGAATAGAGCGGGGTCGAGTCGGCGCGCTCGACAGCAAAGCGCAGCGGCAGGTCGACACTGGTCTGGTTGCCCGATGGGCCCAGCATCAGCCGCCCGACAACGCCCATCTTCACGGTGATGAGGCCGTTGGAGACCGTACAGTTGCGCGACTGCTTGTCGATCACCGCCTGGTACTGCAAATCGTGCGGGTTCCCGATCTGGCCCTTGCCGTAGTAGTAGACCGCCTCGGCGCCGGGCCTGACCTTGATCGGCGGGCACTGGGTGGCGATGGCCGGCAGCGCCGGGCTCATGGCAGCGATCTGGTCCGGCGTGGCGGTCGCGTTTGCCAGAGCCTGGGTGCTCGGCGAGGGCTGGCCGCCGCCGAACATCCCGCCCATCGAGCAGGCCGAAAGCATGGCGCCCAAAGCCGCCACTCCCGCCAAACGAACGCCGATTGCCGTCGCACCCATCACGCTATCCCCCGTCGCACGCATCACTGGACTGCTTCCGCCTGCAGGGCAAGCAGAATGGCAGGCGCACCGCTGACTGTCACCCCGGCGACGTCCTGCACGAATAGCTTTTCGACGATCCCGTCGCGGATAATCATGGCGAAACGGGCGAAGCGCCGGCCGCCGAGCGCCGGGAAATCCTTGGCGAGCCCCATCGCCTCGGCGAACCGCGCCGACGGATCGGCGATGAAATCGATCTTGCCCAGCGCGTCGGAGCGCTCCGCCCAGGCTTTCAGCACATGATGATCGTTGACCGCAGCGCAGACGATGCGGTCGATCCCCATGGCGCGGATCTTCTTGGCATTGGCGACGAAGCCCGGCAGATGCGCCGTATCGCAGGTGGGCGTGAAGGCGCCTGGGACGGCAAACAGCACGACATGGCCCTGGCCGAGCACCTCGCGCGTATCGACGTCGTTCACGGACTCGGCATCGATGAGCTTGACGGGAACGGACGGCAGTTTGTCGCCGGGTTGGATCATCTCGAGGTCCGGTCTTTGGGGCGATTCAGCGCGCTGGGGCGGCGATCTGGCGGGTGATCGAATAAGGGCCCATCGACGTCGCAAATGTCAATTGAACGGCCCGCCCCTCGAGTTTGATGCCCGCCGCTCCGCCAAGCAGCTGCAGCGTCCATAGGGTTCCATCCGGGCTTTTTTGCGGCGCGGAGAACAGGATAGCCGGATCGCCGAGATCGGCGATGAGGCTGTCGGGGTCGATGTCCGGGCTCGGATCGGCGATGGCAAGACCGTCGGAGGTGGCCGTTATCGCGCCGAATGGCGGATCGGGCTTGTCCCAGGCGATTGGCACCTGCGCCTCCGCCTGGCTCAGGCGGATCGACTGGGCGGAATCCGGGTGGGCCGGATCGATGGGAAGCAAGAACTTCGCCTGTGCCGGTACGCAGATATCGGAGCAGACGCCCATGGTGACGGAGGCACTGAGGGTGCCGGTGCCCTGCCCGGGCTGGAGCTCGATCGGGATCACCACGGGGCCGCGATAGACATAGTCGGTCAGGCCCGCGGCATGGTCCACCGACGGGTGAGGCCAGTCGACAGCAGGGGCGCCAAGGTTGGTCGAGCCGGAAAAATCGAAGACGGTCGGGATTCCGGATTCGCCAGGCACCCGCCAATAGACGTGAGTGCCCGTCGGCATGTCGATCTCGAGGCCGGCCAGCAGCGTGCCGCCAGCGAGCGTATCGGACGAGATCAGGCGGGCCCGCGCATCGGGGGCGATATCCTGCCATGGCGTCGCCCCGGCCAAGGCCGGCGGCGCGGCAAGCGTCAGACCCATGAACAGCAGTGGTCGCAGCAGCATGGTGCCTGGTTAACACGGGATCAGCGCGGCAAAGAAGCCACGATGGATCAGCGCTTTGTGACCGGCATATTGCCGCAAAGGCGGCGCGGAGTAGACTGGACGCGACGGAGACGGCGATGGAATCCCTCAAAGGGCAGTTTCTGGTGGCGATGCCCGGGATGGGAGACGAGCGCTTCCGCGAGACGGTGATCTATATGGTCGGCCATGGCGACGAAGGCGCTATGGGCCTCGTGATCAACCAGCCGCTCGAGGACATGCATTTCATCGACGTGCTCGAAGAGCTCGGCATCAGCGAGAACGGCGAGGCGATCCGCATGCCCGACAGCGTGCGCCAGCGCGAAGTGCTGCGCGGCGGCCCGGTGCAGAGGGGGCGGGGCTTCGTGCTGCACTCGCCCGACTATTTTCGCGAGGGCAATTCCTACGCCGTCAACGACGAGATCTGCCTAACGGCGACGCTCGACGTGCTGAAGGCGATGGCGTTCCGCAATGCCCCGGCCGACGCCGTGTTCGCGCTGGGCTATTGCGGCTGGGCACCGGGCCAGCTCGAAAACGAACTGGCGCTCAATGGCTGGCTGACGGTCCCCTACTCCCGCGACCTGCTGTTCGGAACGGCGCTGAGCCAACGATACGATCTCGCCCTGGGGCAGCTCGGCATCACCCGCGCGACCCTGAGCGGCGCCGCCGGACACGCCTAGAACGCCGCTCTTGCTCTAGCGACCGAATTGGGCGGCGAGCTTTTTGCCGAACTCGGCGCCACTCATGGCGGCACCGAAGGCAAAGCCTTGGGCGTACTGGCAGTTGAGCTGCTGCAGGCGCTCGATCTCCTCGAGCGTCTCGACGCCCTCGGCGATGACGGTGAGGTCGAGCTCGGTGGCCAGCGAGACGATCGAGCGGATGATCGGCGCCTGGGTGTGGGCCAGGCCGCTGTCGTCGGCGAACTGCACGAAGGGCGCCGGAATCTTGATGGTGTCGACCGGGAAGCGGTGCAGATAGCTCAGCGACGAGTGGCCGGTGCCAAAGTCGTCGAGGGCGAGCCGGAGGCCCATCGCCTTGAGCGCGCTCAGCATGTAGGCGGAGTGCTCGGGGTTGCTCATCACCTGGCCCTCGGTGATCTCGAGTTTCAGGTGGGAGGCGATCTGGCGGTTCTCGCTGACCAAAGCGCGCATGTCGGCGAGCAGCGTTTCGGTCGCGAGCTGGGTCGGCGACAGGTTGACCGAAACGAAGAACTCATCGGGCACCGGCATCTGCCGCAGCCATTCGCGGGTCTGTCCAGCAGCCTGCTCGAAGGCGAGGCGACCGAGCCGCTCGATCATGCCGGTGCGCTCGGCCAGCGGCACGAACTCCTCCGGAGCGACGACGCCACGCTGCGGATGGTTCCAGCGCATGAGGGCCTCGGCCCCAGCGATCTCACCGGAATGGATGTCCATGATCGGCTGGTAATGGACCTCGAGCTCGCCGTGGCGCAGGCCGCGATCAAGGTCCTCTTCGCTGGCGCGGGTGTAGGCCGCGATCGAGCGGGCCGACGCGCGGTAGGCTTCGATACGGTCGCCCCCGAGCCGCTTGGCGTAGTACATCGCGAGCTCGGCATCGCGCAGCACGTCCTCGGCCGTGGCCGGATTGCCGTCGTAGATGGTGACGCCGATCGAGGCGGTGAGGCTCAGGTCGCGTTCGCCGAAATTGAACGGCGACTTCAAGGCCTTGCGGATCTGCTCGGCGGTCTCGGCGATCTTGCCGGCCGCCGCTTCCGAGGCGAGGATCACCGCGAACTGGTCGCCGCTGAGCCGCGCCACCGTGTCGAGCGGGCGCATGATGCGGGCCACACGGCGCGAGATGGCGAGCAGCACGGAGTCCGCGGCCGAATGCCCGACGCGCTCCTCGAGCTCCATAAAGCGGTCGATATCGATAAGGAAGACTGCCGGCTTGATACCATTGGGCAGCTTGGCGCGGGTCAGCGCGCGCTCCAGGCGGTCCAGGAAAAGCTGCTTGTTGGGTAGGCCCGTGAGGCTGTCGTGCACGGCATCGTGCAGCAGGCGGTCGCGGCTGGCACGGTCCTCGTTGACATCCTGCAGCGTGCCCACGATCCGGTTGACCTGCCCGTCGCCGCCGAGCACCGGCTTCACGCGCATGCGGAAGCTGCGGTAGCTGCCGTCGTGCGCCGACAGGCGGATGTCGGTCGACACCTTGCCGCGCCGGAGCTCCACCAGTGTGTCGAACGCCGTTCTGAAACGGTCGCGGTCTTCGGGATGAACGCGGTCGAGCCAGCGCTTGATCGCGCCGCGCAATGCGCCGCGGCGCTCGCCGAGGCGGATGCAGAGCTCGTCGGAGACCGCGACGCGATCACGTTCGATGTTCCAGTCGAAGACGAAATCCCCCGAACCGGTGAGCGCGAGAGCGCGGCGCTCCACTTCGCTGAGGGTGCCGATCGATACCTGCCCTTCCGAGAAGGCGTGCTGCACCGAGGTGAAGCCAAGCAGCATGACGATGAGGACGAGGCCACCTGCGACCGCGGGTTGCGCCACGTCGTTGGAGACCTGTCCGGTGATCACCAGCCAGCCATAGAACAGCCAGGCGATGAAGATGATCCAGGTGGGCACCAGCAGCACGGCGCGGTCGTAGCCGCGCAGCGCCAGCAGCAGGATCAGGAAGAAGCCGGTGAGGCCAAGTAGCGCCAGCACGAGGCGCGCGATGGTCGCGGCGACCGAGGGCTGCAGGAAGGCGAAGCCGAAGAGCGCGAGAAAGACGACGGTCAGCGCCAGCGCCAGCGTGATGAAGCGGAAGTGCCATCGGTGCAGGTTGAGGTAGACGAACAGGAACGCGAACAGTGTCGTGGCGATGCCCGCCTCGGAGGCCGCGCGGAACGGCGCCGTGGCGCCGTTCGACAGCCCCACCAATGGGCCGAAGACACCGAAATCGACGAGCAGGTAGACCAGCACCGCCCAGGAGAAGGCAGCGGTGGCGGGGAAGATGCCGCGGCCGCGCACCACGAACATGATGGTGAGGAATACCGCGGCCAGTGCGCCGACGCCCATCACCACGCCGCGGAACAGCGTGAAGGAGTTGACGTAGTCGCGGTAGGCGTCGGGCTTCCACAGGTAGAGCTCCGGCAGCGTCGTGCCCTTGAGCTCGGCAACGAAGGTCACGGTGGCACCGGGGTCCAGCGTCACCTCGTAGACGTCGGCCTCGCGATCGGTCAGGCGCACCGGGCGGATGCCGGCACTCGGGGTCAGCGCGGTGATGCGCTCGGAACCGAGATCGGGCCGAAAGACGCCGGAGCCCGGCAGGCGGAAGAACGGGGCGACGAGCAGCCGGTCCATCTGTGCGTCGGAATCGTTCTTGATGGCGAACAGCGCCCAGGTCGGATTGGTCCCGTTCTGGGTCGCGAGCACCTCGACGCGGCGGATGATTCCATCCTCACCCGGCGCCGTGGACAGCTGAATCTTGCCGTTGGTCCCCGGCTCGATGTCGACGGCCGAGGTCAGGTTGACGGCGTTGACGTCCTCCGGCGCGGTCACAACTTCGAAGGCGGCCGCGGGAGCGATCCCGGCCAGCGCAACGAAGCCCAGCAGTGCGAGGGCGAGGAGCTGCCGGATTAGTTTGATGGTGAACCTGCCCGCATCGTTTCGCCGGCCATCTAGGTACCGGGGTTTCCCCCCTATAACAAGCATCAGGACCCGGCCGATCTGGGGCGCGCATCCCAGCGTTCCCGGGTCAGGCCGAAGAGGACGTGATCGGCCCATTTGCCGTCGATCTGCAGGTAATTCGGGGCATAGCCTTCTTCGACGAAGCCGTTCTTTTCGAGGACGCGCCGGCTGGCAATATTGTGCGGCAGAAAGGCGGCGTGGAGGCGGTGCAGCCCCAATGTTTCGAAGTAAAACGGCAGCAGGGTGCCGACCGCTTCGGTCATCAGGCCCTTGCCTGCAAACGGTACCCCCATCCAGTAGCCGAGATTGGCATATTGCGCGGCGCGGCGGCGAATGTTGGAGACGGTCAGGCCCCCCACCAGGACCTCGCGCGGCCCCGTGCCCTCGAAGATGAAGAATGAGAAATCCGTGCCACGCCGGGCTTCGTTGCGGCCGCGGGTGAGCCGCGCGCCAAAGGCCTGGCGGTTGAGGTCGGCCTCGGTCCAGCGCGGCTCGAACGGCTTGAGGAACTCGCGGCTGTCGCGGCGAAGCTGGCGCCAGGCCTCATAGTCGCGCGCGGCCGGAGCGCGCAGCACGACTCGCGACCCCGTGAGGACGGGCGTGGGGTCGCGCACGAACCAGTTGAGCATCACCATCGGCAGGCTAGCCCTTGAGGCGTGACGCGATCACGTCGTAGTCGGGCAGCTTGGCGACGGGGCCGATGCCAGCGAGCGAGACACGGCCCTTGTCGAAGACCTGCCGGGCAATCAGCTTCACCCGGTCGGCGGTGATGCGGTTGATCCGATCGACTGTCTCCTGCAACGGAATGGTGCGGCCCCAGAGGATCTGCTGGCGCGCGAGCTGGCCGGCGCGGGAGCTCGGGCTTTCGAGCGACATCAGCAGCCCGGCGCGGATCTGGTTGCGCACGCGCAGCACTTCCTCGTCGGTGATGGTCTCGGTGGCTTTCACCAGCTCGTCGAGCACGACCGGCAACAGATCGGTCACCTCGTCCTCGCCGGTCGAGGCGGCGACCCCGAAGATGCCGCTGTCAGCGAAGGCCCAGTGGAAAGCATAGACCGAGTAGCAGAGGCCACGTTTCTCGCGCACTTCCTGGAACAGGCGCGAGGACATGCCGCCACCGAGGATCGAAGCCAGGATTTGCGCGGCGTAAAAGCCGTCGGAGTTGTACGCCCTGCCCTCGAAGCCGAGCACGATATGCGCCTGCTCATGGTCCGACAGCAGCCGCTGTTCGCCGCCGACATACTGCGCTTTTTCAGGCACCGGTGCGCCGTCGGCCCTGAGGCCATGAAAGCGGTTGTGGGCAATGTCGACCAAGGCATCGTGCTCGACGTTGCCGGCGGCACAGACGACCATCTGTTCGCCGACATAGTTGCGCTCCATGTAGTCGCGGATGGTGTCGGGCGAAAAGCTCTTCACCGAATCCACCGTGCCCAGGATGGTCCGCCCGATCGGCTGGTCGGGATAGGCGGCCTGCTGGAACAGGTCGAAGACGTGGTCGTCGGGATTGTCGCGGGCGGCGCCAATTTCCTGCACGATCACCTGCTGTTCACGATCGAGCTCCTTGGGATCGAACACCGAGTTCTGCAGGATGTCGGCGAGAATGTCGCCGGCGAGTGCCACGTCTTCCTTGAGCACGCGCGCGAAGTAGCCCGTGTGCTCGACCGAGGTGGCGGCGTTGAGGTCGCCGCCCACATTCTCGATGGCCTCGGCGATCTCGAGGGCGCTACGCGTGTTGGTGCCCTTGAACGCCATGTGTTCGAGGACATGCGAGATGCCATGCTCCGGGATGGTCTCGCTGCGCGAGCCGGCCTTGACCCAGATGCCGAGCGAGGCGCTCTCGAGGTGCGGCATGTCGTCGGTGATGACGGTCATGCCGTTGCCGAGGGTGGTGGTCCGCACGCTCACGTCAAGTTCCTCCCGGCCCGGGACCGCGCCCGAATGTAGGATTCGACGGCGCCCTGGTCGTTGGCCAGGATGTCATAACGCTCCGGCCGGTCGTAAAGATCAGACAACCACGGCGGCAGGGGCGGTTCAATGCCCGTCGCCGCCTTGACCGCCGCCGGGAATTTCGCCGGATGCGCGGTCGCCAGCAGCACCACCGGCGCGCCTGAGAGCTCGAGGCGATCGGCGACCGAAACGCCGACGGCGGTGTGTGGGTCGAGCAGGTAGCCCGAGGATTTCCAGGTGGCGGCAATGGTTGCCGACGTCTGGGCCTCACTGGCGCGGCCGGCGGCAAAACTCTCGCGGATCGTCGCGCTGGCCTTGGGCGGAAGGGTGAAATGCCCCGACTGCGTCAGGCCGTTCATCAGCCGCTTGAGGGCAACCGCGTCACGGCCGAGGCTTTCGAACAGCAGACGTTCGAAATTGGACGAGACCTGGATATCCATCGAGGGGCTGATCGTCGGCACGACGCCGCCGGTTTCGTAGGCACCAGTCTCGAGCGTACGAGCGAGGATATCGTTGGAGTTGGTGGCGATCACCAGGTTGGCGACGGGCAGGCCCATGCGCTTGGCGGCATAGCCCGCGAAGATGTCGCCGAAATTGCCGGTCGGAACGACGAACGTCACCGGGCGGTGCGGCGCACCAAGGGAGACTGCCGCGGTGAAGTAGTAGACGATCTGCGCAACGATACGGCCCCAGTTGATGGAGTTGACGCCGCTGAGCTTCAGCTCATCGCGGAACGGGCCGGCGCGGAACAGGCCCTTCACGATGGCCTGGCAGTCATCGAACGTGCCTTCGAGCGCGATGTTGTGGACGTTGCCGTCGAGCACCGTCGTCATCTGGCGGCGCTGCACCTCGGAAGTGCGGCCGTCGGGATGGAGGATGAAAATGTCGGTCGTGTCGCGGCCGCGGAAGGCCTCGATTGCGGCCGAGCCCGTATCGCCCGAGGTGGCACCGACGATGGTGGCACGTGTCTGTCGTTCGCCGAGGATCAGGTCCATCAGGCGCGACAGGAACTGCATCGCGAGGTCCTTGAAGGCGAGCGTGGGCCCGTGAAAGAGCTCGAGGACAAAGCGGTTGGGGGCGATCTCGACGAGCGGCGTCACCGAGGGGTGGCGGAAAGTCTTGTAGGCGGCGTCGATCAGCGCCTTGAGGCGATCGGGCGCGATCTCGCCATCGGTGAAGCGCGAGATGATCGCAAACGCAACCTGGGCGTACGGCTTGCCGGCGAAGGAAGCGATCTCGTCGGCCGAAATTTGTGGCCAGGTTTCGGGGAGATAGAGCCCGCCGTCGGTGGCGAGGCCGGAGAGAACCGCGTCGGAGAAGCCGAGAACCGGCGCTTCGCCGCGGGTCGAAACAAATCGCATCAGGCGGATGCCCCGTTCAAAGTTCGCGCAACCTAGTGAAACGCCCCGGCGGGGGCAAGGATTTCAGGATTGCTCTGGTTTTTCAGCAGCTTGCGGCCGGACCTGCCGCCAAACCCAGAAGATCAGCAGGCTGGGCGTCAAGAGCGCGAAGCCGAACCAGGTCATGGCGTAGCCGAGGTGGTTGTTGGGAAACTCGATGGTGGTTTCGCCGCCCTGCGGCAGCGCGCCAGGCCCGGCGGCCGGGGCATCCAGGGTCAGCGCGAGGACCGGGCCGGAGACGCCGGCGAGCGCGGCGAGGCGCGCGGGGTCGCGCACCCATTCGGTCTTGCGAGCAGGATCCGGGCCGGGCGTGAACGGCCCCGCCTGCTCCGGCGCGACGCCGATTCCGGTGATGGACATATGCCCTTTGGGGACGGTTTCGGGCCCCAGAAATGCTTTCGCCTGCGCCTGCGGAACGAAGCCGCGATTGATGAATACGGTGCCGCCGCCATCGACGGCGAAGGGGGTCATCACCCAGTCCCCCGGCCCCTGATACTTGCCCTTGGGGTCCTCAAGGCTGGTGAAGGAAAGGACGGTCCTGTCGGGGATGTATTGCCCCGTGACCGTCACCGGATGGTAGGTGAAGGTGTCGAGCTCGAGGGTCGACCACTGATCGGCCGCCGGCAGGTCGTAGGGCGGCTGGTCGAGGCGAGCGGTCACCTCCGCGATCAGGCCCTCCTTCCAGGCCAGGCGATCGACCTGCCAGATGCCGAGCCCGACGAACAGCGCGGTGAGCGCCAGCATCAGGAGGATGAAGCTCCAGAAGCCGAGCCCGAATTTCCGGCGCGAGGCGGACGCCCCGGCGTCGGTGCTCAACGCACCGACCCCTCGCCGGCCTGCTTCTGGTACTGGAGCGCGATCATGGTGGCCTTGAAGGGCCTGAGGAACAGCAGGGTGAGGATGAAGATGGTCGGGATCCACAGCACCAGGTGCATCCACGGCGCGGGATGGAACAGCGCCTCGGTGGCGAAGGCCAGGATCATCACGATGGGCGCCACGGCGAAAATCACGAATACCGCCGGGCCGTCGCCGCTGTCGGCGAACTTCAGGTCGAGGCCGCAGCTCTCGCAGACCGGCGCGACCTTGAGGAAGCCGGAGAACAGCCGACCCTCGCCGCAACGCGGGCACCGGCACGCCCAGCCGGCGGCGAAGGGGGATACGAGGCTATCGTTCATGTCATTTCTTCGGAGCGTGAGATCGCGGCCCGAAACCGGAAGACCACTTTTTCGGGATCTCGCTCAGTATAGCGTGGTCTTAAGGCGGTCCGGTAGCTCGCGATCGTAGGTTCGACCGTCGATGCGATCATGCGTCACAGCCGCGAGGATTTCGCCGGTCGAGGGCAGCGCCGAGCGCGGCAACTGCTTCTGCGGATTCCACAGCTCCGAGCGGATGAGCGCGCGCGAGCACTGGAAGAAGACCTTGTCGATGTGAATGACCAGCACGCTGCGCGGTCGCTTGCTGACGATGGCGAAGCGCGCGAGCAGGTCCGGATCGACGGAGATTTCGGCGCGGCCGTTGACACGGAGCGTTTCGCCGACGCCGGGCACGAGGAACAGCAGCGCCACATGCGGATCGGCGATGATGTTGCGCAGGCTGTCGATGCGGTTGTTGCCGCGCCGGTCGGCGACGAGCAGCGTCTTGTCGTCGATGATCTCGATGAAGCCCGGTGGATCGCCGCGCGGGCTGGCGTCGAGGCCGTCCGGCCCAGCGGTCGCCAGGACCGCGAAGGGCGAGGCTTTGACGAACGCGGCATAGTGCGGATGGAGGTAGTCGATCTCCTTGAGGGTCGAGACCTCGTTGACCTCGCCGTAGAGCGCTTCGAGCGCGACGAGATCGCGGACGATATGATCGGTCGTCACCTATGCCCTCCCGTCGACCAGACTTGCAGTCGGTTTCCCTGCCCCGTGTGGGGAGCGTGGGGAAGCTCGGGCCGCCAGGCTCTTAGCGAAGCTGGGTGGGGGGAGCCGGCACCGGCCCACCGAAACTCCCCCCACCCCGGCTTGCCAACTCGCTTCGCTCCCAAGCGCGCCGCCCTCTCCACTCGGGGGAGGGAAAGGCGGCGGCAACAAACAAGGGCGCAGCTAGTGCCGCGCCCCTGTCAAAGTCCATTGCGACGTTCGTCGGTCAGGGGGCGACGTGGACGCCCCAACTGCCCCAGACGTAGATCGAGGCGAAGAGGAACAGCCAGACGACGTCGACGAAGTGCCAGTACCAGGCGGCAAATTCGAAGCCGAGGTGGTGGCGCGGCGTGAACTGATCGGCCTGGGCACGGATCAGGCAGACGAGCAGGAAGATCGTGCCGATTATGACGTGGAAGCCGTGAAAACCGGTCGCCATGAAGAAGGTCGCGCCGTACATGTCACCGGCATAGGAGAAGCCGGCGCGCGAGTATTCGATGGCCTGCACACAGGTGAAGGTGGCGCCGAGCAGGATGGTGAGCACCAGGCCCCAGCGCAGCCCCTTCTTGTCGCCGTGGATCAGCGCGTGGTGCGCCCAGGTGACCGTGGTGCCCGAGGTCAGCAGCAGCAGCGTGTTGAACAGCGGCAGGTGGAAGGGATCGAAGAGCTCGACGCCGTGCGGCGGCCACTGCGCACCTTCGAAGGCGAGCCGGGTCGGCTGCTCGGGGTCGGCGTGGCGGAAGAAGTTATCGAAGTAGGCCCAGAACCAGGCGACGAAGAACATCACCTCGGAGGCGATGAACAGCATCATGCCATAGCGATGATGCATGCGGACGACCGGAGTGTGGTCGCCTTCGCGCGCCTCGTGCACGACATCGGTCCACCACGCATACATCGTGTAGAGCACACCGGCGGCGCCGATCAGCAGCAGCCAGAAATTGGGGTGCTCGGGATCGGCGAGGCGCGTCTTCATGAAGATGATGCCGCCCACCGCCAGCAAGAAGGCGGAGATGGAGCCGACGATCGGCCACGGGCTCGGATTGACCAGGTGGTAGTCGTGGTGCTTGGCGTGTCCTGCGACGGCAGCGGCGTCAGCCATGTCAGCTTCCCTTATTTTTCGAAGCGTAGAATGTGTAGGACAGGGTGATGTCCTGCACGGTGCGGAGGTCCTGGTCCTTGTCGATATCGGGATCGACAAAGAATGTCACCGGCATCTCCACCGTCTCACCGGGCTTCAGCGTCTGCTGGGTGAAGCAGAAGCACTGGATCTTGTCGAAGTAGGTGCCGGTGCGCTCGGGGGTGACGTTGAATGTCGCCTGCCCGGTGATGGTCTTGTCGGACAGATTGCGGGCGATGAAGACGGCGGTCTGCACCTGACCAATCTTGCCGGTGATCGGCTTGGCCGGGGTGATCTGCCACGGCACGCCATCGACATTGGCGTCGAACCGCACTGTGACCTCGCGCGGGATGACGCCCTTGAGGTTGGCTTCGGCGACGCGGGTCGTGCCACCATATCCCGTAGCCTGGCAGAAGAGCTTGTAGAGCGGCACCGCGGCATAGGCGGCGCCGACCATGGCGACCGCCACCAGGAACAGGATCAGCGCGATGTTGCGGTTCTTGCCCGGTGGGGCGGTGAGGACGTCGTTGGTCATGGTCAGAGGTCCCGCGTGGTAAAGATCGCCGGCCCCATTTTGACGATGGTCAGCAGATAGAACAGGATCACCAGCCCGCCGAGCACAAGGCCCAGCGCGATGCTGTTGCGGCGACGCCGGCGGCGCGCCGCCTCGTCGTGCTGCGGTACGAGCGGACCGCTCATTGCACCCACCCGAGCAGCTGGCCGACATGGTCGGTCAGCAGCGCCAGGAAGATCACGAACAGGTAGCTCAGCGAATAGGTGAAGAGCGAGCGCGCCAGCTTCTTCATGCCGATCTGGGTCGGGGCGCGATGCAGCCTTACCGCGAGGTAGAGGAACGACGCTCCAGTCAGCACGGCGATGGCGCCGTAGAGCCAGCCGGACATGTGGATGAAGAGCGGCACCAGGCTGCTGGCGACCAGAATCACGGAGTAGAGCAGAATCTGGTTCTTGGTCGCGGCCTCGCCGGCGACGTTGGGCAGCATCGGAATGCCCGCGGCCTGGTAGTCGCCCTGCTTGTAGAGCGCCAGCGCCCAGAAATGCGGCGGCGTCCACAGGAAGATGATCAGGAAAAGAATGATCGAGGGCAGCGTGATGTCGCCGGTCACGGCGGCCCAGCCGATCATCGGCGGGAAGGCGCCGGCGGCGCCGCCGATGACGATGTTCTGCGGCGTCGAGCGCTTCAGCCACATCGTATAGATGACGGCATAAAAGAAGATGGTGAAGGCGAGCAGCGCCGCTGCGACCCAGTTGGTCGCAAGACCCAGGATCGCCACCGAAAAGCCCGAGCAGATGAGCCCGACCGCCAGCGCCTCGCCGGGCGTCACGCGGCCGGACGGGATCGGTCGGTTGGCAGTGCGGCTCATCACGCGATCGATGTCAGCGTCGTACCACATGTTGAGCGCACCGGAGCCACCGGCGCCGACCGCAATGCAGAGGATCGCGATGACGCCGATGACCGGATTGACGCCGCCGGGGGCCAGCAGCAGGCCGATGATCGCGGTGAAGACGACGAGCGACATCACCCGCGGCTTGAGGAGCGCGAGGTAGTCTTCTACGCGCGCCTCGCCGGCGGTGGTGATGTAACCCTTGCTGTCGTCAACGAATGCCACCGGCCCGTCCTTAGTGATCCGCACCGGCTTCGATGCGCGGCAGCGTCTCGTACTGGTGGAACGGCGGCGGCGAGCTGAGCGTCCACTCGAGCGTGGTGGCGCCCTCACCCCACGGATTGGCGGGGGCCGGGATGCGCTTCCGCGCCGAGTCCCAGAGGATATAGAGGAACAGCAGCAGGCCGACGAAGGTGATGTAGTAGCCGGTCGAGGACACCTGGTTCCAGAAAGCGAACGCATCGGGATAGTCGACGTAGCGTCGCGGCATGCCGCTGAGGCCCAGGAAGTGCTGCGGGAAGAACACCAGGTTCACGCCGACGAAGGTGATCCAGAAGTGCACGGCCGCCAGCCTCTCGTTGTAGAGGATGCCGAACATCTTGGGATACCAGTAGTACCAGCCGGCGAAGATGGCGAACACGGCGCCCAGCGACAGCACGTAGTGGAAGTGCGCCACGACGTAGTAGGTGTCGTGCAAAGCGCGGTCGACGCCGGCGTTGGCGAGGATCACGCCGGTGACGCCGCCGACGGTGAACAGGAAGATGAAGCCGATGGCCCACAGGATCGGCGGCCGGAACGAGATGGAGCCGCCCCACATGGTGGCGATCCACGAGAAGATCTTCACGCCGGTCGGCACCGCGATGACCATCGTGGCGGCGACGAAGTAGCGCTGTACGTTGAGGCTCAGGCCGGTGGTGTACATGTGGTGCGCCCACACGATGAAGCCGACGCCGCCGATGGCGACCATGGCGTAGACCATCGCCATGTAGCCGAAGATCGGCTTCCGCGAGAAGGTCGAGACGATGTGGCTGACCATGCCGAAGCCCGGCAGGATGAGGATGTACACTTCGGGGTGGCCGAAGAACCAGAACAGGTGCTGGAACAGCACCGGGTCACCGCCGCCGGCCGGATCGAAGAAGGTCGTGCCGAAGTTGCGGTCGGTCAGCAGCCTGGTGATGCCGCCGGCAAGCACGGGCAGCGACAACAGCAGCAGGAACGCCGTCACCAGGATGGCCCAGGGGAACAGCGGCATCTTGTGCAGCGTCATGCCCGGGGCGCGCATGTTGAAGATCGTGGTGATGAAGTTGATGGCGCCGAGGATGGAGCTCGCGCCGGCGATGTGGATCGACAGGATCGCGAAGTCCATCGCGGGCCCGGGATGCCCGGCCGTCGAGAGCGGTGGATAGATGGTCCATCCGGTGCCGGCGCCACGAAGCGTATCGGCCTCGCCGGGGAATAACATCGACATCAAGAGCAGCAGGAACGCCGCCGGCAGTAGCCAGAACGAGATGTTGTTCATGCGCGGGAACGCCATGTCCGGCGCGCCGATCATCAGCGGCACGAACCAGTTGCCGAACCCGCCGATCATCGCGGGCATCACCATGAAGAAGATCATGATGAGGCCGTGCGCGGTGGTCAGCACGTTGTAGAACTGGTGGTCGTGGATGAAC
>JBQCIY010000136.1:0-9831 GCA_051953275.1 Devosia sp. | reverse complement strand
CTGGGACAGGCCGCGTGAGCGGTCAGGGGAGGTACGGGAGAACAATGGCGAACATGTCGGACCAGGGCACCGCCGGGCAGATCGCGGCGCCGCGTGCGTCGAGTAACCCGCTGCGGGCGGTGACGCAGTTCATCGGGCCGGAGAACCTGTCGCTGCTGATTGCCCTCGTGGTCCTCGTTGTCCTCATCTCGACGCAGACGCCTTACTTCTTCGTGCCGCGCAACCTGCTGAACGTCGGCATGAACATCTCGGTGGTCGGCCTGCTCGCCGTCGGTATGACGTTCGTGATCGTCTCCAACGGCCTCGATATCTCGGTCGGCTCGATCGCGGGCGTGGCCTCGATCTCGTCGGCAATCATGGTGACTTACCTGCATTCGGTGCCGGGCGGCATCCTCGTCGGCGTCGCGCTGGGCGCGGTGCTGGGCGCCGTGAACGCGACGATCATCACCTACCTGCGGGTGAACCCGGTGGTCGCGACGCTGGCGACGCTCTCCGCCTATCAGGGCCTCGCCTTCCTGATCGCACCGGGCGGCCGGCCGATCGGCGTCCTCGACCAGAACTTCGCTCTGCTCGGCTCGGGCCGGCTGTTCGAGGTCGGCACGTTCCCTGGCATTCCGATCTCCTTCATCCTGCTCGTGGTAGCGGCAATCGCCGGCCATTTCGTACTGCGCTCGACGGTGTTCGGCCGGTCCGTCTACGCCATGGGCGGCAACCCGGCCGCGGCGCGGCTCGCCGGCATCAACCTCACGCGGATGAAGTACTACATCTACATCCTGTCGGGGGCGCTCTCCGGCCTCGCCGGTGTGATCGTCACCGCTCGCACGAGCTCGGGTCAGCCGACCTCGGGGACGGCGGGCCTCGAGCTCGAGACCATCACCTCGGTGTTTCTCGGCGGCGCCATCCTAGCGGGCGGCAAGGGCACCGTGGTCGGCTCGATGCTGGCCGTGCTGCTGCTCGGCGTCCTCAGCAACGGCATGAACCTGCTCGGTATCCCGACCTTCTACCAGCTCGTCGCCAAGGGCTTCCTGCTCGTCGTCGCCGTGGCCATCGGCCAGTTTCGCATGGCCCGGGCTGAAAAGCAGCAGGCCAAAACCGCCGCACAGGTCAAGAGCTAGGCATGCCGGGGGCCGTCACCATCGAGAGCGAGGTGATGCGGGTGGCCGTCCTGCCGGCCTTCGGCGCGCGCGTGGTCAGCCTCCTCGACAAACGCTCGGCCCGCGAGTGGATGTTTGAGGGCGGCCAGACCAGCGACACTGGCGAGGACGCGGTCTATGGCGCCGACGCGGCAGTCGGCTGGGATGAGTGTTTTCCGACGGTCTCTCCGTGGGACGCGTCGCAGACCGCATGGCAGCGGCGGTTGCGCGATCACGGCGATATCTGGGGCCGACCGTGGGCCGTGGACGCACACGATACGCAATCGCTGACGACGACCTATGCGACCGCCGAGTTTGCCTTCAGCCGCTCGCTGTCGGTGGACGGGCCGGTGCTGACGGCGGCGTACCGGGTCGAGAACCGGATGGCGGTCGAAATGCCGTTCCTGTGGGCGCTGCATGGGCTGCTGGCGGCGACGGTGGCGGATCGCGTCGACCTGCCCGGACGGACAGCGGTCAGCACCACCTACCTGGCGCGGGCCGGCAAGAGCTTTTCCGTTCCCGCCGTGCCATGGCCCGGTAGCCGGCTTGAGCTGGGCTTTGACCTCGACGAGGTACAGCCCGAGGCGGCCGGGTTCGCCGGCAAGTTCTACGACCAGGGCGGCGAACGGCGGGCTGCGCTCGGCCATGGTGACCAGTGGCTCGTCATGGGCTGGAGCCCACCGATCGATGCTCTCGGTATCTGGCTCAATTACGGTGGGTGGCCGGACCCGCCTCGTGGCCATCACATCGCCCTCGAGCCGACCACGGCCCCCGCCGATCATCTTGGCGAGGCGCTGCGCACCGGCGAAGCCACCTGGATCAAGCCCGGCGCCGCCGCGACTTGGACCATCACTCTGACCCTCGCCAGGACGCCCTGATGACCGACGCCGCCGAAGCCCCGCACATCCTATATTCCATCGAGAATGGCATCGCCCACATGGTGATGAACCGCCCCAGGAAACTCAACGCCATCACGGCCGCGATGGGCGGTGAGTTCGTCCGCATCTGCCGCGAGGTTGACGCTCGCGACGACATCAAGGTGCTGGTGATCTCGGGCGCGGGCGATCGGGCCTTCTCCGCCGGCAGCGACGTCAGCGCCCTGGACGACCTGGGCGGACCATGGGAGCAGCGCAACCGCGCCGAATACGACCGCGACTACATCGCGCCGCTGCTGAAACTCAGGAAGCCCGCGATTGCCGCCATCGACGGCTATTGCCTCGGTGGCGGGCTGGAGGTCGCGATGTCGTGCGACATCCGCGTCGCGACCGAGCGTTCGAGCTTTGGCGCGCCCGAGGTGCGCCGCGGCTGGCATGCGGGCTCGGGGAACACGTCGATCCTGCCTCGGATCATCGGCTACGGCAATGCGGCCCGCTGGATTCTGACCGGCGATATTTTTCCGGCGGCCGAGGCGCACCGGGTCGGCTTCGTGCAGGACCTCGTCGCCGTCGAAGAGCTGATGCCCCGTGTCATGAGCATCGCCGACCGGCTCGCCAAGAACCCGCCGATCGCCGTGCAATCGGCCAAGAACATCATTCGGCAGTCGCAGGGGACCTCGATCGCGCAAGGGCTCGCCTGGGAGAACGACGGCTACACCTTCTGCATGTCCACCGAGGACGCGGCCGAGGGGATCAAGGCCTTCACTGAAAAGCGCGAGCCCGTTTTCCGCGGGCGCTGAGGAATAAGACGATGACCGACCACACGCCACCGAACCAGGGACCGCTGACTGGCCTCAAGGTGCTCGACCTGACGATCGCGCTCGCCGGCCCGATGTGCACGCAGCGCATGGGCGAGATGGGTGCCGACGTGATCAAGATCGAGGCGCCCGGCGGCGGCGACTTTTCGCGGTACTCGACGATGGCCGGGGTGACCAAGTTCGGTGACGCCACGACCTTCGTCACGCTCAACCGCAACAAGCGCTCGTTGATCCTCGACCTCAAGTCCGATGCGGGGAGGGCGGTGCTCTACCGCATGGTCAGGGATGCCGACGTGCTGGTGCAGAATTTCCGGCCGCGTGTCGCAGTGAAGCTCGGTATCGACTATGCGACGCTGAGCGCCATCAATCCGCGGCTCGTCTACGGCTCGATCAGCGGCTACGGCGAGGAAGGTCCAATGAAGGACCGGCCAGGCCAGGACCTGCTGGTGCAAAGCTTCACCGGCCTCACCATGAACGCCGGTCGCGCCTCGGGCCTGCCGCACCCGTCGCCGCTCTACATGGTCGACGTCTCGGCCTCGCATCTGCTCACCGAGGGCGTGCTCGCCGCACTCGTCGCGCGCGCCGTCACCGGCCGCGGCCAGGAGATCAAGGTGTCGATGGTCTCGGCCATCATGGAGATGCAGATTCAGGAGCTCACCTCGTTCATGTCCACCGACGCGCCGCCGACCCGGTCGGAGAGCCCGCAGGTCTCGATCTGGATGGAGCCGCCCTACGGCATCTATACGTGCAAAGACGGCGGCCACCTCGCGATGGCGCAGACGGACCTTGACCTGCTCGCCCGCGTGATCGATGTGCCGGTCCTCAGGACGCTCAAGGCGTCGCGGCCGAAACAGAGCGAGAGCCGGGACCTGATGCGTTGGCGTGACGATATCTACGAGGCGGTGCAGGCGCGGCTGAAGGACGAGACCGCCTCACATTGGGATATGCTGCTGACCGAGCACGGCATCTGGTGCGGGGTCGTCAACGACTACGCGCGGTTCCTCGCGCACGAGCAGACGCAACGCTATCTCACCACGATGACGCATTCCAAGGGCGGCGCATATCGCACGGTGGCGCCCGCGATCCGCTTTTCCGGCTACCCGACCCCGGCCCTGCGCGGCTCGCCACGCTATGGCGAACACACTCGCGAAGCGCTGCGCGACGCCGGGTTTTCAGCGGCCGAGATCGACAAGCTCATCGCCGACGGCGTCGCCGTGACGCAGAAGGCGGACGCCTGATGGCCGGCCGGCTCGACGGGCAGCACGTCCTCCTCACCGGCGGCAGCCGCGGCATCGGCGCAGCGATCGCCGAAAAAGCGCTGGACGAGGGCGCCGTGGTTTCGATCGTCGATGTCGAAGAGGAAACCGGCCGCCGGTTCGTCGACAGCCTCGCGCAGCGCGATCGGGTGTTCTTCAGCAAGGGCGATATCCGCTTCGCCGACCAGGTCCACGCCTTCCACGAGGCGGCCGTGGCGCGCTTCGGACCGGTGACGTCGCTCGTCAACAACGCCGGCCGCAATTCCAACGCCGACCCGATCAAGATGACCGAGGCGGAATGGGACGCGGTGTTCGCGGTCGATCTCAAATCCGCGTGGCTGCTGTCGCGTGAGGTGCTGCCGGCGATGATCGCGGCACGCAAGGGGGCCATCCTCAACATCGCCTCGGTGCACGCCGACCATACCTTCATCGGCTATTTCCCCTACGCCGCGGCGAAGTCGGGCCTCGTCGGCCTGACGCGGTCATTGGCGCTCGAGGTGGGCGAGCACCAGATCCGCGTCAACGCCCTGTCGCCGGGCTGGACGGAAACCCAGCTCGTGGCCGAATACTTTGCCACCCAGCCGCCCGACATGCGCCAGAAGGTGCTCGACGTGCACCCGATGGGCCGCATCGCCAGGCCGTCGGAAATCGCCAACTGCGCCGTATTCCTGATCTCGGACGAGGCATCGTTCGTGACCGGCGCCAACTGGCGCGTCGACGGCGGCATGGGCGCCCGCTTCGCCGGCTAGTCACCGGCGCCGGCGCCATTCCTCGTATTCCGGCCGGGCGGCTTCGGTCAGCGGGTAGTAGCGCTTGAGCTCGCCGCCCTGTTCGAGCCGGAGCTTCGAGAATTCCTCCCACTCGTGGTGCTCAGCACCGGCTGCGATGACCTGCTCGGCCAGTGCGACCGGGACCACCACCGCGCCGTCGTCATCGGCGACCACGATGTCGCCGGGCATGACGAACGTGTCGCCGCAGGCGATCGGGCCGTTGACGGCGAACGGCATGATGTCGGTCTGCGCATGGAAGTTCGGCGTCAGCCCGGTCGTCCATAGCCCGACATCGATCTGCTTGACGTTCTTGAAGTCGCGTACGCAGCCATCGATGACGCAGCCGACGCCGCCCTTGCCCTTGAAGTAGGTCAGCATCATCTCGCCGAAGATGCCGCTGCGGCGATCGCCGCGCGCATCGACCACCACCATGTCCCCCGGCTTCGTATGGTAGAGCACGTGGCGGTGGAGCTGCAGCTCCGGGTCGTCGTACTCGCTGGCCCCGAACACGTCCTCGCGCTTGGGCATGAACTGCAGGGTGAGCGCCGGCCCCGCGGCCGTGCGGCCATCGTGCCGCTGCATGGGGCCGACGATGTGCGGATTGCGGATACCGAGCCGCTGCAGCGTGCTGCTGATGGTGGCGGTGCCGATTTCCTCCAGGCGCTTCGACCAGTCCGCCGGCGGGCGAATGATGTCGGGGGTCTCGATCATGCTGGAACTTCTTTCTATAACTGGTCGGACATGAGGGATCAGCCTTTGGTGGCGCCGGCCGTGAGTCCGCCAACGAAGAGGCGCTGGAAGGCAAGGAAGAGGATGACGACGGGGAGCGTCATCACCATCGAGGCGGCCATGACGCCACCCCAGTCGGTGTTGAACTCGGTCGAGAACTCAGCGAGCCCGATCGGCAGCGTCTTGACCGACTGATCCTGCGCGAACACCAGTGCGAACACGAACTCGTTCCAGCAAGTGACGAAGCAGAAGACGATCACGGCAACGACGCCCGGCATCGCCAGCGGCAATGTGATGCGGAACAAGACACCCAGCCGGCTCGCGCCGTCGATCGTCGCGGCCTCCTCGAGCTCGACCGGAATGCCGCGCAGGTACGAGGTCAGCATCCACACCGACAGCGGCAGCGTGATGATGGTGTAGATGAGGATCAGGCCCCAATAGGTGTTGATCAGATGGAGCCAGCGCAGCGTGATGAACAGCGGCACGATGATGGCGGCGGTGGGAAGGAGCTGTCCGACCAGCACGAAGGTCTGCAACCAGGCTTTGCCGCGGAACTCGAAACGCGCGAAGCCGTAGGCGGCGAACACGGCGAGGGCGAGCGCGAAGAGCGTCGCGCCACCCGAAATGATGCAGCTGTTGAGGAAGTAGCGCGGGATATTCGAGTGGAAGAACACCGTCGCGTAGTTGTCGAGCGTCGGTTCATTGGGCAGCCAGTGCGGCGGAACCGTGAAGAGCTCGGGCAGCTTCTTGATCGAGGAGAGCGCCATCCACGCAAACGGGAAGAGGCACACGACGACGAGGACGATTGCCGCAATTGCGATGCCTGTCGCCGCCAGCGGTCGCCGCTCGAGGCTCGTGCCGGCGGTCGTCATCTGGCCGTCTCCGCGCTCGAGGGGATGACCTTGATGTAGATGGCGACGATGATCGCCGCGACGATGAAGAACAGCACCGACAGGGCAGCCGCCGCGTTGAACTGGAAGCTGACGAAAGCCAGCTGGTAGATCTGGATCGGCGTGATCAGGCTGAGGTTGGCCGGGCCGCCCTGGGTGATTGCATAGATGAGGGTGATCGCGTTGAGCCCCCAGATGACCAGCAGCAGCGTGACCGCGACCAGCACCGGGCGGACCTGCGGCAACGTGATCTGGACGATCTCATCCCAGACCGTCGCGCCGTCGATCTTGGCGGCCTCGTAGAGCTCGGCCGGGATCGCCTGCAGGCCCGCCAGCACCATGCTGGCGACGAACGGAAAGAGCTTCCATACATTGATGGCGACCAGCACCGGCATGACCGTGTTGGGGTTGGTCAGCCAGCCGATCGGGCCGGGGATGATATGGGCGCCGGCCAGCATGTAGTTGATGATCCCGAATTCGGTGTGGAACATCCAGGCCCAGGTGGTGGCGGCAACGATGCCGGGGACCACCCAGGGGATCAAAGTGATCGAGCGGACCACGCCGCGACCCCAGAATTTGCGATTGAGCAACAGCGCCGCCGCCGTGCCCAGGATCACCTGGAAGACGATCGAGCCGCCGACATAGACAATGAGGTTCTGGAACGCCTGCCGGGTGACATACGGCTTCAGCACATTGGCGTAGTTCTTGATGGTGAAATTGCCGTGCGCATCCACCGCCGACAGGATCAGCGTATAGACGATCGGGTAAGCGATCAGCATCATCAGGATGAGGATCGCCGGCAGGATGAACATCAATCCCGGCGAGGGGCGGGCCATGGCTGCTCCAGCTTGGGCGGAGCGGCGTTCCAGATCGGGAGTTGTCCGGAACGCCGCGCCGCGTGTGACGCGAAGGACGCGTCAGTCGCTATCCAGCAGGGCCTGGATCTCGTCGTTGGCCTGGTCCATCGCCGCCTGCGGGTCCTGCTGACCGCTCAGGATGCGCTGGATACCGTTGAACATCGCCTGGCTGATCTGCACCCAGTGCGGCGTGTTCGGCGTCGGCCGCCCGTAGGGCAGCATGCCGGCGAAGGGTTTGAGCGTGGGATCCTGGAAGCGCGGCAGGTCCAGTGCCGAGACGCGAGCGGGGAAGGTATCGGTGAAGTAGCCCTGGTTGTCCTTGGTATTGAGGAACTGCAGGAACTTCTTGGCATCGGTCGGGTTCTGCGCGTCCTTCGGGATCACGAAACTCCAGCCGTTGAGGATGCCCGCCGTCTGCTTGCCGGCCGGATGCGGCGTCATGAACGCGCCGATCTTGAGGTTCGGTGCGGCCTGCGCGATGGGCGCGATGTCGTACTGGCCGGTGAGGTAGCTCGCGACCTTACCGGCGATGAAGAGCTGACGGTTGGCGACGCCGTCGTTCTGCAACGTCGAATCCGGCGACACCTTGTTGGTATAGAAGTCGGTGTAGAACTTGATCGCGGCGACTGCCTCGGGCGAGTTGATCACCGCCTTCTTGCCGTCGGCCGAGATGATGTCGCCGCCGTTCATCCACACCAGCGGCAGGGCGCGGGTGATGGTGTTGCCGAACTCGCCGCCGCCGGTGATGGCCATGCCGTAGACGCCGCCGGTGGTCATCTTCTTGGAGGCCGCCATCCAGTCGTCCCAGGTCTGGGGCGGATTGGCGGGATCGAGGCCGGCCTTGAGATAGTCATCCATGTTGTAGATCAGCGCCGTGCACTCGATGCGATAGGGGATCGCATAGAGCTTGCCGTCATAGGTGTCCTCGGCGATGACGGCCTTGTTGTAGTCGGCCTTGTCCTGGATCGTGTCGTCGAGCGGCAGCACCAGGTCGCTCTGCGCGTAGCCCTGTACCCAGCCGTGCTGCACCTCGATGATGTCGGGACCCGAGCCCGACTGCAACGCGGTCATCACCTGCTGCGGCAGGCCGTTGCTGGTGGTGATCTGCAGCTTGATGTTGATGTCGGGGTTGGCCTTGTGGAAGTCGTCGGCGAGCTTCTGCGCCCGCTCCTGGCTCCAGTTGGGCGTCCACCACACGACGTCGCCGGCCATGGCGACCGACGGCACCAGCATCAATGTCGAGACGGCGACGCCGCCCGCGAGCTTGTCGAGCTTCATGTCATTCCTCCCTTGCGGCCGTTCCCGCCGCGACGAGCCCGGCGGCCTCGCGCCGGGTCTTGCTGACAGTTCACATGTGAACAACGTCAGTTCAAGAACAAGGATGCGACTGTTGCGCCAGGCTGTCAACCGCAGTTACTTGAGGCGGCTCGCGGGCTTCGCTGGCCATTCCATATCTGAACTTTGATTGTGCAAAACCATATGCTACCCACGGTTATTCCAATAAGCCGCCGACCCCGGGAGCACATGGACAAGCGCGCCGACCCAGCCCTCAGGCACCGCATCCCGGTGATCGACCGCATGATGGAGGTGCTGGGCGAGCTCGAGGCGCGCGAGGCCGGCGCCTCGATCAGCGATCTGGTGGCGCGGCTGGGGCTGCCGCGCACCACGGTCTACCGCATCCTCAACTCGCTGCAGCGGCACGATATGGTGCAGCGCAGCGAAGCCGGCAGCTACCACCTCGGCCACCGCCTGCTGGCGCTCGCCTCGCACGTCGCGGCGGTGTCGAGCCCACTCGACCTGGTGCCGTTCGCGATGCCGGTGCTGGAGCACCTGTCGGCGAGCCTGGGCGAGGCCAGCAAGCTCACGGTGATCGACGGCGAAGGCGTGCTGGTGATCGCCGCGGCGCAGGGCCGGCGCGCCTACGCGCTGTCGGTGGCGCCGGGGCAGCGCCTCGCGGGCCATGCCGGCGCCGCCGGCAAGCTGCTGCTGGCGCATCTGAGCGAGCCGCTCCTGGCGCACCGGCTGAGCCGGCCGCTCGAGGCGCTGACCGCGCGGACCATCACCGATCCGCGCAAGCTGCGGGCCGAGCTGAGCCGCATCCGCCGGCAGGGCTGGTCGCACGACAAGGGCGAGAACGAGCCTTCGATCCTCGCCTATGCGGCGCCGGTGACCGACCGCGACGGCAAGGTCGTCGCCGCCATCAGCGTGCCGTTCCTGCTCGGCGCCGACGCGCGCCGCATGACCGAGATCCGCCTGGCGGTGCTGAGCGCCGCGAAGTCGCTGAGCGCGGCGATCGCGGCGGCGTAAAAAAGGGCGAGCGGAAGCGTCCGCCGGCCCGTCCGGCGATGTCAAAGACCACTCGGTGCCGCGATCGAGGTGCGGCCGGCGAGGCTCCGAACCCCGGAGCGGGGTCGTCCCGCATGTAACTGAGGCCGGAGCCTCGCCATGCGATCGGGATTTACCCCGGCCGAACTCGTTACCCGGTTGTCTTGACTGAAGGCCG
>JBQCIY010000135.1:0-3978 GCA_051953275.1 Devosia sp. | reverse complement strand
CCAGCATGATCCGCAACGCGGTCCGTCGGCCTTCCCTCGGGAGCTCATTGTACCCTTGCGCCGCTTGACGGGCACGGACCTCGCCGAGAGAGAGACCTCGTGACTCTCGTGCCGTCGATGGTGCCATGGCGGAGCTCCGTTGCGCGATGACCGTTGAAAACGACACACCGCTCGTTAGTGCGCCATGAACAGCGGCAGCGTTGAGTGGCGCAGTGCATATCGCGTGGCGCCGCCGAACAGCCACTCGACCATGCGTGCGTGTCCGTAGGCGCCCATGACGATGAGGTCCGCCCCCTTTTGATGGGCAAACTGCTCAATCCTCTCGCCGGCATTGGCTGCAAACGGCAGCATCGCCGCGTCCATGACGACAGGTCTCCGGCGTCGGAATAGAGCAGCAGTCTACGCCCTGCGCTCGTCGAGACACTTGACGACGATCAAGCCACTCTGTGTGACCTTGAGCTACCCAACTAGTCAGCGCCTGCCGTCGAGCTGGCTTTCCGCTGGAACAAGTTCCCGCGCAGGATGCTGGCGTTCCCGCTGTCGAAAGGTGTCGTTCAATGCTCGAGTATGAGGTCACGGCGCGGCGCGTTGATGAGCATGGAAGTCTGGCACTCTGCAAAGACGCGAGTATTTCGCTCGATACCGACATTGCGGGCCGGCGGGATGCCTTCAATCCCGCAGAGTTGTTTCTCGCCGCAATTGCTGCCTGCATGATCAAGGGCATTGAGCGCGTAACGCCGATGATACACTTCAGGCTGTCGGGGGTCGAAGTGAGGTTGCAGGCGGTCCGAGAGGACACGCCGCCCAGGATAATCTCAGTTGACTACGAACTTCTCGTCGCAACAGACGAAACCGATCAGCGGCTCGAGCTCCTCCACACCAATGTTCGCAAGTATGGCACGATCTCAAACACCGTAGCTGAAGCGACGAGACTGCGAGGCGTGGTCAAGCGGAAAGGCTGAGGTGCAGGCTTCATTCGACGACGCGGAGAACGTCTCTGATTGGGTTCCTGTAGCCGTGTTCCGAGCATACGCCGTCGCGGCGCTGCTAGCCGCGTTCGATCGGCACAACTGGACGCATAACTCACGAGGAAATCGTCACCTTGACTCGACTTAAGACCCACGCGGACAGGCACCTGATCGACTGAAACACCGGCTGCGCGCTCGCGACTCGTCGGTTTACGCTATCGCGCACGACCATAGTTCGGCACTTGAGAGTTACGCCAGGCGTTAGGTCTGGGAGCCAACAAGCTGAAGACGCTCGAGTCGAAGTACCCTCAGAGCGACACCAGGCCAAAGACCAGCCCTACCAGCGCCACGAAGAGGCCGCTGATGATCTCCCCGTATTCTTCAAACGCGCCCAGCTTCAGTCGCTGTAGCCCCGAGGCGGCGCCGACGGACAGGACGACGTAGGTGATGATTGTGCTCGCCCCGAACAGCACTGCCATTACGGCTATCGTCGCAACTCCATAACGCGAAGCCGCAAAGAAGGCCGGGATGCCCTCGACCATCGGCGACGAGCCGAGGAGGAGAAGCAGGGCGGTGCGTCCGCTTGTCCCGTGCCGGTGGTCGTGCAGCGGCGGACTGAGCGCCAAGTCGGCCGCAATGGCATGAGCAGTGGCGGCCGGGTGATCGTGCCAGTGCAAGTGCGCGGGTCCTGAGCCGTGCCGATGGATGTGGACGTGACGGTGCGCCACAGCCTCGTTCCGCAACGGCGCATAGAGCGCATCGCGAGCCCATCCCGGCCGACCATGATCGTGTCCACGATGGTGGTGATGTCCGTGGTGGTCATGTCCGGGGTGGTCATGGCGATGATCGTCATGGTGATGGTCGTCCTCGGCGGCGTCCGCGTGGCGGTCATGCTGATGCCGGGCTTCGCGCTTCTCCCGCCAGGCCCCGAAAGCAATCCAGAGACCGAAGGCGATCAAAGCGACGCTGGCCAGTTCGTCGACCATCACACCGAAGCGCTGTGCCGCGGCGGCCCCAATGCCCCACACCAAGACACCAAACAGCAGCGTGGTCACCACATGCCCAGCACCGGCCTGGGCCGCAGCACGCGCGGTCTCACCTCTGGTCCAGCCACGCTGCCGCGCGAGAATAGCTATCGGTCCCCAATGGTCGGGGACGATCGTGTGAAAGACGCCCACGGCGACCACGCTGGCAATGATTAGAAGTTGGGTGCCGTTGATCATGGTCTGCTCCGTGCTTCCCAAGCGATTTCGGTCAGGAGCCAGCTTACAGAATTTTGGAGGTCGCTGCCTCGACACTTATCGTCGCGCGACCGACACCTACTTCTGCCTCACTGACCGAAGGGCCGAGAGCTAGCCGCGCGATCGTCGATCCGCCGAATGACCGGTTCGGGCCAGAAACCGGCCTCTTGAGCTAGGATGTACCGCTCGCGGGAGCGAAGCGGTGGGTGGGATGGCAGGATGTTGCCATGGATGATGTCCGCCGATACCTGCATGTTCGGCGAGACGACATCCCGTGCATCTGTTAGAGCCTCGCCAGTTCTCAGTCCCTGAAGCGCCCCCATGCCCCATACCGTCCCCTACCCAAAGCGCTGGCTGGCCATGCTGATTGTATCGATCTCCGTGTCGATGATCATCATGGACGCCACTGTGGTGAATGTCGTCTTGCCGGTGCTGATCCGTGACCTGACGCTGTCGGCGGCTGACGCCGAATGGGTGAACTCGGTCTACGCGTTGGTGTTCGCAGCCTGCCTTATCACGGCTGGTCGTCTGGGAGACATGCATGGCCGCCGAAGGCTGCTGCTAGTCGGGACGGTGGTGTTCGGCGCCGCCAGTGTGTTGGCAGCCCTCGCCGGGAACGGTGGGATTCTGATCATGGCGAGGCTATTGCAGGGGCTGGGCGGGGCAATGATCCTTCCGGCGACGCTGTCGACGGTCAACGCCATGTTCACCGGGCGCGAGCGCGGGATTGCCTTCGCCATCTGGGGCTCGACCATCGGCGGCATGGCCGCCGTTGGTCCGCTGGCCGGCGGCTGGCTTACAACAACGCTGAGCTGGCACTGGGCCTTCCTGATCAATATCCCCGTGGTGTTGATCATGTTCATCGGAACGCGGTCGTGCCGGAGACGCTTGGCGAAGGGACTCGGCGCGGCCTCGACCCGCTCGGCATCATCCTGTCGATCGCGGGCCTGGGGAGCATTGTCTACGGCCTGATCGAGGGCCAGCGCTTCGGCTGGTGGCAACCCTCCGCCATGGCGCCCCACGGCTGGCCGCTGTCGCCGGTACCGGTCGCGTTCGCGATCGGCATCGCCTGCCTGGCCGCCTTCGTGCTACTCGAGCGCGCGCGCCGCGCCGCCGGTAAGGTCGTGCTGGTCGACCTCAGCCTCTTCTCACTGCGCAGCTTCCGTATCGGCTCTATGGCCGCGCTGGTGGTGGCGCTGGGCGAATTCGGCATGCTCTTCGCTCTGCCACTCTTCCTCCAGGGGGTTCTCGGCTACACCGCGCTGGAAACGGGCGTCTTGGTCGTCTTCCTTGCGATCGGCACATTCCTGATTTCCGGGGGCACGCCGCAGCTCGGACGCCGTCTCGGCGGCCGAGCCATGGTGCAGCTCGGTCTTGCAGCGGAGATCGTCGCGATCGCCGGGCTAGCCCTCAGCTTCTCGACCGAGACATCGTTCTGGGTTCTGGCCGGTTGGCTTTTCCTCTACGGGGTGGGCGTTGGCCTTGCCACCGCGCAGCTGACGAACGTCATTCTGGCCGATGTCCCGGTAGAACAGAGTGGCGAGGCGTCCGGCCTGCAAAGCACCGTGCGCCAACTCGGCTCGGCACTAGGGATCGCGCTGCTCGGCACGCTGCTAGTTTCGACGCTGACGACGAACTTCTCGGGAGCCCTCGACAGCATCGCGGGACTTTCAGGCTCCGACAAGATCTCAGTTCTGGCTCTGGTCAACGGGTCCATCGGCGCTGCGATTCCGGAACTCACCACTCAGAACGCAACAGCCGCCGCGGTC
>JBQCIY010000134.1:0-15684 GCA_051953275.1 Devosia sp. | reverse complement strand
GCCGCCATCCGCGCGAGGGCCGAGAAAATGGACTGCATTGGAGTCACCTGGAGGGTTCGACACGTCAACCCGGCCGACGCGCGCCGAGACCTCGATGGTGTGCTCCGTGCGGAATTAACGAATGGTAAGAGGTGTGTCCCGCAACAGGTCAGCGACCGTCGCTGCGACAATCTGGCACTCCGTAGAAATACGGCTAAATGCCTGCGCTCTCGGGATTTTTTACAAGAAGCGCCCGCCGGAGGCATTGGCGTCGTGCAGTGGAATGGTACCGCCTCCCCGGTTCGAACGGGGGACCCCTAGATCCACAATCTAGTGCTCTAACCAGCTGAGCTAAGGCGGCCCAAAAACGCGGCGGACCATATGTCGGGCGGCCGCGGCTGACAAGGCAAGCATTTGCCTGTTCGGCGCCGGCTTTGCAACCCCTCGACTTAACCATCCGAACCGATAGAACGCCCGGAAACGCCCGGAAATCTGGACCCTTCGCGGTAGGAGCTATAATTAGGACAAGATTAAGTCTTGGGTGCGGATTGTGCCATTCCGGCACAATTTTGGGGTCAGTGGCGCGTGGACGCTGAGTGGATCAAATCGCCGACGGCGCGCCGGATTCTCATGCATTGGGCCGATCCGCGGCCGGCATGGCTGTGGTCGCAGGATGGCGCCACGCTCATCTGGCGCAATGCCGCCGCCCGGCTGTTCAACGCCCGGCTGAAAAAGAGCGGGCTCAAGCTCTCGCCGGAAGCGGTGCCGATTCGCGGCCAGGTTGCCCGGCTGATCCGGCTCGGGAGCCCCGCGCGCTCGAGCCTGGCCCGCGTCCAGTTCCTTGCCGCTGACCATCCGGTGGCGGCCACCTGCTCGTGCACGCCGCTGAATCTGGCCGATGGGCAGATGGCGCTGCTGCTGGTGAGCGTTGATCGCATCGCCCCCGACGTTGTCGAGGCCGCCGGAGGGTTCAGCGACGACTGGTCCAGCCGGCGCCTGTTGCCGCCGGGCGCGAGCTATGTGCTGGTCGAGGATGGCAAGCCGACGCGCGGTGATGCCGAGGCCCTGAGCCGCCATGCCGGCACGATCGAGAAAAGCGGCCTGCCCGGCGAGAGCGAGAGCGTGCTTCGGGTCAAGGCCAGCCCAGGCGACAGCTGGCTGCTCGTCTATCTCAACGAGGCCGCGCCGGCATCGATCGCCGAGGTGCGGGCCGAAGAAGGCGCGAGCGCAGACGACCAGCGCATCGCGCCGGAGGACGATCTCGCTCACATGCCCGAGCCGATGCTGCCGCTCGGACTAGAAGCCCTGCCACCGACCGAGCCTCTGCCGCCGGTGGCCGCCGACCAGTGGGTCGAGCCGATCTCACCGGTACAGGAAGACCGGCAGCTGTCGTCGCTGTTCGACCGGCTGGCCTCTGATACATCGCTGTACGGCGCGCTGTCGGCCGCCGACGAGGTATTCACCGGGCCCGCGGCCGAGCTCAGCGAAGAGACCATCGTGCCGCCTGCCGAAGAGCCTCCCATCGAGGCCGCAACCCAGGCGCCAACGGACGAACCGGGCGACGTGTTGCCCGACGAAGAGCCCCCGCCACTCGACTCCGAACTGCTCGGCTCGGTCATCGAATATGCCGACGATCCTGAAGCGCCACTCGCAAGCCCGCCGCTGCAGGAATCGTCCAGCCTGTGGATGATCACCGGCCGCGGGTTCCGCGCCATCGATCGCAAGCCCGTGGTCCCCCCGCCGGCGGCGCCCGAACCGGAGCCGGAGCCGATCCCGGCGCCCGCGGTGGCCCAGGTTCCAACGTTGGACGCAGCCCCGCTGACCGTCGATGCGGCCCCCGATGCCGAAGCCGCCGAACGGGTCTCGCGCTACAATTTCGAGGAGCTCGGACGCATCCTGACCGATCGTGTTTCCGGGGATGCAACGCGTCCCGAGTCGATGCCCGCGGCACCGCCGCTCCGTCCGGTCGAAGGTGTCGTCAATCTCAGTGCCGAGACGCTGGTGCTCAACCGCCTGCCGCTCGCCATCCTGGTGTTCCGCGACCAGCAGGTGCTGTTCGCCAACCGCGCCCTCACGGACCTGCTCGGCTACGACAGCGTCGCGACGCTGCGCAACGCCGGCATCGCTGCGATCTTTCCCATCGACGAAGGCGCCAATGCCGGTCCGGTCAACCGCCTGGTCCGCCGCGACGGGAGCTCGTTTCCCGTGTCGGCGCGGCTGCAGTCGGTGAGCTGGCAGGGCCGCGCCGCCCTGATGCTGTCGGCCAGCCCGGCCGAGCCGATCCGGACCCACGAGGTAGCCGTCCGCGCCTTCGCCGAAATCGCCGCCGATGCCCGCGAGGAAGGGTTCGTTGCGGCCGACCGGGCCGGCACGATCACCCTGCTCTCGGGGCATGGCGGGGTGCTGCTGGGCCGCCCGGCAGAGGAGCTCATCGGCAAGCCCTTGGCGCTGCTGGTGGGCAAGCCCGACATGGAGCCGCTGAGGCAGTTCCTCGAGAAACCGGCGCGCTTTGCCGAGACGGCGCGCCCGAGCATTGCGCTCGGCAGCGAAGACGGCAACGCCGACCTGCTGCTGTTCGCCGAGGGTCAGGCGGGCGTCGTCACCGGCTATTTCGGCTTCCTGCGCCGCCGGACCAGGATCGCGCCGGCGCCGGCAGCCGGCACCGACAGCGAGATCGAGCCGGGCATGCTGGGCCGGCTGAGCCGCGGCATCCGCGGCCCGCTCAACACCATCATTGGCTTTGCCGACCTCATCCGCGCCGCCTCGGCCGGTCACCCTGGGCAGGAGCGCCACGCCGAATATGCGCGCGACATCCGCACCGCCGGGCTCGAGATCGCGGTGCTCGCCGACGAGCTCGACGATTTCACCCGGCTGCGCGACGGCCGCTATGCCCCGCGTCCGGCCGACGTGGAGCTCGGGCCGCTGCTCGATTCGTGCATGCTGCGGGTCAGGTCGCAGGCGGCGGGCGCGCGAGTCCTCGTGCGCAGCGCCATCTCGGAACGACTGCCGCGGGTGCGGGCGGACCGGGCCTCGCTCGGACAGGCGCTGCTCAACCTCCTCGCCAGCGCCATCGACCAGACCCCGGTCGGCGGCTCGGTGATCCTGTCGGCGCAGAGCGACGACGAAGGCAACATCGCCGTCCATGTGCGTGACGGCGCCGAGAGCGGGACCGACCTGGGCGAGCGCTTCGTGGTGTTCCGCGACGGCGTCGACAAGGACGGCGAGCAGCTCAACCCGGTGCGCTCGAGCGTCGGTCTCGCCCTCACCCGGTCGCTCCTCGCGGTCAATGCCTGCACGCTCTCGGTCGACCCGACCGCCGGCACCGGGACACTGTTCTCGCTGCTGATCCCCGCCGAGCTTGTCGTCAGAGGCTGAGGCAACCGCCGTGTTGCATTGGCAGAAACGGCGTTCTCCCCTAAGTTTCGGCATCTGGCTCCTCGTTTCGGGATGATCGCGGTGCTGCTGCACAACCGCTTCCGGCACGCCACCAAGGGCGGGCGCTCATGATCTGGTTTGTCGTCGTCCGCCTGGGGCAGTTGCTCGCTACGGTAGTCCTCACCGCCCTGCTCGCGTTCTGGCTCTGCGGTCCGGTCAGCGGTGCACGCGAGATCACGGGCGGTGCCTTCGGCTGGCTCGGCCATCTGCTGGTTGGCGATTTCGGCCGTACGGCAAACGGCGACGTCGGCGCCGCACTTGGCGGAGCGCTCGCCGTGACGTTGCCGCTGGTTCTGTTCGCGCTGATCCTCGCGACAGCGATCGGCGGCGGACTCGGCTGGGCCGCCGCCCTGCGTCCGGGGTCACTGACCGATCGCCTGCTGGCCGCTGTTGCCGAGATCGGCGCCGCGGTCGCCAATTTCTGGCTTGGCCTGCTGCTCGTGCTGGGCTTTGCGGGCGGCCTTCACTGGTTGCCTGCCGCCGGGTTCGTGCCGTGGACCGATGATGCCTTGCAAGCCATCGTCTCGCTATTGCTCCCGGCGCTGGCGCTCGCCCTCCCCGCAGCGGCCGCCATCGCGCTCGATGCCCGCGCAGCCCTGTCCGAAGCGCGGCAATCGCTGCCGGTCGAGGCGGCGCAAC
Source organism: Devosia sp. (assembly GCA_051953275.1). Taxonomy (GTDB): domain Bacteria; phylum Pseudomonadota; class Alphaproteobacteria; order Rhizobiales; family Devosiaceae; genus Devosia_A. The sequence continues at coordinate 11,631 of JBQCIY010000134.1, read as the reverse complement.
TGCGTGGCCTCGATGCCGAGACGGCCTTCCGCCGGCACGGCCTGCGGCTGGCGCTGCTCGAACTTTCCCCCGCGCTCGCGTTACACGCGGCTGCCCTGATCGCCGGCGCGATGATCGTCGAAGCGGCCTTCTCGCTGCCGGGGCTCGGGCGATTGATCCTCGACGCGGTGAGCGCCCACGATGCCGCGACGCTGCGCGCCGGCCTCTTGGTGCTGGTCCTGCTCATCGCTGGAACGGTGTTTCTGGTCCGCGTTTGCGCCGGCAGCGCCGATCCGCGCCTCACCGTCGAGACACCGGAATGAGCCTCGCAGTCAGCACGCAACCACGAGCCCGGACGGCCGGTTGGCAGATCGGGCTCGTCGTCACGCTCGTGCTGGTGCTCGTGGCGTTTGCGTCGGTGGTATGGACTCCCTATCCGGTGCAATCGGTCGATGCCGCTGCGATCATGCAGCCGCCCACGAACTCCCATCTGCTGGGCACCGACGGGCTCGGCCACGATGTCCTGTCACTGCTGCTGCGGGGGATGTTGACAAGCTTCGTGGTCGCCGCCGTGGCGGTCGCGGTCGGCGCCGTCATCGGCGTACCGCTCGGTCTTGCGGCGGCCGGCTGGGGCGCGGTTGCCGATGCATTCGTCCGCTCCATCGGCGGCTACATCGCCATCGTGCCCGCATTCGCCGTCGCCGCCCTGCTTGCGCTCAGGTTCGGGCCGAGCCCGGGGACGGCGATGGTTGCGCTCGGCTTCGGCATGGTCCCGGCCTTCGTCGCGGCGACCCGCGCGACGCTCCGCGCCGCACCGCGTCACGGCTATGCCGTCGCTGCGCAGCTGGCGGGTGCGCTGCCGCTCGAGATCGTCCGCCGCTACAGCCTGCCGGCCTTCACCCGCGCGATCGGCGCGGAAATGGTGGCACAGCTCGCCGTCGGCGTGCTCGGCGAGGCCGCGCTCGCCTTTGTCGGCCTCGGCGCGACAGCTCCGGCGACGAGCCTCGGCCTCATGTTGCGCGAGGCACAACAGGGGGCTGCCGGTCAGCCAATGCTGGTCGTCGCTCCCGGCCTCTTGCTGCTGGTCATCGTGCTGGCGCTGAGCGTCACCAGCCGTGGGCTCAGGGCACAGGGCGCCGTCCCCGCATCGGGAGCAACCGATGCTGCTTAGGGTCGACGGCCTCTCCCTCCGCCTCGATGGAACGGCGCTCCTCGACGACATTTCGTTTAGCCTCGACAAAGGCGAGCGGCTTGGCCTCATGGGCGAAGCCGGTGCGGGCAAGAGCCTGCTGTTGCGCACGTTGCTCGGGCTCATGCCGCGCGGCGCCGAGCTCACCGGCGCCATCGAGCTCAACGGCATCGGCCTGCCGGCGACTGCTGCCGAACGTGCGAAGTGGCGTGGCCGGCAAATCGGGGCGTTGCTGGCTCATGCCGAGTCGTCGCTCGATCCGCTGCGCACGGTGGGCGCGCTGATCACCGAGGCGCAGGCGCTCGCCGGCAGGGCCATCGACGTCGCCGCCGTCCTCGCGGAGCTCGACCTCCCCGCCAAGCTCGCCAATTACCTGCCGCACGATCTCAGCGCCGCCGAGCGCCGCCGCGTCGCGCTCGGGCTGGCGCTGGCGGCGCAACCCGACCTGCTGCTCGCTGACGAGCCGGCGCAGGGGCTCGACCTGATCGACCAGCGGCGGGTGCTCGACCTCATCGCCAGACATTGCAGCGAACGCGGTATGGCGCTGGTCATGGCCTCGCACGACCTCAAGAGCCTCGCAATGCTGTCGGGCCGCATCATGGTGCTGCGCGCCGGCAAGGCGATCGAGGCCGGCGAGAAGGCCGAAATCTTCGGCCACCCCAAGCACGACTTCACCCGAGCTGTCCTGAGCGCCGGCCGCCATCGCGCCAAGACTCTGATGCGCACCCCGATCGGCGGCAAGCTGCTCGATGTCCGCCAGGTGAGCCGCCGCTACCGCCTGCCCGACCGCTCGCTGTTCGAGCCGCGCCGCCCGGTGCTGGCGCTCGACGGCGTCAGCCTTGCGGTCCGCGCCGGCGAGTCGGTGGGAGTCATCGGCCCGCAGGGTGCGGGGAAGTCGACGCTCGCCCGCATCATCGTCGGGCTCGAGCGCGCCACCGCCGGCGAGCTCGAGCTGAACCAGCAGGTCTATACCGGCAGCGACCTGCCACGGCTGCTGCGGCAAGGCATCAGTCTGGTGGCGGCCGATCCGCGCCCCACCTTCGATCCCAGGCTCACAGTGGGCCAATCGATCGCCGAGCCGCTGCAACTCGAGCTGCAGCGCAGCGTCGACGAGCTCAGCAGCCGGCTGGTGGAGATCGTCGCCTCCGTCGGTCTCGCCACGGACGTGATGGACCGGCCGCCGGGCGAATTCACGATGAGCCAGTTGCAGCGCCTCGCGGTCGCCCGCGCGCTGGTCACGCGGCCGCGCCTGGTGGTGCTCGACGAGCCGGTCGCCGCGCTCGACGTCGGCGCCCGCGGGGAGATGCTGGTGCTGCTCAACCGGCTGCGCGCTGATTTCGGCCTCAGCTTCCTGATCATCGGCCACGACCTCGACCTGATGCGGATTGCCGCCGACCGGGTGCTGGTGATGGACCGCGGCAAGATCGTCGAGGTAACGACGCCGGCGCAGCTCCTTGAAGCGCCGCAGCACGAGGTCACGCAGCGGCTGGTCGCGGCGCAGCTGCCGGATGTCGGCATCGTACCGGTGTTCTAGCCGCCGCGTCCGCTCGCTAGTGCAGAATGCCGATGTAAGCGCCGAACGGCGCCAGGCTCAATGCATCGTTGACCGGTTCGGCCACGATCCCGGGCGCGCCGGACTCGGCCAGCGAAAAGCCCTGGGGGATCGGCACGATCGCGGCCTTCGGGCTCATATTGAAGACGCAGTAGAGCCGCTCCGTGCCGTCCTGGCGCACGAAGGCCAGCACGTCCTCCGGCGCGTCGAGCGTCTTGATCGAGCCCTTGACCAGTGCCGAGTGGCGCCGGCGGAACGCCAGCATGGCGCGGTAGTGATGCAGCACCGAGTGCTCGTCGGCCTCCTGCCGGTCCACCGCCTTGGTCAGATGATCGGCCGGCACCGGGAGCCAGGGCCGTGTTGCCGTAGTGAAGCCGCCGGTTGGTGATTGGGTCTGCCAGACCATTGGAGTGCGGCATCCGTCGCGGCCCTTGAACTGCGGCCAGAACTCGATTCCATAGGGGTCGACGAGGTCCTCGAAGGCCAGTTCGGCTTCGGTCAAGCCCAGTTCTTCGCCCTGATACAGGCAGATGGAGCCGCGCATCGACAGCAGCAGCGTACAGGCAAGTCGGGTGAACGCCTCCTGCTCCCCGTGGGTCGCCCAGCGGCTCACATGGCGCACCACGTCGTGGTTCGAGAACGCCACGCAGATCCAGCCTTCGGGCGCCTCTCTCTCGGTCTGGTCGATGGCCTTGCGGAAGTGCGCCGCGCTGAACTCGCCGCCCAGGTAATCGAAAGTGTAGGCCATGTTCAGCTTGTCGCCGCCGGAGGTGTAGGCGGCCATCACCTCCATCTGGTGCTGCGCGTCGCCGATCTCGCCCACTGTGGCCTTGGCGCCGTAGTCGTCCATCAGTTTGCGCAGGCGCTGCAGGAACTTGATGTTCTCCGGCTGGCTCTTGTCGTAGAGGTGCTCCTGGAAATTGTAGGGGTTCACCGCGGGCGCGGTGGTCGCGTTGAAGTCTTCGGGCTTGACCACCGGATTGTTCTGCAGCCCGAGCGAATGGAAGTAGAAGTTCACCGTGTCGAGGCGGAAGCCGTCGACGCCGCGCTCCAGCCAGAAGCGCATGTTGTCGAGCATGGCGTCCTGCACCGCCGGCGTATGGAAGTTGAGATCCGGCTGCGAGGCGAGGAAGTTGTGCATGTAGTACTGCATGCGCCGGCTGTCCCAGGCCCAGGCGCTGCCGCCGAAGATCGACAGCCAGTTGTTGGGCGGCGTGCCATCCGGCTTTGGGTCGGCCCAGACGAACCAGTCGGCCTTTTCGTTGCTGCGATTGAGCCTACTCTCGGAGAACCACGGATGCTTGTCCGAGCAGTGACTGATCACCTGGTCGATAATCACCTTGAGCTTGAGCGTGTGGGCCTTGGCGAGCAGCCGGTCGAAATCGCCGAGCGTGCCGAACAGCGGATCGACGTCACGATAGTTGGAGACGTCGTAGCCGAAGTCGCGCATCGGCGAGGTGAAGAAGGGCGAGAGCCAGATGCTGTCGACGCCGAGATCGGCGACGTAGTCCAGCCGCTCGGTGATGCCGACGAGGTCGCCGACACCGTCGCCATTGTGGTCCTGAAACGAGCGCGGATAGATCTGGTAGATCACCGAACCCCGCCACCAGTCCTTGTCGAGGGGAGGCTCGGGCGGAGTCTTCTGCTCCGTCATCAACGGCTGCGCGACCATGGCAATCTCCACGAAACTGGGCGGTGCCGTCTAGTCTCACGAGCGACCGGCGGTGTCAAAGCGCTTTGGCGCGCAGGCTGCGGCGTCACGGCGGCGGCGGAAACTGCTCCTGCAGAGCCGCAATCGTCCTGACCCGGATGATCGGCGAGCCGATCAGCCAGAGCACCGACAGCGCGCCGCCGATGCCCGAGACCAGCAGGGTCTCGCGCGGGCCGATCCAGCCGCCGAGCAGGCCACCCAGCACCGCGCCGAGCGGCCGGACGCCGAAATTCACGGTCGAGAACGCGCCCGTCACCCGGCTGCGCATGGTGTCGGCGATCACGCTCGCCTGCAGCGACATCAGCGGCACGTCGAAGCACATGACGGAGACCGCGAACACGAATTCTGCGGCGCCGAACTCAATGGCCCGGAACCACACCGGTCCACTGGCAAAGGCGATGATGGTGAGGGCCAGCGGCAGGGTCACGCTTGCGATGGCGATCAACGGACCGATGCCGATCCAGCGCGCGATGCGGCCCGCCTGCGTCGCGCCGAACAAGCCGCCCGAGGCGCCGACGCCGAGCGCCAGGCCGATGGTGCCCGGCGACAGCCCGAGATCGCGGCTGGCGAACAGGATCACGAGGGTACTGCCGATGAAGGTGAAGAAGTTGAGGGTGGTCGCGCACGCGAGCGATGCGCGCAGATAGGGGTGTTCCAGCAGATAGCGCATGCCGCTCCACGCCCGCTGGAACAGGGATTCACCGGCCGCGTCGGGGACGATCTCCTCGACCTCCAGGCGGTTCAGCTGCACGGCCGAAAACAGGAACGAAAGCGCATCGGCGATCACTGCGACCGGCGCCGACACGAACTGCACGAGGGCGCCGCCGATCGCCGGCCCGATCATCGATGCGAGCGAGCGGGTGCTCGACAGCTTGGAATTGGCCTCGAGAAACTGCTCGCGCCTGACCAGCCGCACGAAGAACGAAGAGTAGGACGTGCTGAAGACAACCTGCGCGGTTCCCGCAAGGATTGCGACGGCGTAGAGCTGGACCAGCGACATCACGCCGAGCCAGTAGGCGATCGGAAGCGTCAGCAGAACGACGAGCCGCGCCAGGTCGGCGAAGATCATCAGCCGGCGCTTGTCGGGCCGCTGATCGACCCAGCTGCCAATCACCAGCGACACCAGATTGGGCAGCCACACCGCCGCAGTCAGCAAGCCGACCTGCTCGGGCGTCGCGTCGAGGACCGTGACTGCGATCAGCGGCAGCGCCAGTTCGCTGATGCGGTCGCCCAGCTCGGAGACGGTCTGGGCGGACCAGAAGTTGAGGAACCGGCGGTCCCGCCAGAGGCCGGTAAAGACCGCCTGGAGCTTCACCTCGTGTTGTGCAGCATGCCCTGGAACGAGCGATAGCTGCCCTTGGGCGTGCGCCTCTGTGTCTTGTAGTCGACATGCACGATGCCGAAGCGCGACGAATAGCCCTCGCCCCACTCGTAGTTGTCGAGCAGCGACCAGGCGAAGAAGCCCCGCACGTCGGCGCCCTGCTTCTGTGCCTCGAGAACCGCCTTCAGGTGGTCGTCATAGTACTGCACGCGGCGCTCGTCGTTGGTCTCCGACATGCCGGTCTCGGTGATGTAGAGCGGCAGCTTGGTATAGTCGCGCGAGACGCGGACCAGGAGGTTCGTGAGCCCCTGCGGATAGATTTCCCAGCCGAGGTCGTTGGTCGCAAGCGGGCCCTTCACCTGCTTGATGGGCAGGGCATAGTGCGCCGGGTCGTGGTCCATGGTGTAGAGACCGCGCGAATAATAGTTGATGCCGGCCCAGTCGAGCGGCCGGTTCACCACTTCCATGTCCTTGTGCCAGTCTTTGGGCAGGTAGGTCTCGAGCAGGTCGGTCAGTACCTTGGGGTACTGTCCCTTGTAGACGCCGCCGAGGAACCAGCCGTTGAACAGGGCGTCGCCGATGGCAAGAGCGCGCTGGTCCTCCTCGCTGTCGCTCGCCGCCTCCGAGGCCTCGAGGTTGGTGACGATGCCGACATTCTTGACGCCGTTCGCACGCAGCGCGTCCACCCCCATGCCGTGCGCATAGAGCACGTGGTGCATGGCGCGGGCGCCGGCGCGCAGGTCGCGATATCCCGGCGCGTGCCGGCCGAGGATGTGGCTCAGTACCGACACGCACCACGGCTCATTGATGGTCGCCGTGGCGTGCAGCCGGTCGCCGAAGTGGTGGCCGACCAGCGCCGCATACTCGGCGAACCAACCGCCGATGTCGCGGTTCATCCAGCCACCCTTGTCCTGCAGCGGGCTGGGCAGATCCCAATGATAGAGCGTGGCATAGGGCTTGAGACCGCGCTCCAGCATGCCGTCGATCAGCCGGTCGTAGAAGTCGATGCCGGCCTGGTTGACCGCGCCGGTGCCTTCGGGAATCAGCCGCGGCCAGGCCAGCGAAAAGCGGTAGGCCTCGAAGCCGCCGTCGCGGATCAGATCGAGGTCTTCCGGCCAGCGATGATAGTGATCGTCGGCCTCGTGGCCGTCGTCGGCGCCCTTCACATTGCCCGGAGTCGCCGCGAAGGTGTCCCAGATGCAGGGGCCGCGGCCGTCGCCCTGCCCGCCCTCGATCTGGTAGGCGGCAGTGGCGACGCCAAAGGTGAAATTCGGCCCGAACTGGCCGCGGTCAACCGAAAACATCGATCCTCCCAAGCAAGGCAGCCGGCTCAACCCGGCGTTGATGTAATCGATTACCTAGCAGCGGATTCGCCCTGAGTCACCTCAGGCCCGGAGCGCCGGCATCCGGTTGAGGATTTCGCGCGCAATGGCGCGGAAGGCACCGGCCTGCGGTCCTTCGGGGCTGCCGGCCATCACCGGCTTGCCGGCGTCGGAGGTCTCGCGAATGGCCATGTCGAGCGGCACTTCGCCGAGGAATGGCATGCCCATGCCCTCGGCCGCGGCGGCGGCGCCGCCATGCCCGAAAATGTCGTAGCGCGTGCCGGTGTCAGGCGCCACGAAGTAGCTCATGTTCTCGACCAGCCCGAGCAGCGGGATGTTGAGCCGCCGCATCATGTCGACGGCCTTCTGCGCGTCGATCAGGGCCAGGTCCTGCGGCGTCGAGACGATCACCGCACCGGCCAGTTCGGCCTGCTGGAACAGCGAAATCTGGATGTCGCCGGTGCCCGGCGGCAAGTCGACGACCAGCAGGTCGAGCCCGCCCCAGTCGGTCTCGCGCAGCAATTGCCTGAGCGCCGAGGTTGCCATCGGGCCGCGCCACACCACCGCCTGTCCCGGCGACAGCATCGAGCCGATGGAGATGGCGCTCAATCCATAGGCGCGGTGCGGGGAGAAGATGCCGTCCTCGCGGACGGCGGGCTTGCCCTCGATGCCGAGCAGTTTCGGGATCGAGGGACCATACAGATCGGCGTCGAGGATGCCGGTGCGCAGTCCTTCGGCGGCAAAGGCCAATGCGAGGTTGACCGCGACCGTCGATTTGCCGACGCCGCCTTTGCCCGACCCGACGACGATGATGTGCTTGACCCCGGCAACCGGCGAGCGCGGCGGCGGTCCTGGCCGGCCCTGCGCGGCGGCCTGTCCTGTGGCCATGGCCGGCGCCTTGTCGGAGGTGACCGAGACCATGACCTTGCGGCCGCCCGCAACCGTCTCGGCGGCCCGCTGCGCCGCGGCGCGGGTCGGCCCGAACGCCGCCTCCATTCCCGGCCGCACCGCGATGGCAAGCGCCACGGCACTCTTGGTCACGATGATTTCGGAGAGGCCGGAATAGTCGGCGAGCGTGCCGCCACCGGGGATTTCGACCTGCGCCAGCGCCGCCTTGACGGCGCCGGCGATCTCGTTTTCCGCCATGGATTAGAGGATCGACTGGCCGGTCGCCTTCCAGTCTTTGACAAAATTCTCGAGCCCGGACTTGGTCAACGGGTGATCGGCGAGCTTGTAGATCACGGCCGGTGGAATGGTCGCGACGTCGGCGCCGGCCAGCGCCACTTCCGTGACGTGGTTTGGCGAGCGGATCGAGGCGGCGAGAATCTGCGTGGTGAAGCTGTAATTGTCGTAGATCTGCCGGATCTGCTCGATCAGCTCGACGCCGTCGAGGTTGATGTCGTCGAGGCGGCCGATGAAGGGGGAGATATAGGTCGCGCCGCACTTGGCGGCGAGCAGCGCCTGGTTGGGCGAAAAGCACAGCGTCACGTTGGTCTTGATGCCCTCGGAGTTGAGCGCCTTGCACGCCCGCAGGCCGTCCACCGTCAACGGCACCTTGACCACGACGTTATCGGCCAGCTTGGCGAGGACGTGCGCCTCTTTCATCATCGTGTCGTAGTCGACGCTGGCGACCTCGGCGGACACCGGCCCCGGCACGACGCCGCAGATTTCCTTGATCACGTCCTTGAACTGCCGGCCGGACTTGGCGATCAGCGAGGGGTTGGTGGTGATGCCATCGAGCAGCCCCATGGCATGGAGCTTCTTGATGTCCTCGATCTCGGCGGTATCAGCGAAAAACTGCATCGGTCCTCTCCCGGAAAGCCTGAAATTCTCTAGCCCGTAGATAGGCAATTTGCGAGGCGCGGGAAAGGTCCGCCGCCAGCGAAAAACAGCCGATTCGCGAGGATTATTTCATTCGCCGGGATGCATCCGGTCGCGGCGTCTAAGGTCCCACTGCGTCCATTTCAGCGCAACAAGACCCACCAGAAACAAGATGGCCGGCATCCCAACGACAGCAAAGAACTGAAACAGCGTCATCGCAGGCCTCTAATCGCCTCTTGCGCGAGTAAATGTAGGCCGAACCCGAACAAAATCCAACACAGGGTCGCAACGCCCTATTGGACACCGGTCAGTCCGAACGACTCGTTGCCAAGGACCAACGCTGCAAATGGCGTTATGCCACCGACACTGAAGCAAGCCGTCGACAACCGATCCAGCGCGTTGGCCAGAAGCTTCAGCCGTTCATTCCAGACCAGATTGTCCATTCCCCCTCCTCGACAATCTGCCGCGGGGGATTACCCCGCGGCTTTGATCAGGAACTCCGCCAGTTCCTCGACCCGGTCCTCGGGGATGCCCGCGACATTTATGCGGCTGTCGTTGATCATATAGACCGCATCGTCGGTCTTGAGCTTTTCGACCACGTCCTGCGGCAGGCCGAGCAGCGAGAACATGCCGGAATGGTCGGCGATGAAGTCGAAGTCCTTGCTGTTGGACTTGCGCCGGATCGCCTCGGCCAGCTTGACGCGCAGGCGCTGCATGCGTTCCCGCATCTGGTTGAGCTCGTCCTCCCACTCCTGACGTAGCGCCGGGTCCTCGAGGATGACGCGGACGATCTCGGCGCCGTGGTCGGGGGTCTGCGAGATGGTGCCGCGGATGATGTTCTGCATCTGGCTCGACACCACGTCGGCGGTGGCCGGATCCTTGGCAATCGCGATAGCGACGCCGGTGCGCTCGCGGTAGAGGCCGAAGTTTTTGCTCGCCGAAAACGCGATCATGCATTCGGGCAGCGTCGAGGCGATCTTGCGCACGCCGTAGGCGTCCTGCTCGAGCCCATCGCCGAAGCCAAGATAAGCCAGGTCGATCAGCGGGAAGGCGCCGGTCTTTTTGAGGCTCGCCGCGACGCGATCCCATTGCGCCGGCGTCAGGTTGGCGCCGGTCGGGTTATGGCAGCAACCGTGCAACAGCAGGATGTCGTCCGGCGTCAGGTTGTCGACGACCTGCATCATCGCATCGAAATCGACCGAACGGGTCTTGGGGTCGAAGTACGGATAGGTCTTCGGCGTGAGGTTGGCGTTCTCGGCCAGCGGCCAGTGGTTGGGCCAGCTCGGATCGGAGATGTAGATGTTGCCCTTCGGCCGGGCCCGGCCGAGCACGAACATCAGGATCATCAGCGCGCCGGTGCCGCCGGCGCCGTTGACGCAGCGGATGCGCGAGGTGTCGACCACGCCGCCAAGCGCCAGCTCGACCACGGCGGCGGAGAACTCCTTGTTCCCGACCACGCCCTTGTAGGTCTTGGTCGTCGCCTTGTCGTGGATGCGCTGCTCGGCCTTTTTGACCGCCGACATGATCGGCGTGTTGTTCTTGTTGTCTTTGTAGACGCCCACACCCAGGTCGATCTTGTTGCTGCGCGGATCGGCGGCGTATTCGGCCATCAGCACGAAAATCTTGTCGAGCGTGGCCTTCTGCAGGGTTTCGAACATCTGGTAGGTCCGGTGGGAAAGGCCGCCCTCAGCGGCGGCATCTGGCCTATGACAATGCGGGGTTGCGGCGTCAAGGGTTGACGGATTCGCCCGCAAACCGGCACATTGACGCTTTAGCAGCAGAGTTCGTCATGCCTGTCATCAATCGCGTCGCCGAGTTCCAGCGCGAGATCGCTGAGTGGCGGCAGGATTTCCATCGCAACCCCGAGCTTTTGTACGACGTGGAGCGTACGGCGGGGCGCGTGGCAGAGCTGCTCGAAAGCTTCGGCGTCGACGAGGTCGTGACCGGCCTCGGCCGGACTGGCGTCGTCGCCGTGATCAAGGGTCGGAATGGCGGCGCGGGCCGCGTGATTGGCCTGCGCGCCGACATGGATGCCCTGCCGATCACCGAGCGCACCGGCAAGGCATACGCCTCGACCGTGCCGGGCAAGATGCATGCCTGCGGCCATGACGGGCATATCTCGATGCTGCTGGGGGCCGCAAAGTATCTGGCCGAGACCCGCAATTTCGCCGGCACCGCGGTGCTGATCTTCCAGCCGGCCGAAGAGGGCGGCGCCGGCGGCCGCGCCATGCTCGAGGACGGGCTGGTCGATCGCTTCGACATCGAGGAGTTCTACGGCCTGCACAATCTGCCCGGCCTGCCCGCCGGCCAGTTCGGCATCCGTGAGGGCGGCATCATGGCCGCGACCGATGAGTTCCAGATCACGATCGAGGGCAAGGGCGGGCACGCTGCCATGCCGCACAATACCGTCGATCCGGTGGTGATCGCGGCGCAGCTCATCCTCGCGCTGCAGACCATCGTGTCGCGGAATGTTGATCCGATGCGCGCGGCAGTCCTGTCCGTCACCATGGTAGAAGCCGGCACGGCGTTCAACGTCATCCCGCGCACGGTGAAGCTCACCGGCACGGTGCGGACGCTCGACGAAATGGTCCGGAAGTTCATGGAGGAGCGTCTGCGCGCAGTGACCAACGGCCTCGTGGCGACGTTCGGCGCAACTGCCTCGATCCACTACCGCAACGGCTATCCGGTCACGGTCAACGCCCCCGGCCCCACCGCTTTCGCCGCCGACGTCGCGCG
>JBQCIY010000133.1:0-4480 GCA_051953275.1 Devosia sp. | reverse complement strand
CGAGCAGCACCTGATCGGTCTCGCCGTTCTCTACGCCTTCCACCAGGTCGGCGATGGCGGTGGGCTGGTCGCCGCGCGGCTCATACTGGGTGACCAGCTTGAACGGCACGCCGCCTTCGGATTTTTCGCGCGGGGCAGGGCGGTGGGGCTTCCACTCGGTATTGCCTTCCACCTCCTTGCGGCCGTGCAGGATGATATCCTCGAGCGCCTTCACCGTGGCCGAGATGCCCACGGTCTGCGCGCCGGCCAGCGACTGGCCGGGCATGTTCTTCGCCTTCACCTTCTTGCGCGACTCCTCGAGGGCGTCGCGCAGGTGCTCCATCACCGCCGGGTCCTTGGCCGCCTCGCGCGAGATGTCGCGCGCCGTCACCCGCTTCGAGGGCACGTGGCTGAAGCCGGCCTGCGGCTCCTCGAAACCGGGCAGGTTGGTGGGACGGTCGACGGCATTGGCCTTCGACTTCGGCGCCTTGAGGCTCATGCCCGTCGCGGCGCTGCGGGTTGGCTTCTTGGGCTTTTCCAGCGGCTGCGGCTGCAGCGGCTGGATGCCGGTGCCGTTCGCCTCGGCGGCGCGGCGGGCGGCGTTGTCGAGCGCCCGCTTGTTCTTCAGCCGCTCCTGCGGCAGGCGGGCATTGAGCCGCTCGTCCTCGGCCTTCTCGATCTCGCCGATGAAGTCGTCGATGGAAAAGCTGGACTGTTTCTCGGCCATGCGGAGCGCTCGGGACGGATGGTGTCGGGGTACCTGTATGTAGGTGCCCTGTCAGAAAATGTCAGTGGGACGATGGGTTCCCGACTCCTAGCACGGCCGGAACGGAGAGGGAACGGGGGCGGGGAGTTTCCGGCTGCGGCAAGGCCCCCTCACCCGGCGCTGCGCGCCGACCTCTGCCCCACGGGAGAGGGGTCTTAGAGGGACGCCATGCCGCGAACCAGCACGGCCAGGGTCATGAAGACGATGACCAGGGAGCCGATGGTCCACAGGGAGGCGCGGACGTCGTGGGTCTGGGCGGTGAAGTAGGCGGCGAAGTGGAGTAGGCGGGAGACCGCGTAGCCGTAAAACAGCACCTGGGCCAGAGCGAGCGGGGGGCCGGTGAGGACGTAGAGGGCGCCCGCCACGAAGAAGAAGGGCAGGTTCTCGAGATCGTTCTGCTGGATGCGCCGGATCCGCTCGATGCGTTCGTCGGGCAGGAGCTGGCGCGGATCGGGGACCGGGTTGAGCAGGGTCCGCCTGAGGTCCTCGGGGGAGCGGAAGCCGCTCTGGAACCACAGCATCCGGATGACGGTGAGCCACGACATGGCGACCGCCTTCACGATCATCACCGCGGAGGAGAGCGCGAAGGCGACGAAGACCGGATTGTCGAATCCGAGCAGCGCCATGGGGGTCAGCCGTGCGCGGCGAAGCGCGCGAGGGCGGAGCGGTTGGTCCAGACGATGACGCCAAAGAGCAGCATGCTCGCCACTTCGAGGAGGCTGCCGATGATCGAGAGGACTTCGCCCTTGCCGGTGACGACGAGGCCGATGCCGAGCGGGAACACCAGGTTGGCCGCCAGCGCCAGCCAGAAATGCACGGTGGCGATGGGCTTTTTGGCGACATCGGCAGCGACAGCGTAGTAGAGCCCGAAGATCGCCATGCTGACCCAGCCGAGCAGGTTGTTGTGGGCGTGCGCCGGCGCCAGCGTGAAATCGCCGCTGGTGCCCATGAAGATGCCGAGGCCCATGCCGACGAGGGCCTGGAGAATGGCGACGGTGAGGAAGTAGAACGGCAGGTGTTTCATGTTTCGCCCCGTGCTTACCAATGGTAAGAACAATACTTACCTTTGGTAAGCTGTCAATGGAGGCGCAGCATGGCGGCACGCCGCAACCGCGTGACGCGCGAGGCCATCCTCGAAACCGCGGCGCGCCTGATCAGCGAGACCGGCGCGGCGTCGCTGACGTTCCAGACGCTGGGCGACACGCTCGGCGTCAGCAAGCAGGCCATCATCTACTGGTTTCCGAGCAAGGGGGACCTGACGCGCGCGCTGGTCATTCCGGCGCTGGAGCTCGAGGCCGACGCCGTGGTGGCCGCGCTCGGGCGGGTGCGGAGCGGACGCCGGGCGATCGAAGTGTTCGTGCGGACGCTCATCGGCTTCCACCTCGAGGACCTCGGCCGGTTCCGGCTGATCTACATGGCGGCGCAGTTCGACACGCAGGTGTGGCAGGTTGCCGGGCTGCCGGAGGTGGCCGGCTCGATCCATGCCGCGACGAGCCGGATGTATGGCGCGCTGGAAACGGTGCTGGCCAGGGCCGGCGACGTCGCGACGCCCGGCGCTGCGCGGACCACGGCGGTGGCGGCGCACATGGCGGCCATCGGCGTGTTGTCGATGCTGTCGCTGGCCGATGCGACGCACGACCCGATGGCGCATGCGCCCGACCGGCTGATCGATGCGATGGTGCGACTGGTGACGGGACGGGTGCTGAAGCGAGGGTGAGGGGGGCGGGCGAGTAGGCGCGCTACGCTATCTATTCCCCTTGGCACGATTGTGGGTGACGCAGAGCATCTCGCAGTTAGTGGATGAGGTTGCCCCGCCCTTGCTCCATGCGGAGACGTGGTCGGCGTCCATCTCGGCGAACCTCCATATGCGGCTCTTGTTGGCGTCATGGCCGAGGGCACAGAGAGGGCAATTCGACGTGCCGGCAGCCTGCGCGGCCTGCGTCTGCCGGTCGTAAACGGACCGCTTGGTTGCTTCGTCGAATACCCTCACATCGAGGAGCTTCGAATCCTGACTGCCGCCGAGAATGTATTCGAAGATACCGCTACGCTTCTTGACATATGGGTCGGCATAAAGCCGCCTGACCTCCCCGGAGACCGTGGCCGGATTGTATGACTTGGAATGGTACTTCTCATAGAGCCGCCCCCACTCCAGCCCCTGCATCTCTTTTTCAACGTCTATGAACACGCTCGACACCCAGTCGATGACGGCGTTGAAGTAGTTCTTGAGCTCACCAATGTCGCTCTGGGTGCGATGGGCGCTCATATAGCCGCCGATGTCGCCCCGGCTCACCCAGTCCAGCGCCCGCTCGAGGAAATCCTGCCGGTTTGCGTTGCCCCGGATGTAGGCACTCCATTTCTGGATGTTGGCGTTCTGGCTGTTGCTGAACTCGGCCTTGGCCATCGTCACGAACGGCCCCGAGTAGATGGCGTTCAGCAGCTCCTGCTCGTTGAGCGGCACGCCGGCTATATTGATGGTCTGGAACCACTCCTTGATCTCGGATTCGGTGCCCTCGCATTCGTAGATCAGCAGCGTCGCGTCCCGGAGTCTGGCTTGCTGGTCGGCGGGCAGGCTGTCGAAATTCTTCGGATTGCCGTTGTCCATGATCGCGAACTTGTTCGTGACGAACCGCCCGATACTGGTGATGCGCTGCTGCCCGTCCAGCACCTCGAAGCGGCCTTCCGCGACCGTGTTGAAATAGATCAGCCCGAGCGGATAGCCCCGCAGCAGCGAGTGAATGACCGCCTGCTCCCGTTTTCCGCCGCCATCCGCGTAGATGTAGTTGCGCTGGTACTCCGGCTGGATGGTGAGCTTTCCACCCAACCCGAACAGCCCCTTGCCTTCTAACTGGTTGTAGATAAATCCGGCGCAGATATCCGCGACGCTGATGTTGGTTCTCAGCGTTGTCTTCACTTCGTGTTCCCCTTGCCGCTTCGGTGGCGGATGAAGACTCGCTGGTAGACCTTTCTGCCATCGAGCACCGGTGTCGCGTTCATATCGTATGTGCCCTTCTTCCCGAACAGTTTGAAGTAAGCATCCTGGCACTCCTTCGTCGTGTAGACCCGGGTCTTCAAGCCATACAAATCTTCGTTCTCGCTTCGACCTAAAATCTCAAATTGATCGGGGTTGTGCTTGTCGAGAAAGGTAATCGGCACACCCATCGTTCCGTCGTAATCGTTTGGAATTGCATCGATGTAGGGCACCTCGATTGCGTCAAAGTTCTCGTACTTGTCATATGCCGTCTTACCTCTGATCCCACTGTGTTTGCTGAACTTGAGGTTGTCAGCCATGCTCATCAGAGGCAATTCCTCGTGGCGGCGACCGTGATCCATGTTTGTAAACCAGCCGACGTTGCGAAATTTAACAAGTCCGGTGCTCGCATCGTAAACGCCTTCGGCAAAGTCGCGGCCGCTGTCGGCAGGAATACTGAAATAGGCGTTCCCGTTCGCAAATCCTGCCCCGAGCCATATTTTGCTGTCTTTGACAAGTGCGAAGATTTCCTTGTACGTGACTGCGTTCTTGGGGCCGATGATCAGGAACCTCTTCCCGTGCTCCACGAGCTGCGCCACGTATTCGCGGAACAGCGAGAAGGGCGGGTTGGTCACCACTATGTCGGCGCGTTTTAGGATTTCGATACACTCATTGCTGCGAAAGTCGCCACCTTCCGAAAGGGGCGTGCGCGAGTGGGGGTTCTGTTCGAGGAAGAGCTTGACATCTTCGATGCCGACTGCGCCGTC
>JBQCIY010000132.1:0-53812 GCA_051953275.1 Devosia sp. | reverse complement strand
TAAGCTAACATGTTAGTGCGATCAATTACCCTGCGCTAAGTGTGATGCGGTTATCGCTCGAGCCTAGAGCAGCCCTTCAAGGGCGACTAGCTCGATCAACTCCCCTGCCAGCGAATTGGCCCATGCAAACCAGGGGCGGGTAAAGGCCTCCGGATCGTCGGCGTCGAAGGATTCGTGGGCGAGATACGTCCCCGCATGGGTCGCTCCCAACGCTTTGACGCATGCGAGCCGCTCCGCGGCAGTTCCGGCCGTAAGCCCCTGCATTGCAAGACCGATGGGCCATATCCGATGCGCTCCGGTATGCGGCGAGCCAATCCCCTGCCCGGCCGCGCCGGAGAACCACCAGGGGTTGGCCGGCGATAGTATCCAGCGGCGGGTCGCGAGATAGTAGGGATCGTCAGGCCTGCAGGCGCCAAGATACGGGAGAGCCAGCAGGCTGGGCACGTTTGCGTCGTCCATGCACAAAGCTTGGCCGAGGCCGTCCACCTCATAGGCCCAGATGCCGCTGCTTCGGACGATGCCGTCCCGTGCAACCCCTGCTGTGATCTGCGAAGCAAGGCGCAGGGCGGATGCGGCACTATCACCCGCGTTTGCCGCCAGCGCTGCGGGAACAACCTGTTGAAGCGCGGCCGCCAATGCCAGATTCACCGGGACGTTGAGCGGCAAGGCGGAAGCGTCGTCCGACGGGCGAAATGCGCCGTGTACCATGCCGTTTGGGCGCGTCGCGGCGCCCTGCCCGTCATTCGGAACGAAGTCGGTGGGGTCGCCGCCCGGCCGGTTGAACCGGTAGTGGGTCCCACCAGTGATGCGCTGCTCGTCGCTCAGGACCTTTAACGCCAGCTGGAGCGCGGCCCGCCACTGTGCGTCGAAAGGCCGAGCCGAGCCGGTCACACCCCAGTAGCCCGCGGACAGCCGGAGGAAAGCCGAAAGAGAGTCCGGCTCCCATTTGCGCTCATGAACTCCAGGCCGCATCTCCGTTTGGTCATCGACCCACTCACTGGTCCCCCCCTCCGGCAGGAAGGCGTTCGCGTAAGGGTCGAGCAAGACTTGGCTCGCCTGCCTGCGAATGGCGCCTCGAATGAGACGGTCGAGATTCGGGTCTTCAGTCACCGAAGAGAGGTAAGGCCAAAGCTGCGCCGTTGAATCGCGGAGCCACATCGCACTGATGTCGCCGGTCAGGACGAAGGTGTCCGGCTCATCGTCATTCCCGCCAGCAACGATCGTGGTGTCGAGCGTATTTGGAAAAGCCACCTCGAAGAGCCGGCGCAGATCCTTGTCAGTGATCAGTGCGGCCGTCTTCTCGATGCGCTGCTCGATGGCGGCGCTGTGAAACGCGCGATTGATTGGTGCCGGACGTTCCCAGGGAACGAGCCCCTCGCCGGGACGCGGAACCGAGGCCATTACGCATCTTTCTTGATGTGAGCTGCGGGATCGACCCCCAGGGGTAAGGCGCGGCAGGCCATCCGGCCGCGCCCCTGCTTGAGCGCTTCAGCCTCGGCAATCAGCCGCCATTTGCATCGAGCTTGCCCTGGATCGAGGCCGCAAGCTGGTCGAGCTGCTGCTTCGGATCGGCACCACCCGTGAGCACCGCATCAAGGGCGTTGTTGAGGCCATCGATCAGCTCTGAATAGGTCGAGATCATCGGCGTCGTCCACGATTTTGGATGGGCGGCGATGTCGAGGAAGGCCTGGAAGTGCGGGATCGATGTAAGCTGCTTGTCCGTCAGCAACGACTTGAGCTGAGGTACGCTCGAGTTCTGCAGGATCATCACCTTCGAGGCATCATCCGTCATCAGGTACATGCCGAACTTCATCGCCTCTTCCTTGTGCTTTGAGCCAGCCATGATCATGAACGCGTTGCCGTTCATGAATGCTGCGCCGTACATGGAAGGGTCCATCGACGGGATCGGTGCAGTCGCGTAGTGCAGGTTGGGAGCGACGACGGGTATGTAGGCCCCACCCGTGTTCCACTCTCCATAGATGCCCATTGCCTGCTGACCGCTGATCAGGAGGCCCGCGTCACCGCCTGTACGGGACGCGATGATATTCACCAGGGCGTTGTTCTTGTTGTAGGTGTCGTACCACTTCTTGTACCAGTTCAGCCAATCGACACACTGCTGCGAGTTGATGGTGATCTTCTTGCTGGCTGGGTCGTAGAACTGGCAGTCGAAGTACGCCGAGGTCTGCTCAGTGTTTTTGTAGGGATCGTTGGGGATGAAGCCGGCGCGGGCCAGTGAGCCATCCGCATTGGTCTTCGTCAGCTTCGCAGCATCGTCCCACAGCTCGTCCATGGTCTTGGGCGGTTTATTGGGATCGAGCCCGGCTGCCTTGAAGGCATCGACGTCGTAGAAGAGTGCATACGTGTCCTGGCCGAACGGCAGGCCATACTGCTTGCCATTGTACTGCGTCCACAGCAGGGACGACGGCAGGATGTCGCTCGTATCGGCGCCGATCTTTTTGATCAGATCGTCGAGCGGCGCAATCACGCCGTCATGGGCGAAGCCTGCGACAGCGCTGTTGTCGCACATGATGACCATATCAGGCGGGTTCCCGCCGGCGGCGTCGGCCGTGATCTCCTCCGCACCGATCGACCCCCCGACAGACTTGACCTGAATGTCCGGATTGGCGGCGTTCCATTTGTCGACCACCTTTTGCATTGCGGCCATTTCTGCATCGCCACCCCAGCAATGGCGCAGCGTCAGGTTGACGGGGTCTGCTGCCGCCGGGGCGGCCATTCCAATAACCCCGAGCGTAAGCATTGCTCCCGCCCAGGCCGTCGCGACTAGTTTGCGCATATGACGTCCTCCTTCGACCGTTTCATGGTGGGTTGCTAGGCGGAGCCGGTCGATCTCCGTCAGCCTTTTTGCCCCGTGAGCGTGATCCCTTCGATGAATTTGCGCTGCGCGAAGAAGTAGAGAATGACCAGCGGGAGCGACACAAGGACCGCCGCGGACATCGATAGCGCCCAGTCAAGCTTGTGTGCCGCCTGGAACACCTGGGCCGCGCGAGCCAGAGGAAACAGCGTGGGGTCCTGCAAGTAGATGAGTGGGTTGAAGAAGTCGTTCCACTTGTCGATAAACGTCAGGAGACCAACCGTAATCAGCGCGGGCACGGCCAGGGGCATGACGATCTGAAACAATATTCTGATCTCACTGGCGCCGTCCGCACGTGCAGCGTCGATAAGATCGCGAGGAATGCCCAGGAAGAATTGCCGCAGCAGGAAGACGAAGAAGGCGCCCGACCACGACCCCACATAGCTGCTGAAGAAGCACGGCAGAATGAGAGGGATGAAGGTATTGGTCCAGCCAAGCTTGGCATATATGACGTAGAGCGGAACCAGCGTCAGCTGGCTGGGTAGCATCATCGTGCAAAGCACCAGCGCGAAGACGATGTTTCTCCCAGGCCATCTGATGATCGCAAAACCGTAGGCGACGACACTGCATGAAAGGACCGTGCCGACGACTGAGGGGGCGGCATAGATCAACGTATTGAGGAGTGCCCTCGGGTAGTTCATGCGCAGGAACGCGTCCGGATAGTTCGCCCAGACGACTGGGTTGGGGATCAGGATCGGGGGCGCTGCGATCGCCTGTGCCGGATTCTTGAGCGACGTGCTGACCATCCACACGAAAGGTGCCAGGTAAATCGCCGCCAGGACGATGAGCGCGATGCGCGAGAGCGTCAGCGCGAATAGACGTTTCTTGCGGTGTGTCGAAGCCTCCATTGCCGCGGGTCGATGAGCCGAGAGCGAGGTCGTGGTCATTCCTCGCCCTCGTAGTACACGCGGCCGCGCGAGAGCCGGAACAACCCGAAGGTGGCAAACAGAATCAGCACCAGCAAGAACCACCCGAGCGCCGAGGCATAGCCCATATGGAAGTAACGGAACGCGTTGTTGTAGAGATTGAGGCCGTAGAACAGCAGCGAGTTCTGCGTTCCGCCGATCGCCGCTGCACTGCCACTGTTGCTGGTGCCGGCGCTGACCACATAGGCTTGGGTGAAGGACTGGAAGGCGGCAATCCCCTGCGTGATGAGGTTGAACAGGATCGCCGGGCTGATCATGGGTACGGTGACATTCCAGAAGCGCGTCCACCGGCCGGCGCCGTCTATTTCGGCGGCTTCGTACAGTGACCGAGACACGCCCTGCAGGGCCCCCAGATAGATGATGATGACGTCGCCCGCTCCCCACACCGTCATCAACACGATGCCGTTCTTCGCCCAGGCCGCGTCGTAGAACCAGCCGGGCCCGTGGATACCGACGAACCCGAGCAACTGATTGACGAGCCCGTACGGAGGATTGAGGAGCCACAGCCAAAGGATCGATGCGGCAACAACAGGGAAGATGACCGGCAGGAAGAAGATGGTCCTGAAAACGCCGATACCCCTCATTCCCTTGGTGTTGAGGAGCAATGCGATACCCAGGGCCACTGCGACCGCCACCGGCGTGCCGATGAAGGTCAGATAGAGCGTGTTGGTCAGCGATTTCCAGAAAAGTGGATCGCCGAACATCTGGATGTAATTATCGAGTCCTACCCAGCGCGGCGACTCGAGGATCTTGAAATCCGTGAAGCTGTAGTACAACGATGCGAGCATCGGATAGAGGGTGAAGCACAGGAAACCGATCAGCCATGGTGAGATGAAGGCAAGTCCGACGAGCAGATTGCGAAGTTCCGAACGAGACAGGCGCCGCCATCGGAGGGAACGGAGCACAAGTTTGCTTCCGAACTTGTCGCCAAGGCTCATGGACGCCGTTCCTTGGCATCGACGCCTGATCGCCCGTAGGTTCTCACGCCCTCGGGTAAGGTGCCGAACATCATTCGCACCTGCCCCTGAAGTGTCGTTCCACGCGCGATTCGCTTGCCGGTGCCGAAATTCGAGGTCCAGATGTGGTCGGTATCAAGACGGAGGGGCACCCCCCCATACCAATCGAGCACGCGCAGGATGGCTGAGCCGGCGGGAGAGAGAGAAGCGCGGACATGTTGGGAGCCGTTGCCCACGATCGTGACACTGCGCTGACCATCGGTCGCCCCAGCGGCCAGCACGCACCGCTTGGTGCTGCGGTAGTCGTTGGTTCCCGACTCCGTGGCATCGTCCTCCCAGAGCGACGCCGGCTGCAACGGGTCTGCCGGCTTGGGCGATGCCGCGGCGTAACCGCGCCGCCGCCCGATATGACGCTCGGGATAGAACGACCAGTCGGGCCTGCGGTCCCACCAGAGTGCGTCCAGCGCCCTCCTCAGCTCGAATGCCAGCCCGATCTCGTGCGCGTCGAATGCCTCTTCGCCGGAATAGTGGCACTTGTAGTCGAACACCGCTTCGCCGCCGTTCGCGCGAACGGTGAGGCGTCCATCCCAGCCTGACCCGGTCAGTGGCACGGTGATCGATCCGTCCGCACCCGCCACTGCGGCTGGAAGATCGGCACGAGGCAGGCTGGTAGGATCGATGATGCTGTTTGCGTCCACGACGTGAATCCGGGGCCAGGTCGCGATCCACTGCTGCCCGCCGGTGATGCTGAGGTTTCCATCATCATCGAGCGCGACCTGCACGACCTCGCTGCTGGCGCGAACGGCCACATGCGGGTCGGGAACGCGGCCGGGAACATCCCAGCCGAAGGCATCCACCAACCAGCCCTCTGGATGCCAGAACTGCAGCTCGACGTGGCTCGCGTCCGAGGAGACTTCAAGGCGGAGGTGCAAACAGCAGCCCGGGAAGGCCCCTCCTGATGGCGATGAACTCCTTGTAGCCACTACGGCCCCGGTCGTACTCAGCTCGAGACTCTCGAGTGCCCGATGGGAATGGCGGTTGACGATGGTGAGGTCGAGCCATTGTCCATCGGCACTGAACTGGCTGCTTTTGATCTCGATGGGGGAGTACATCTTCTGGACGTGCCACAGCTCCGGACGTGGCCGGCCCCATCCGTCCAGCAAGCCCCATTCACCCTCGCCCCTGAAGTAGCGTCCGCCTTGCGGGGGATGGACGTCGCGCACCCGGTAGTAGTCGAGCCTGGTAAGATGGGACCAGTGGCCAAAGCCGACGCTCTCGTCGATCGGCAGCGTCCATTGATCATCGACCGCCGACCAGATCATGCCGCCGATGCAGCCGCTCTTGTCCATGGCGCGTGCCATGAAAGGTCGGGCGCCGGTGACCCAGTAGTCACGCAGTCCCGGATCCGCGTGAAGCAACTCGGCGTGCAAGGGTGCACGCGCGTTGTCCTGAAATGGGGGCATGCATTCGTCGAGGACGACAGGCTGGTCGTACGATCGAAGCCAATCGATATCCTCCTGCCACGATCGGTCCCAGCCGGGGTAGTGGTAAGTGCGGAGATCTGGCCGGGCAGCTCTGGGCATGTGCGGCAGCGGGTTGACGTCGCCCAGCTGATTGAGGTCGAAGGAGAAGAGCGTGGGGCGGCCCGGGTCCATTCCACGCACCAGGGCAAGCTGTTCATCGAACCCCCATCCCCACTGTGTCTCATTGGCGAGGTCCCAAATGAGCACTGAAGGATACCCCTGGTCCCGGCCGACCGTTTCCGCAGTGACCTCGAGGACGAACGGCACGAGATGCGCCGCATCGTTCGTGCGGGTCCAGTGATGGTCATCGAACCCGGCCGCAAAGCAGATCGGCATCTGATCCTGCACATACATGCCCAACTCGTCACATAGCTCGAGCAGACGGGGATCAGCAGGGTAGTGCGCGGTCCGTATGATGTTGACGTTGGCCCGTCGCAGTGCCAGCACGTCGTGCCGCAAGTCTTCGTAGCGCATGGCCCGTCCGGACCGCATTCGCGCGTCGTGTCGATTGACGCCCAGCAGCCGGATGGGAGCGCCATTGACCAAAAGCTGGTTGCCACGCGTTTCGACGCGACGAAAGCCGATGCGACGGCCATAGGACTCCGGCCGCAAGCTGCCGGACTGCAACGATAACTCGAGACCATAGAGCCGGGGGATTTCCGCCGACCAAGGCTCTACGTCCGGCAAATGCAGCACAGCCGCGCGACGCACGCTGCCCGCTGCCGGTGCAGGACCTGACAACGTCGTCCGGTGGAGAAGGCTCTCGCCGTCGAATAGCGAAATATGCAATGTATAGGGTTCTGTGGCCGGATCGAGGTTGATGATCTCGGTCGCGACGGCCACCGAGCCATCCCCGCAAGATGGATCCCAGTCGATAAGCAGCGTCGTGGGCCCCAAATGCAGCTTGTTGACCCTGAACAGCAGCGCTTCCCGCCACAGCCCCAGCAGCGAGGTGTGGGCATACCAGCTCATGTAGTCCAGCACCGCATGCGCAGTGCATTCGGTCAGCACGATCGTGAGGTCGTTCTCACCGGCACGCAGCAGAGCGGAGATATCGACGTCGAACGACGTGGTCCCCGCCGAATGGGTCCCGGCATGAGCGCCATTGACGAAAACTTCTGCCCGCCCATAGGCGCCGTCGAAACGCGCAAAAACGGCGCCGCCATTCCAACCGGCGGGGATGGAAATGGTTCTGCGCAAGGTGGCGACGCCAGCTTCAGGGATCAGCCCATCCAAAGCAACATGGCCCGGAACATGAGTCGACTTCGCGCCTCTCCACTCCGGCGCGAGCGGGTCGGGCCACCGCCCAGGAACGAAAAGCCAATCGCCAGCCAGGTCAAGTCTCGAGGCCGGTTCTGGCAACTCACGAAGCCCCTGCGCCAGCGTGCGCGTGTCAATCCGCCGGACGGTCTCAAGTCCACCCGATCTAGCGACGACGGTCAGTTCGCGATGCTGGCCGTGAGGCAACATTTCACGGAGCGGGATGCGAAACATGCCACGCGCATCAGACACCGCTGTGAGTTTGCCCTCGGTCCAGCTGACCACAATCTCGGCTCCAGGCACGCCAGCAAATCCGGCGTCAAACACCGAGCCGATGATGCCACCGCGCGAGTCGCCGACGACGGTTAGGTCCGGGGGCACGGGGGAGGATGAGAAGAGACGCAGTTCCGACACCATGGCGTCAGGACCGGCGCGACATTCGATCCTCAAATCGAGCACACCGTCCCGAACCGCTGAAGACGGAACGTCGATGCAGACGATGGTCTTGCCGCCGGGATCGAGGTCGAACGATGTCAGTTCCACCCCACCGGCGACCAGCGCCATTCGTCGAGGCACGAGGCGCTCGCAGGCGAAGCGTGCTTCAACTTCGTAGGACGCGTTTGGGTCCAGTCCGTCGTAACGCGTCCAGACCGCCACCGGATCCCAGGCGTGATAGCGCAGGCTGTCTTGGCCCAGTGACGCAGCATCGACATCGCCCGCTTTGATAAGACGTTTGGCCGAGGTCACCATGTGCGGCCCCTGAAGCTCGAGGCCACACTGATCAAGTGCGACCAGGAACTGGCACCGGCTCTCGGACATGCGGCCCCCTCCTCAGCGAGACCCCAGGCTTGGCCTGCGACGTCGAGCTCGCCTGGAAATGCGCGCCTGAGCCCATCTCCACGGAGCATGCCTAACGAACCCCGACGCGAGACAGGGTCGCACTCAAAACAGGTTGCCAGCTAGGGCCAGTGGTGGCCAAGTTCATGGGGCCAGTGAGCCGCTGGGGAGGGACCAGTCGAACGCAGGAGAGGCCTACTGGACGGTCGTGACTTTGGCCGCGTTGAGGAATTGCGCCGGCTCGAAGCCGCGCGCGACGGCGAGAGGCTCTTGCATCAGCTGGACTGGGACAATGTTCAAGAGCGGATCGCAACTGCTGGCGACCTCAGGAATTCCGACCGCGAACCGGTTCGCTTCTGAGGGCACCTTTGCAGCGCTACTGGCGATCCAGGCGCATCGCCCTCCGAGTTTGAGAACCTCATCAGCCAGGCGGCGGTCGAGTTCTGCGGCCCCGGAATGCGAGTTGGCAAAGATGGTGCAGGCAAAGCCCTCTCGGACAAGTTCGAGGGGCCCGTGCCGAAACTGGCCGCCAGGATAGGCGGGGCACGCAAGCTTTGATGCTTCGGCCGTAAGAAGCGACGACATCCAGGCGGTGGCCAGGTTCCCGCCACGGCCGATGAAGGCGATTGGTCCAGCGGACCCGAGGAAAGCGATCAATTCCACACTTCTTGCCCGCCACGCCGGCAGGTGACGGTCCATTGCCACCGCAGCCGAGCGGATTGCAGCAGCTTCAATGTCGAGATCTGATCCGGTCAACGAGGCCGTGATAAGCGACAGACTCGCCAGCCCGCCGGTATAGGTTTTTGTAGAGGCGGTCCGTTCCGGTCCGGCATTTGTGTGAACGGCGATGTCGGCCCAATTGGCCAGTGAACTCGTCCCGGAATTCGTAACGGAAATCGCCAGCCGCGGCCGCTTCCCCAACCGGCAAAGGCGCACCAGCTCTGCGCTTTCGCCAGACTGCGAGACGGCAACAAGCAACGTGCGTTCGTCGATGAGATCTGGCGTTTGTTGCACCAGCTCCGAAGTGTCCCAAAGTGCCGTCGGGACCGGCAGCTTCTGACTCAGTGTCAGGAGCGTGGGATACAACGAGTGGAGCGATCCTCCCATGCCGGTGAGAATGATCTTGTCGATGGCGCTTGAATTAACAAGCTGTTCTACGCGGAACATGTCGTCGCCGTAGGTTGCCCGAAAATCGCGGGCAATGTTTTCGAGCACCTCAGGTTGCTCGAAAATTTCGGCAATATAATCATTCGGCATGGGCATGACCCGACTTACTGAAGAACATTGCGGCCGCCCCGCGCGCTGCCGCCCGGTCAAACGCGGACGAAAACAATATAGTTTGCGGACCGACGCGATTCTTGATCCTGCTGCGGTTCATTGCCTCGATCGTACTGGCCTCAAGATAGCGCCGAAGCTGACTCAGTCCACCTCCGATATGTATGACGTCGGGGGCGAAGAGGTTGACGTAAGATGCAAGGCCCAGGCCAAGCCAGTAGCCCAGATGTGACAGCATCGATAACACGACTTCGTCCCCCATCGCGGCCAGCCCCGCAATCTCCGCACCGCCGATGAGGGTGCGCTTCCGGCGGAGGTCTCCCAGTCCCGATTGTGGAAGCTGATCGCTAAGCTCTTGGGCGATCTCGATTAGCGCTACGCCCGACGCTACGGACTCCAGACACCCCCTGCAGCCGAGACGGCAGGATCGAGCTCCCGTGCCGTCGACGATGACATGTCCGGCGTCGCCCAAAGTGCCGGCCACGATATTGACCGGCGTACCGCGATCGAGCAGTGCCACGCCGATGCCCGTACCGAGCGTGACCATGAGAAATCTCGAGGCCGACTTCGAGGGACCGAATGCCCACTCGCCCATCGCGGCGAGGTTGGCGTCGTTTTCGAGCTTGATGGAGCAGCCGAGCCGGGCACCAAAGTAGTCGACGAGGTCGATGCCATCGAGTGCGGGGACGTTGCTGTTCGAGGAGGCGCGACCGTCGGAGGACACAAACCCGGGCACGCCGATCGCGGCTCCGATGATGTGCCCCCCTTGCCGCTGGACCATCTCCCGCATGGAGAGTGCGTGTCGTCCAATTTCGTTGAGCAGCGCATCGCCATTGTACGCCGCGACATTGTCCACCAGACTTGACCGAACATCGTCGGCAGCCGAATTGGTCAGGGCCAGCTTCACACTACCCCCGCCGATATCGACTGCGAGCACAAAATCCTCAGGCGCACCTGGCATCGGTTTCTCCTCGGCGCGCTAGGCGGCCTCGAGCTCCACCAGAAATCTGGCAAGCAGCCCTCCGTCCCACCACATCGGGAAATTGGTCCCCCATTTGTTGTTGTGGAGGTTGAATCGAATTCCGCCGGCAAGATCTGGGGGCGACGGATTGAAGACCATGAAGGGCCACTGGCACGGCGCAACCAGCGGTGTGTCCAGCGGCTTGACGGTGACGCGCACATTGCCCAGCAGACTGGCGCCTACAGCTTGGACCGCCTGAAGTTGCCCGCCGCCGCGAGCAACCGTCCGGTGCGGATTCTGCCAAAGGCCGGTCTTGCGATATTGCCAATCTCGCGCATCCGCAGGTGTGAATATAAGAAAACTGGCCTCGGGCATTCGGTTCGCCGCCTTGTTGCGAAGAACGAGCGTAAGGCAGAAACGCGCTTCCGTTTGCGGCTCGAAGACCAGCTCGACAGTCGCTGGAGCACCAAGGTCGTCGACAGCTTCATCAGGCATCTCCGCCACGATGCTCAAGGCATGTTCGCCGAGCGTGACGGATGTGAGTTTTGGCGCCCAGAGAGCCGACACCGCAGTACGGGCGCCAGCAAGTCCGGGCTTGTCGTGGTCGAGGATCGCCCACTCAGGCCTACGCGTGAGATAGCTGTCGAGATGGCGCTGCATATCGGAAGAATCGTAGGACTCGTAGCGGTAGCCGATTAAGGCGTCGGCTTGGGCGTACAGTGCTCTTCCTTGCGGCGACAGGATATCGACGATGTCGCCCCGCGCGGGATTGATTCCGATCAGCCAGCCCGCGACGTCGACCGCCTTGCCGGGGCGCTGCTGAGTTCCCGCCACGGGCATGGGTAGAGTGCTGCTCCAGGCCGCAACTGCCTTCGCCTGGTCGGCGGCGTCGAGCTTGGCGATAGCGTGGTCCAGATATTGTCGCTGCTCCATCCACGACCGTTCTGCGAAGGCAAAGCGCGGATCGGTCTTTCGCCCTATCGCAAATGCCGGCCTGTCCCATGCCGCTTCGTCGCGCAGAAACGTCTTGATGTCGACGCCCCAGGTGTGTTCGGGCACCAGCGCCAGAGCGCGCCCGAAGGCCTCCCGTGCGGGGCTGAGTTGGTCGGCAGCAAATTCGTCGTAGAGCCGTTGCAGCGCCAGAAATCTGCTCACCTTGGTGGGATCGGTACCGACCCCGTGTATCCAGGAATCTCCAATCTCGGTCTCAATGCAAGGAAAGTGCTCGCGCCGAGCCCAAAGGATTTCGCCATAGGCGTCGAGCGTCGATGCCACGATCGTCGCGCCGGGATGAAGCTTTTGCAGGTTCCGGTAGATCTCGACCGTCTGAGAAATCGTCTGCGGTCCCGCGTTGTCGTTGGTGTGGGCAAAGCTGAGCCCGTCCGATGCGCTGTCCGGGAAATACGTCCCACCATAGGAGTCGTGATAGAGGACCACCACTTCTTCTCCATTGGGGGCGCGCCAGCGGAATACCGGAGGTATGTCCGGCACCGGAGATGCTTCGTTTACGCCAAGATGGAGGAACCGGATGCCCGCTTCGGCAAGGAGCGGCACGATCCCGAGCGTATGGCCGGGCACGTCGGTCATCTTGGCCGCGAGGGTCTTACGTCCGAACCTGCGGTCGAGTTCGCGGGCATATGAGAGTCCGGCCCGGAAGAGGTCCGGCGACATCAGCTCGGAATGGGTCGTAAACGGGAGGGCATGCCAGCGAATGAGGCCGCGTTCGATCGCCCGCTCGAGACGCGCGGCCTCGTCGGCTGTTGCCCCGGCGAGGTAGTCTGCTATGAGCCATGCGCCCGTCGTCCAGATGAACTTCGGCTGTCGCGGGTCTTCCCCGAAGAAATGTTCGGCTGTCGTAAGGGCCTGCGGGATGAAGTGCCGGTGATATTCGCGCCGCACGTTCTCAGCCAGATTGCTGAACCCGATATCGAGGTGCGTCTTGAACACAAGATGGATGGTCTTGTCCGTCATTCTCGCCCCTCGATCCTCGCACTAGAACCCTGCATCGGTTGATCAGATATTGGCAATTGGCCGGCCACAAGGGCCAGTAGTCCGGCCAACTGGGGAACCAGTGGTGGTCAAAAACGCCAATCTGGTACCCCCCCTGAGCGCAACAATGGCCCTTGTGCAAGGACTGCCAAACGGAGGATGATTGCCGGCGTAGGAGGGCCGTTCGTTGAAGCAGTCCTTTCCCCTCGACTCGGTATCCCTGGACCGGGAGCTGCACGTGCCGCTTCACAGGCAGCTCTACCTGCGGCTTCGTACCATGATCGAGGAACGGGTTCTCAGCCCCGGCAACGCGTTGCCGTCCACCCGCTCGCTGGCGCTGGACCTCGGCATTGCCCGCAACACTGTCGTCAGCGTCTACGAGCAGCTCGCCACCGAAGGTTACATTTCGAGCCGACCGGGTGTGACGCCAACAGTGGTGGATCTTCCTGCGAGAAGTCCATTCCACGAACTCGCCCGCACAAAGGGCCGTCGGCGGCTGATGTCCGCGCGCGGGCAGCTCATGCTTCGCCAGCCGGCGCATCACGGCGCGGCAGGCCACCTTGCCTTCCATCCCGGGATGCCGGACGCCGAGAACTTCCCCTTCAGCACATGGAGCCGTCTCCTCGCGCGACGAGCAAAGCTGGCCCGCAACGACCTGTTTGGCACCTATTATGTAACCGGCTATCCGCCGCTGCAGCAGGCGATCGCCGGTTACCTCAAAGTTGCACGAGGGGTGCGCTGCCGCCCCGAGCAGATCATCGTAACGACTGGTGCGCAGGCCGCGCTCGACCTGCTCGCGCGGGTGCTCCTGGATACCGGCGACTCTGCCTGGGTCGAAGAGCCCGGCTACTATGGCGCCCAGGCAGCCTTTGTCGCGGCGGGCGCCCAGCTCGTCCCACTGCATGTCGACGAGCAGGGCTGGCGCCTCAATCTTCCGCTCAATTCTACTCCGCGGGTCATCTACGTCACCCCCGCCTGTCAGCATCCGCTCGGCAACACGATGTTGATGGACCAGCGCTTGCGGCTGCTCGAGCTCGCGGATCGTCTCGATGCTTTCGTGATCGAAGACGACTTTGACGGTGAGTATCGCTTCGTCGGCCGGCCGGTGCAGTGCATGCAAGGGACCGATAGGTCCGACCGCGTCATCTATGTCGGTACATTTGCCAAGCTGCTGTTTCCGGCCCTCCGGCTTGGCTTCATGGTGCTTCCCGACTTCCTGCTGCCGGACATTTCTGGAGTCCTCAGCATCACGGGTCAGTTTGCGCCGCTGCTGCTACAGGCCGCCCTCGCTGACTTCATCGACGAGGGACACATGAGCATGCATCTAAGGCGCATGCGCCGAATCTATGCTGCGCGAAGGCAGGCCTTTCGCAACTACGCGCAACAAGAACTGGCGGATTGGATGACCCTGCGTCCCGCCGACGCCGGAATCCAGTTCGTCGGAGATTTCCGTTCGGACGTGAGTGACGTGGCGGTCGTCGCGGCCGCTCGTCGGCGGGGGCTCAACATCTCTCCCCTCTCGATGCACTATCGGCACGTCTCGCCCGAGCCCGGCCTCGTCCTTGGTTATGGGGCAATTAACGAGAGCAACATGCGCGCCGCCTTCCGCTCGTTGAAGGCAGCTTTCGCTGAGGCAGCGGAGTCGAGCGACCGCAGGGCGGCGGAAGAGCCCTCTTAAGGCGCGTCCGCCGAATCCATCTTCAAAAAGCCGCCGGATTGCCGTTCCCACAGCCGGAAGTACGCTCCCCGCCGCTCCAGGAGTTGGGCATGCGTCCCCTCCTCGATGATCTCACCACTCTCTAGCACCACGAGACGGTCCATCGCAGCAATGGTTGAAAGTCTGTGAGCGATGGCCACGACCGTCTTGCCGCGCATGAGTGTCTGCAATTGTTCCTGGATTGCGGCTTCCACCTCGCTGTCGAGAGCCGAAGTGGCCTCGTCGAGCACCAGTATTGGTGCGTTCTTGAGCAGGACTCGGGCAATTGCAATGCGTTGGCGCTGTCCACCACTCAGCTTTACGCCACGCTCGCCCACGTGAGCGTCGTAACCCCGGCGACCCATATGATCACTGAGTTCGGCGACAACATCGGCAACCTTTGCCTGCTTTGCTGCCGCGATCATCTCTTCGTCCGTGGCATTGGGACGTCCATACTTGATGTTCTCGCGGATCGAACGATGCAACAGTGATGTATCCTGGCTGACCAGGCCAATAGCGGCGCGAATGGACTCCTGCGTCACTGAGCGCACGTCCTGATCGTCTATGCGAATGGACCCGGCTTCCACGTCAAACATGCGCAAAAGGAGGTTGACCAGTGTTGATTTTCCCGCGCCGGACCGGCCGACCAGCCCGACCTTCTCACCGGGAGCGATACGCAGGCTAAAATGTTCAATCACAGTGCCTTGCCTGCCCCGCCAATAATTGAAGCTGACATTGTCGAAGGTGATCTCACCTGCCCGCACAGCCAGATCCAGCGCTCCGGGCGTGTCGGTGAGTGCAATGGGCTGGGCAACCGTTTCCATCGTGTCTCGAACGGTGCCAAACTGACGGAAAATGTTAGACCCGCGTTCCAGCAACCAGCCCGACATATTCATGATCTGGAGGGCAAAGGGCACGGCAGTCGCTACCACGGTCGCCGAGAGCGTCCCACTGTTCCAGCCCGCCAGTGCAAGCCACGTCAGTGAGACCACAAGCGCGGTGTTCAGGATGAAGAGAGCCGACCACATATAGGTGAATTCACGCATCAAGAGCCGATACTGCGCGGTCTGCTCGAGCACGGAATCGGCCACATACTTGTCCTCATAGGCAGCGGACGCGAATGTCTTCAGCGTCTGAATGTTGGTGTAGCTGTCAACAATGCGGCCGGTCATGATCGACCGCGCCTCCGATGCGAGTTTTGACTGCCGGGAGATGCGCGGCATGCTGACCCAAAAGAGCACTCCATAGAGCGCGAGCCAAAACAGGACCGGTATCAGAAGGATGATGTCGAGCCGGGCGAGCACTGCAACGGCGACCACGACGAACACCGCCGCGTACCAGACCGCATCGAGGATTCCGCTCACTGCGATCTCGATGGAGTCTCCGCCCTGCAGCACCCTGTTGCCGATGCGCCCGGCGAAATCGTTTTGAAAGAACGTCCAGCTTTGGCGTATCACGTGAAAGTGGCTCTGCCAGCGTATCCGGCTGATGAAGGCGGGTTCGATGGCATGGTTGTTCATCAACTTGTCGAGGATCGATACAAGCGGCCGGACGAACGCGACCGTGACGAGCATCAACACGAGTACCTGCCAGTTTTTCGAAAACATCTCACCGGGGTTCGTGGTCGCCAGCAGCCCCACGACAACGCCGACGAATACCGGCAGCATCGCATCCGTCAGTGAGCTGATTGCAACGGTCACCAGCCGGATAATGACCGCCGTGCGGAACTGTCCGACGAAATATCCAACGAAATTCAGGGTCCCGGCCGGCGGCCGCGGGTCATTGGCTAGGGCTATGGGAGAGTAGTGCCGGTCGAACCAGTCGATGAGGGCGTTGAACATCTGAATTGCTTTCTGCGCCACTCTCGTGGTCGCACACGGCGAAATGAGTTTGGATGCGTTGGCGGCGGGCGGCACCGTGGAAAAGCACAAGTGGCACAGCCACGCTGGTCAACTGGCCTGCTCTTGTTGCCTTCGGAGGCAGAAGCTTTCTGGAGGCCTCGGCCGCGTTTGCTTCAGCGGCTGGACTGCAAGCGGAGCGGCGCCGTGATCGCGTCTCATCGAGGGTATCCCTCTGTGTGAGGAAGCCCGGAGTGGCGCTTCCGGACATACAGATGGACCGAGTGTCGAGTCAATCTGTAGCCAGTTTCGTCTCAGTGCCCGAAATAGATTGGATTGCTGATGGCGCGGCGTATCTTTTGCGCCCGCATGATCGGGATGATCTGCTCGACCATAGGCGCTTCCGGTAGCGCCGCCTCAGCGATTTTGTAGAGTTCCTCATAGCTCCGTTCGGCGACGATTTCGGCGCGTACAAAGGTTGCACACTTGTCGGATCCCCCGAGCGTCGTGGTCCAGTCATCGCTTGCAATGGCCTTGCTCTCGATTTCTCCGTTGGCGTCGATCCATACCAGCCGGTCGCCGGCGGCGCCCCGAACCTCCGCAACGATGGCGCTTGCCGACTCCAGCAGAGTTCCCATTGGGTGCCCGTCCGCGGTGATCGATAGATGCGGCCCCTTGGGATCTTCGGTAACGTACCCGTGTCCCGCCTTCAGCGCCTTGACGATCGCAGCCTCGGACAGCTCCTCGAGCCAGAGCACCGTCGTCGGACGGGCCAGCACGAACGGACCATCGGGCTTTAGTTCGGCGGGCTGGTGGTAGTCGCTGCCGCCGATTGCGGAGATCCGCAGTCCGGCCGCCAAACGGTGCTGGTAGCGAGCCAGCGAAATCCAGTTCCATTCGATCCACGTCGACTGCCAGACTTCCATGCAGTCAACCCGGGGCAATTCGTAGCGCCAGGGAATGGTGGGCTTGTCATGGTTGACCGACAGAATCCCGCCGCGCGCGTGCACATGGTCCACGAGCTTGTGGACGTCGTCGGGCCTTGTCAGGCGATAGTCGATCATCCCCTCGACGCCGAAGACATTGGCATGGCCGCCTGGGGTCGTGACTTCCATGGCGCGGACGAACACTAGATCGGGCGACGAGGCCGGGTAAAAGTAGCGACGCTGGCTGGTGGTGTTGTGGTCGGCGACGCCCAAGAAGTCGAGGCCCGCTTGCTGGGCCTGCGCGTGCAGTGTCTCGGGTGAGCCCTCTGCATCGGAATGGAACGTATGCGTATGAAGGTCTCCGCGGTACCAGCCCGCGGCTTTGCGCACGGCGGTTGAAGGTTGCGGTTGCGGCTTTGTCTGTCTCGGCTCGGAACCAAGGCCGATCTTGACTCGGACCGACGCACCCGCTTCCGGAATTGAGCTGAGCCCGATCAGGAGACGCCACCTGCCCGCGATGATCGGCCCCCAAAGATAGCCGGGCGAGGCGTCGTCAGTCGCCGTAAAGAAGCTTTCGTGGAATTGCGGCGACCACCCTCGGATGCCCGACGCGCTTGGGAATTCCGTCGCCGTCGGGTCAAGCAAG
The DNA here is from genome assembly GCA_051953275.1 of Devosia sp. Classification (GTDB taxonomy): domain Bacteria; phylum Pseudomonadota; class Alphaproteobacteria; order Rhizobiales; family Devosiaceae; genus Devosia_A. The sequence continues at coordinate 36,107 of JBQCIY010000132.1, read as the reverse complement.
CCGAAGTGCAGCTCGGCGCCATTTTGCTCGACGGCGAGTGCGACGTCGATCCGAGTCGTTCCCTTCGGAACGTCGAAAGCCAGGTAGTGGTAGAAATTTCGAGCCTTGTCCTGACGGGTCAATCTGACGTCAAAAGTGTAATCCATATCCCAGTTATCCTTCAGGCCTGGACGGGAAGGAAGAACCACTCCATCGCCGGGCGGGTGGACCAGTCGGCGGGGGCAATCTGGTTCTCGGTGGTATCTCTCTTCTGGTTCTTGAAACCGGAGGCTTACGGTTACTAATCTGCGCCATGCACATCCTTGCCATCGCGACGGACTACGACGGAACCTTGGCCGAGAACGATGTGGCGCCACCCAGTACGGTTGCGGCGCTGGCGGAAGTTCGGGCGTCCGGCAGAAAGCTGATCCTCGTGACGGGCCGCCATTTGCCCGACCTCAGGCAGGTGTTCGGTCATGGCCTGCCGCTGTTCGATGCAGTCGTCGCTGAGAATGGCGGTCTGCTCTACTATCCGCAGTCGGACCTCGCGCATGCGCTCACCAGGGCCCCTCCCGAGGCATTTGTCCAGCGGCTGCGGGACGCGCGGGTAGACGAACTGATGGTGGGCCAGACGATCGTCGCGACCAAAGCGCACGAGCAGGAGACAGTACGGCGTGCCATCGCCGACTTGGCGCCGCACCTCCGGATCATTCTCAACACCGATTCCCTGATGGTGCTGCCTGCTGGAATAGATAAGGCGTCGGGCCTCAAGGTTGCGCTGGCCGAGCTCGGTCTCGATGCAGCCACGACCGCCGCCATCGGCGATGCAGAGAACGACATTGCCTTCCTCCGATACGCCGGGCACGCAGTAGCGGTGGCCAACGCCCTGCCTGAAGTGAAGGCGATTGTTCATCAGGTCACCAAAGGAGAGCGGGGTGCCGGCGTCGAGGAATTCATCGCCGAGCTACTCGCCAGGATGAGTGCCGAGACGGAAAGAATCCACCGTGCGCCTGCGGATATCCGGGTCTAGCTTTCTGCCTCGAGGGTGCTCGCCGCGAGCAGACTTGCCGGCGACAGAATAGCCGGATCGAACGATCCCAAACGATGCCGGCGTTGGCTGGTCAGACACCATCGCCAGTCGTTCCACGGCTGGACTTAGTGTCGCCCTCGTACTTGCCGCAATGTCCCAATCCCCCTGGGACTGCTGGTCCCGTGCGAGCCTGTAAGTCCCACGTGCTCACAGGGCCAAGCCGATCTTGGCGAGCGGCAGGCGAATTGCTAACCAGTGAATGGGGGCGTCGGGGCAGACATGCCACCCTCAGGGAGGAACGAGGGTGGAGTATTTCACGCAACAGCTGATTAACGGGCTGACGCTTGGGTCGATCTATGGCCTGATCGCGATCGGCTACACGATGGTCTACGGCATCATCGGCATGATCAACTTCGCGCACGGCGACATCTTCATGGTGGGCGCATTCATCGCCCTCATTGCCTTGCTGCTCATCGGGGCCAGTGCGGCAATGCCGATCGTCACGCTGATCGCAGTGTTGCTTCTGGTCATTGTCATTGCCATGGTGCTGACCGCAATCTGGGGCTGGACCATTGAGCGGATCGCCTATCGCCCTTTGCGCACCTCCTTTCGACTGGCGCCGCTGATCACCGCAATCGGGATGTCCATCACTCTGCAGAATTTCGTTCAACTGGTTCAGGGAGCACAGGTGAAAGCCCTGCCCTCTCTGACCAGAGGAGCCTACGGGCTGTTCGGGTCGGACCGGTTTACTGTCCGCATTTCCAACATCCAGATCATCATCATGGCGCTGACCGCGGTGCTGACGATTGCCTTTGCCGTGCTCATTTCCCGGACATCGATCGGTCGGTCGCAGCGGGCCTGCGAGCAGGACGTGAAGATGGCGGCCCTGCTTGGCGTCAATGTCGACCGAACCATCTCCCTGACCTTCGTGATCGGCGCCGCGCTCGCTGCCGTGGGCGGGGTGATGTACCTGCTCTATTACGGGGTGATCGACTTCTACATCGGGTTCAACGTTGGCATTAAGGCGTTCACTGCCGCCGTGCTCGGCGGAATCGGTTCGCTTCCCGGCGCTGTCCTGGGCGGCATCCTCCTCGGTCTGATCGAGACCTACTGGTCGGCCTATTTTTCGGTCGAGTACAAGGACGTGGCGGCGTTCTCGATCCTGATCGTCACGCTCATCTTCCTGCCCTCGGGACTACTGGGACGGCCTGAGGTGGAAAAGGTCTGATGGCCGAAGATCCCAAGCTGCAGCCTACGGTGGAATTTCGGCCGGAGGGCGCGGAGCGCCAGGACGAGGATCGGCGGGAAGGGCTGGCCGGCGAGCCCCCGCGCAAGACCGAACCGCGGTCCCGGTCCGCCGGCGCAATCCTCAAAGACTCCGTCATCACAGCACTGATTGCGCTGGCCCTTTCCGGGCCGCTCGTCGGTCTGGTGATGGCCCCAGGCCCGAGCAAGGCGCTCGAAATCCAGCAGCGCTGGGCGCCGGTCGTGTTGATCGTTGCCCTCGTCTTCGTAGGGCGACTCCTGCTCAACCTCTTCGTCTGGCGCAAGCAGCCGCAGGGGCGGAGCCAGCACCGCACCGCGGCCGTTTCACCGCGCCCAAGCCTGCCCGCCATCGGCACGTTCGCAACGCCGCTTCTTCTCGTCCTCTCGATCGGACTGCCGATCCTCGTCATCTACGGCGCCCCCGACCAGAGCCGCTACGTCCTCGGCGTCGGCACGCTGATCCTTACCTATGTCATGCTGGGATGGGGGCTGAACGTGGTCGTCGGACTCGCTGGCCTGCTCGACCTAGGCTATGTCGCCTTCTATGCCATCGGCGCCTATTCTTATGCGCTGATCTCGACGCAACTGGGGTGGTCTTTCTGGATCTGTCTGCCGCTCGCCGGCCTGCTCGCTGCTGCCTTTGGTGTAATCCTGGGTTTCCCGGTGTTGCGCCTGCGCGGTGACTACCTTGCTATTGTGACACTCGCCTTCGGCGAAATCATTCGCCTGGTGCTGCTGAACTGGACCGAACTCACAAACGGACCCGCTGGCATAAACCAGATACCGAGGCCGAGCTTCTTCGGCCTGCCGTTTACCGCCGGACCAGGCGGGTTTGCGGCGACCTTCGGGCTGCCCTACTCGACCAATCACCGCATCGTCTTCCTTTATTATCTCATCCTGGCGCTGGCACTGATCACCAGTTTCATCACCGTTCGCATCCGCAACATGCCGATCGGCCGGGCCTGGGAAGCATTGCGCTATGACGAGATCGCCTCCCGGTCGCTGGGCATCAACACCACGAACGTCAAGCTCACCGCCTTCGCGATCGGAGCGATGTTCGGCGGCTTTGCCGGATCGTTCTTTGCGACGCGGCAAGGGTTCATTTCGCCGGAGAGCTTCAATTTCATGGAGTCCGCCACCGTTCTCGCGATCGTCGTTCTTGGCGGCGCCGGCAGTCAGCTTGGTGTCGCCGTCGCTGCCGTCGTGATGATCGGCGGGCTCGAGGCGCTGCGGAACCTGAGCGTTCTGAAGGCTCTCTTCGGCGATAATTTTGACCCGACGCAGTATAGGCTACTTGCCTTCGGCCTGGTCATGGTGGCGATCATGGTCTGGCGGCCGCGCGGCTTGATCGCCGATCGACGACCCTCAGTCCTCCTGCGCGACAGAAAGCCGGCGGGGACCTCCAGGATGGGGGCCGCATAATGGAGGCCGTGGCAGAGGCAATCCTGAAGGTCGAGCACCTGACCATGCGCTTTGGCGGGCTTACAGCCGTGGACGACCTTTCCTTTCAGGCCCGACGCGGGGAAATTACCGCCCTGATCGGGCCGAACGGCGCCGGCAAGACAACCGTCTTCAACTGCATCACTGGTTTCTACAAACCCACGGAAGGTTCTGTCGCGCTGGGGCAATCGGCAAACGCCTTTGCAGGCCTCCACGCTGCGCTGGCCCAAGGGGCACGGCACAGCCCTGGCGGCGATCTCCACCTGCTCGAGCGCATGCCGGAATATGAGATTGCGCGGCGGGCCCGCGTCGCCCGCACCTTCCAGAATATCCGACTGTTTACGGGGCTTACCGCGCTCGAAAACCTCATGGTCGCTCAGCACAATCCGCTGATGCGGGCCTCGGGGTATACGCTTGGCGGCATTTTCGGGCTCCCTTCCCATCGCCGCGGCACGCAGGCGGCGCTGGACAAATCAGCCTATTGGCTCGAACACGTGGGCCTCATCGAACGGGCGGACGATCCGGCAGGAGATCTTCCTTACGGCGCGCAGCGCCGGCTCGAGATCGCCCGAGCGATGTGCACAGACCCACTGCTCCTCTGCCTGGATGAGCCTGCCGCCGGACTCAATCTGCGCGAGTCGGAAGAACTGAATCAACTGCTCCGGTTCGTGCGCGACCAGCATGGCACGTCGGTGCTGCTGATCGAGCATCACATGGGCGTTGTCATGGAAATCTCCGACCACGTGGTCGTACTCGACTACGGTCGGAAAATCTCCGAAGGAGTACCTGCGTTCGTGAGTTCCGATCCCCACGTCGTCGCCGCGTATCTTGGGGTCGAGGACGAGCAGGTCGAACAGGCCACCGGGGAGCTGTCATGAGCGAACCGCTGCTCCAGGTACGCGGCGTCAGTGCCTACTACGGCAACATCATCGCCCTGCGCGGCGTCGACCTGGAGATCAACCAAGGCGAAATCGTCGCGTTGATCGGCGCCAATGGCGCCGGGAAATCGACGCTGATGATGACGATCTGCGGCAATCCGAGAGCGCGGACCGGCTCGATCACCTTCGACGGGACCGAGATCACCAACCTGCCGACGCATGAGATCATGCGCCGTTCGATCGCGCACGCGCCGGAGGGGCGGCACATCTTCCCGCGCATGACCGTCTTTGAAAACCTGAAGATGGGGACAACCGGCATCGGCTTCGACCATTTCCAGGAAGACCTGAGCCGTGTCTACACCCTGTTCCCCATCCTCAAGAGCCGCCTTCACCAGCGTGGCGGCACCTTGTCTGGCGGCGAGCAGCAGATGCTGGCGATCGCGCGGGCGCTGATCAGCCGACCACGCCTTCTCCTGTTGGACGAACCCTCCCTGGGACTTGCGCCACTGGTCGTGCGCCAGATTTTTCAGGTGCTGCGCGAGCTCAGCAAAGAGGGCGGATTGACAATCTTCATCGTCGAGCAGAACGCCTACCACGCTCTCAAGCTTGCTGATCGCGGGTATGTCATGGTCAACGGCGCCATTACCATTGCCGGCCCCGCGAGGGCCCTTCTTGCCCGCGAGGATGTGCGCGCCGCCTACCTCCAAGGTGGAGCCCCGGTGAACTAGATGGACACGATCTGGAGCGAAAGCCTGCCTGACTTCCTGTTGATCACCCTGCTGCTCGGAGGCGGCGCGGCATATCTTGTCGGGCGCGCCGTTGCCCAGACTTGGCGCGCCGTCGCTTCCCTCGCGGCCTACCTTGTTCTCCTCGACTGTGCCGTTCGCTTCATCCACTTCGCACTCGCCGGCGACGCGCTGGTGGCGCCTGGATCGTTCCTCATCGACCTCGCTGTGCTCGGCGTGCTGGGCGGCCTGGGGTTCCGGCTCACGCGAGCAGGCCAGATCAGCGGACAGTATCCCTGGCTGTTTCGTCGGAGCGGACCACTGAGTTGGAAGCGACGAGAGGATGCCGGTAGCGCTGATCGCTGAGCGTTGCGCCGGAAAATCCCTCGGGATACGATTTCCCTACAGGGTCATCCCGCCTGCAGGGTCAATGGAACGGGATCAGGGAGAGTAACAATGAAGCACTTGCTCAGGGTGGGCGCGAGCCTCGCCTTTGTTCTCGCTTTGTCGGGGGCAGCGTTTGCAGATATTACCATAGCGACAGTCGGTCCCATGACCGGCGACAACGCCTCGAGCGGCGCGCAGTTCAAGAACGGCGTGCAGATGGCGGTCGACGACCTCAATGCAAAGGGCGGCGTGCTCGGCCAGAAGGTTGCCTGGTTCGCCGAGGACGACGCATGCGACCCCAAGACTGCGGTGAGCGCTGCCGAGCTGGTTGCCAGCAAGGGCGTCGCGGCCGTTATCGGCCACTACTGCTCGGGCTCTTCCATCCCGGCCTCGTCAGTCTATGCCGATGCCAACATCCTTCAGATCTCCCCCGGCTCGACGAACCCAAAATACACCGACGAGCGGCCGGGTAAGGGAACCTTCCGCATCTGCGGCCGTGATGATGCGCAGGGCACGGTCGCGGGCCAGTACATCGCCGCGAACTTCGCCGGCAAGAAGGTAGCGATCCTTAACGACAAGAGCGCTTATGGTTTGGGACTAGCCACCGAGACCAAGAAGGCGCTGAACGCCGCCGGCATGCAGGAAGTGATGTTCGACTCCTACAACGCCGACGATAAGGACTTCACTCCGCTGGTGTCCAAGCTGAAGGATGCCGGTGTCGACGTCCTCTACGTTGGTGGTTATCGAGCCCAGGCGGCGCTGTTCGCGCGACAGATGCATGACCAGGGCATGTCTGTCCAGTTGATGGGCGGCGATGACTTGCTGGCGAACGAGTTCTGGACCGCGGCAGGCGACGCTGGGCAGGGGACGATGATGACCTTCGCGCCCGATCCGACGAAGAATCCCGCCGCCGCTGACGTTGTAAAGGAATTCCAGTCCAAGTCCCTCGATCCCGCCGGTTACGCTCTGTATGCCTATGCCGCCGTGCAGGTCTGGGCCCAGGCCGCCCAGAAGGCGGGCTCAACTGATTTCGATAAGGTGACTGACGCCATGTATGCCAACACCTTCGACACCGTCCTCGGGCCCATCAAGTTCGACAACAAGGGCGACGTCGTGGGGGCGAAGTTCGTTTGGTATGTGTGGAAAGACGGCAAATTCGCCGAAATGTAACCGCTGCGAACACCAAACTCGGGGCCCCGGCGATAGTCCGGGGCCTTTTTACTTTCCCCCGTCTCGAGAAACCGGACAGCCGGGGTCTGAGCCCGCCCGCTGACAGCGGTGGTGCCCCGGTCCGCGGGTCGGTTGCGTCCATTTCTGTCTTCCTCATCACCTCATCACGCCGTTTTCACCGCGCACATGGAAACAACGGCTGCATCGTACGTTGGCGGCATGACACCTCCTGGATGGAGGCGGCAGCGAAGGTGGGGCGGTGCGCTCTTCTGAACCGATTGCGTCAACGGCGCCGACAAGCGATGCGGCCACCTATTCGCGGTGGGCACGGGTTCGCACGGTCACGCCCGCGATCCTGGCCGCTTTGCTGACTGGTTGCTCCGGGCCGCTCAACCCTCAGGGCCCCGTCGGCCAGGCCGATCGCACCATTATGCTCGATGCCCTCGGCATCATGCTGGCGATCGTGGTCCCGACCATCATTGCGACCCTCGCCTTTGCATGGTGGTTCCGCGCCTCAAATACCAAGGCGCGTTTCCTGCCGCAGTGGACCTATTCCGGTCGCATCGAGCTTGTGGTGTGGTCCATCCCGACGTTGGTGATCCTGTTTTTGGGCGGCGTCATCTGGATCGGCGCGCATGAACTCGATCCGGCGCAGCCGCTCAAGTCGAGCGTCAAGCCACTCGAGGTGCAAGCGGTCTCGCTGGATTGGAAGTGGCTATTCATCTACCCGGACCAAGGCATCGCTGCCGTCAACACCCTCACCGTCCCGACTGGGACGCCGCTCCACTTCTCCTTGACCTCGGCCAGTGTGATGAACGTGTTCTTCGTGCCGCAGCTCGGCAGCATGATCTACACCATGAATGGCATGACCACGCAGCTCTACCTGCAGGCCGACAACGCTGGTGACTACTACGGCCGGTCGGCTCACTTCAGCGGCGACGGCTTCCCCGGCATGGAGTTCACGGTGCATGCAGTGCCGGCCAGTGCATTCCAGAGCTTCGTGCAACAGGCCAAGTCGAGCGGTCCTAAACTCGACGCTACCGCCTACACCGAGCTTGCCAAGCAAAGCGCCAATGTCAAGCCGTTCACCTACAGCGCAGTCGCGCCGAACCTGTTCGGCGACGTAACGACGCAAAAACTGCCGCCTGCGCCTGGACCGATCGAGGTCCGCTCCACCCCGAATTCCCCGCCCAACGGAGGCTAGCATGTTCGGCAAGCTCAGCTGGTTAGCCATTCCCATCGATCAGCCGATCCCCATGGTTGCCTCCGGCGTCGTCGCCATTGTGATCATCGGCGTACTCGTCTGGGTGTTCGTCAAGGGCTGGTTCCCCTACCTCTGGCAGGAGTGGATCACCAGCGTCGACCACAAGCGGATCGGCGTAATGTATGTGACGCTTGGCGTTGTGATGCTGCTGCGTGGCTTTTCCGACGCCGTGATGATGCGCTCGCAGCAGTTCGTCGCCTTCGACTCCCCTGGGTACCTGCCGCCGGAGCACTACGACCAGGTGTTTTCGGCGCATGGCACGATCATGATATTCTTTGCCGCCATGCCGCTGATCATCGGCCTCATGAACTTTGCCGTCCCGCTGCAGCTCGGCATCCGCGACGTCGCTTTCCCGACTCTCAACTCCGTCAGTTTCTGGCTGACTGCGACGGGCGCGCTGCTGGTCAACATTTCGCTGGTCGTCGGTGAGTTCGCCCGCACCGGCTGGCTGCCCTATCCGCCGCTCAGCGAAACCGCATACTCACCCGGCGTGGGCGTCGACTACTACCTGTGGGCGGTCCAGATTTCAGGGGTCGGTACGCTCCTGACCGGCATCAACTTCGTCACGACAATCCTAAAGATCCGCGCCCCGGGCATGAGCTATCTGCGCATGACCATGTTCACCTGGACGTGCCTCGCTGCCTGCCTGCTGATCGTTGCGGCATTCCCGATCCTTACCGCCACGCTCGCGATGCTCACGCTCGATCGGTACTTCGGCTTCCACTTCTTTACTAACGAGGCCGGGGGGAACGTGATGATGTTCATGAACCTCATCTGGGCCTGGGGGCATCCTGAGGTCTATATTCTCGTTCTGCCCGCATTCGGCATTTTCTCAGAGGTCATCTCGACCTTTTCCAGCAAGCCTCTCTTCGGTTACCGGTCGATGGTGATGGCGACGATGTTCATTTGCATCGTCTCGTTCACGGTATGGCTGCATCATTTCTTCACCATGGGCGCCGGCGGCGACGTCAACACCGTCTTCGGCATCGCCACCAGCATCATCGCCGTCGGCACCGGTGTGAAAATCTACAACTGGCTCTTCACCATGTACGGAGGCCGCGTACGTTTCACCACGCCGATGCTGTGGTCGCTCGGCTTTATCGTGACCTTCATCATCGGCGGCATGACCGGCGTTCTGCTTGCCGTCCCGCCTGCCGATTTCCTGCTCCACAACTCACTGTTCCTCGTGGCGCACTTCCACAACGTCATCATCAGCGGCGTCGTCTTCGCCATCTTTGCCGGCTACACTTACTGGTTTCCCAAAGCCTTCGGCTTCCGGCTCGACGAGCGCTGGGGCAAGATCGCATTCTGGTTCACCCTGATTGGCTTCATCCTCACCTTCGCGCCCCTCTACATGGTGGGTCTGCTTGGCATGACCCGCCGCATGCAGAGCTACGACGTCCCGGAATGGCGACCCTGGGTACTGCTTGCCGGAGGCGGCATGGTGGTCGTCACCCTCGGAGTCATTTCTCAGATCGTCCAACTGGTGGTCAGCATCCGTCATCGCGACGACTTGCGCGATGCGACAGGAGACCCGTGGGACGGCCGCTCGCTCGAATGGGCGACGCCTTCCCCGCCGCCGCCCTTCAACTTCGCCGTATTGCCGCACGTCGAGAACGAGGAGGCCTACTGGACCATGAAGCAACGCGCGAAGGAGCAGAACAAGCTCCGCCCCGAACCGGAATATGAGGGGCTCGAGATGCCGCGCAATTCACCGACCGGCTTCGTCTGCGCATTCTTTTCGACCATCGTCGGTTTCTCGATGATCTGGCACATCTGGTGGCTGGCCGGGGTTGGCGCTGTCGGTGCTTTCGCCACCTTCGTCGTTTTCGCCTGGCGCGACATTCCTGAATACATCATCCCGGCCAAGGAAGTGGCGCGCATTGACCGAGCCAATCGCAGCACTCGGCTCGAGGCGCTCGCGAGTTACACGGGGCCGAGGCCATGAGCGTTGCCGACGGCACTCTGTCGCAGCCCGACGACCCCTACCGTTTGGGCCATCATGGCCACGCGCACGGTCACCATCCGCCGGGCCATGGCGACGGTGGTCCGGCCTCCAAGCGCATCATTGTCGGCTACGGCTTTTGGATCTTTCTGCTGAGCGACATCGTGATGTTCTCGGCCTTCTTTGCCACCTATGCGGTGCTCAAGGACGGCACGGCCGGCGGCCCGGGCCCGCACGATCTCTTCGATCTAACAAACGTCGAGATCGAAACCGCCTGCCTCTTGGCCTCGAGCTTCGCCTGCGGCCTTGCGAGCCTTGCGCTCGAGGCCCGGCGAGCGCTGTGGTTCCAGCTCGCGATGGCACTCACCTTCGTCCTGGGCGCCGCCTTCCTTCTCCTCGAGTTGCGTGAGTTCGCCGGACTGGTTGCGCAAGGAGATGGACCGCAGCGCAGCGCCTTTCTCACGGCCTTCTTCTCGCTCGTTGGGTGCCACGGCCTCCATGTCACCGGCGGGCTGCTCTGGCTGCTGACCATGATGGCGCAGATTTTTGCCAAAGGCTTCCGCCCCGACATGCAGCGCCGTTTCCTTTGTTTCGCTCTGTTCTGGCACGCCCTCGACATCATCTGGGTCGGCCTGTTCACCGTGGTCTATCTGCTTGGAGCTGCCACATGACCGACGCCAATGCACCGAACTCCGAGGCGGAGTTCGACGTCGACACCGCTCCCGGTGACGAGGCCCCCACCGGACACACCATCGCGAGCGGCCTCAGAACCTACTTGATCGGACTAGGCTTGGCGGTGCTTCTCACGATCATTTCGTTCGTGCTTCCGAGCACACATTTGGTGTGGGCGCCCGCAGTGCCTACAGCGCTCATCGTTTTCGCCATCGCGCAGATGGGCGTGCACCTGGTGTTCTTCCTTCACCTCACCACCGGGCCAGACAACACCAACAATGCGCTGGCCTTGGCCTTCGGCGTCCTGATCGTTTTCCTCGTGATCGGTGGCTCGGTATGGATCATGGACCACCTCAACCACAACATGCCGCCGATGAACCAGGTGATGGCGATGCAGCAATGAATCGCGTCGACGCTGCAGAAAACCGCTTACGCCGCGTCCGCGGTAGGGCCGCCACGCCGCGCCTCGTCGCCGCGCTTGTCGATGAAAGCGCGAACCGCACGCAGATCGCTCTCGAAACGCTGCAGTTCCTCGGCCGCCTTGTGGCGATCGGGCATACGCAGCAGATACGAAGGATGCACCGTCACCAGCAGATTGCTGCCGTCCGGTAGCTCGAGCTTGCGCCCACGCAACGAGCTGATCGAGGCAGCCTTGCCCATCAGGCTCTGCACCGCCGTCGCTCCCATCGCAACGATCAGCTTCGGCCGCACGAACTCGCGCTCGAGGTTTATCCAGAACCGGCAGGCCGTGATCTCGGCGCTGTTCGGCTTCTGGTGGATGCGTTTCTTGCCGCGCGGTTCGAACTTGAAATGCTTCACCGCATTGGTGACGTAAACCCGGCTGCGATCGATCCCGACCTTGTCCAGCGCTCGGTCGAGCACTTGCCCCGCTGGCCCGACGAACGGCTTGCCCGCAAGATCTTCCTGGTCCCCAGGCTGTTCACCCACGAACATCACCTCCGCATGACTTGGCCCTTCGCCGAACACCGCTTGCGTCGCATATTCGTAGAGCGGGCAGCGACGGCAACCCTCGATCGCCGCTCGCGCATCAGCCAGCGACTTGATCTCCGCTGCCTCCTCGGGCTCGACTTTCCGCGCCATCGCGCGAGTGTGACGGGCCGGAGGTTCCGCTGCTGCACGTGCAATCATCTCGGCCTCCGCCTGCTTTGCACCCCGGATCAAAGGATCAATGAGCCTCGCTTCAGGAAGGTTGCGCCAGTACTTGACCGGCATTTCCGATTTCATCATCGCCACCTTGAGCCGCGCCGGATTGAAGATCGAGGCGAAATAGGTGCGCCAGACCTCCTCCATCGCGTCGCTTCTTGGAGCGTCTTCACGTCTGGCACCGTCTCCGAAGACGAGCCGTTCGCCATCCCAGGCCACCGAGCGATAGGGCGTCAGGATTGCCCATGGCATGGCCGGAAAGCGCCGGGCGAAAAACGGCGCGGTGCGTTCGACCACGTAGTGGTCAGGCTCAAACCACGCCGCGTAACGTCCCTCTTCCTCTCGGAAGCGAACGAACGCCGTCATCTTGTGGCTGTCGCGACGCACCTCGCCGGCGAGGCGATAGAGTTTGCTGACGTCGGGGTCCGATCGCACGCCGATCAGTTCGCGGTCCTTCTGCAGGCGAAACAATAGCCGGTAAAGTAAGCCGAAGCGGATTGCCTCGCGGTGGCAGATTGCCGCTTCCGCCAGTTCGAGGAAGCGCGGCGGCACAACGCCGACGGCCCGGTTCGCCACATCCGGTGGCCGATCCTCAGGTTCGGCGAACAAATCGATCGGTGCCGCCGGATCTTCCCAGACCACCTCGTCCGGCTGCGTGCCGCGCAGCAGCAGCGCCCTCGCCGCAAGCCGCCACTCGGCAAAGTCGTTGAGCGCAGCAAGGCGCACGCGCTTCATCAGAACAGGCTCAACTGCTGCGGTTGCGGCATCAGCTTCGCGCGCAGACGCGCGTCGTCCAGCTGACTGCCCGGCGACCACCCCTCTGCCACGATAAAGGGCCGTACCTTAGCCGCCGAAGCACACAGCCTGCCCACATCCTCGAGCCGCAAGCGGTGGTGGCGACGCGACGCGATGATCGCATCGACCGACCGCACGCCAAGGCCCGGCACCCGCAGCAGCGCCTCGCGGTCGGCAATGTTGACGTCGAGGGGAAACAGCTCACGATGCTGCAGCGCCCAGGCGAGCTTGGGATCGAGACTGAGGTCGAGATAGCCACTCTCGAGCGCGATCTCATCCACGCCGAACCCATAGAACCGCATCAGCCAGTCTGCCTGATACAACCGATGCTCACGCATCAGCGGCGGTGGCGCGGGCGGCAGTTTACTGCTGGCATCAGGGATCGGTGAGAACGCCGAGTAGTAGACGCGCTTCAGTCCATATCCCGCATACAGCGACGCGCTGCGCCGGAGGATGCCCGCATCGTTCGTGCCGTCGGCGCCGATGATCATTTGGGTGGATTGCCCGGCCGGCGCCAGCCGCGTCGGTCTGCGCTGCCCGTTGGGCAGCTTGCCGTCAGGACGCGACGCCTCGCGGCTCTCTTCGATCCTCGCCATAGCGCTGCGGATGGCACTCGGTGCCTTTTCCGGTGCCAGCGTTTCGAGGCTCGCATCGGTCGGCAATTCGATGTTGGTCGAAATCCGGTCGGCGTACGTCGCGACTTCTTCGAGCAACTCCGGCGAGGCGTTGGGGATCACTTTGAGATGGAGGTAACCGCGATAGCCGTGGTCGTTGCGAAGCGATCGCGCGACCCTGATGACCTGCTCCATCGTGTAATCGGGCGACCGGATGATGCCGGAGCTGAGGAACAGTCCCTCGATGTAGTTGCGCCGATAGAAGTCGAGCGTCAGCTTCACGACCTCGTCCGCCGAAAAGCGCGCCCGTTGCACATTCGACGAGGACCGGTTGATGCAGTAGGCGCAGTCATAAATGCAGAAGTTGGTCAGCAGCACCTTGAGCAGCGAGATGCAGCGCCCATCCGGCGTGTAAGAATGGCAGATCGCCCCTTCGGTCGAGCCGATGCCGCCGGTCTTTGCGCTGTCTCGCCGCTCCGTTCCGCCGGAAGAACAGGATGCATCATACTTGGCCGCATCGGCGAGAATCGCCAGCTTTCGCTGAAGGGTGAGCTGCATGGTTTGTTCACTATACGTTCTCATCTGGGTTTTGAACCATCAACTGCCGGTTCGCGACAATTTGTGATCGACAATGAAAAGGAGCCTCCGCCAAGCGGCAGAGGCTCCAGTCGAACGCACGGGAGGGAGGCGCCCGTGCCCCATCGAAATCTACGAGGAGCAGCCTAGTTCACCTCGACCAACGAACTTGCGATGCCGCTACTTTCGATGCCTCCGATTGCAGCGTCGGGTTTCAGGGACGCCGCCAGCTTAACCAGTTGCACAAATTCGGCCCGATAGCCGTCCCGATCATCGCCCTTGGCGCCATTGGCGAGGTTGGCGATCTGGCTCCAGCTCATGTCGCCGTAGTTCGAACCTTTGAGTTTCTGCCCGAAGGCCGCCACCGCCGCGGCGAACCGCTGGTCCGGTCCCGCCTTGCTGGCATCCTTCACCACCAGGTCCTGCGTGATCGGCGTGCTGATCAGTTTGCTGGTGTCGGCATCGGGGTCCTTGTAGCGAATCTTGAGGAAGCCGAGCTCGCTTGCAAGGCCAGTGGGTTCCGCCTGCGATGTCTGGTAGCGCAGCGGGTCGTTGAGTTCCCCACCGCTTCCGGCCGGCGCGATTTCGTAGATCGCTGTTACGGTGTGTCCGGCCCCGATTTCTCCCGCATCGACCCTGTCGTTGTTGAAGTCCTCGTTGTTGAGCGCGCGCGTCTCGTAGCCGATCAGCCGATATTCGCTCACCTGCGCCGGATTGAACTCGACCTGCACCTTCACATCCTTCGCAATCGTCACGAAGTTTGCTCCGCCCTGCTCCACGAGCACCTTCTGAGCTTCCTGGAAGTTGTCGATGTAACTCGCATTGCCGTTGCCGTTCTGCGCCAGCGACTGCATCAGCGCATCGTCGAGATTACCGCGGCCGAAGCCGAGCACACTGAGCCCGATCCCCTGATCGCGCTGCGTCTTGATGTATGTCTTGAGCTCATCGGGCGTATCGATGCCCACGTTGAAATCGCCATCGGTCGCAAGGATCACACGGTTGGTCGTTTCCTCGCCCTTGGCCTCCGCATTGACGCGGTAGGCAAGCGCAATGCCGTCGACCCCATCTGTGCTACCTTCAGCATCGAGTGCATCGATTGCCCCGAGGATCGTGGATCGATCGCTGGCCTTGGTCGGCTTCAGCGCCACACCCGCCGATCCGGCATAGGTTACGATCGACACCGTATCGTCAGGCTGCAGCGAGTCCACCAGCAGGCCGAACGACCGCTTCAGCAGCGGCAGCTTGTTCGGCTCGTCCATCGATCCCGATGTGTCGATGAGAAACGTCAGATTCTCGGGCTTCCGCGCCGTTGCCGGTGGTACGTAACCCTTGATTCCGATCTCCAGCAGTTCGGTCTTGCTGTTCCAAGGAGTTGGGATCACCGACATCGTCGCCTTGAACGGCGTGTCCGGCGTGGTGGGCGCCGGATAGCTGTAGGGGAAGTAGTTGATCATCTCTTCGATCCGCACGGCATCAGGTTGCGGCAGCTCACCGTCCTTCAACACGCCGCGAACATAAGAATAAGCCGCCGTGTCGACGTCGATCGAAAACGTCGAGACCGGATCGGTCCGCGTCACCTTCACCCGGTTCTCGTCGAACTTCTGGAAGGTGTCACCTGTCGCGAACGGTACAGCATCGGACTGACGACCTGACGACCTCGTCGCATTGGCGGCCGGCACGGCCATGCGCAGCTTTTCCATCGGCGCCGGTGACGCTGCCAAGGGCGCGACAAGCGCGTCGACGTCCCGGTCCGCACTTTCCGCGTTCACCGGACCATTCGCCGTGGGCGCGACGTCGGCCGACTTCGGTTCGGGCACAGCCGTTGGAGCCTGCAGAGTCACCGGCGCCGCCGCCCCTTGTGCGGTTGGCTTGTCGGCGGTGACCACCGGCGCCGTCTTGGCCGAGATCGCGTTGGTAGCAGCCGCCATGCTGCTGACCGGCGGGGTTGCATTGGTATGCCGGGATGTCGCGGTATAGAGCTGCGTTCCGAGCGGCAATAGCACCAGCGCCGCGACCGCGGTCGCTACGGCACCGATCGGCAGTCCGAAACCGGCGATCCGCCAGCCGCTGAATGTGCCCCTGCGAGGTGCCTTCACCTGCGCCGCGTCGAAAGCAGCCATGGCCGCATTGATCGCAATCTTCTTGGCCTCGCTCGAAGGCGCGCTGGTCCGCAGCAGCCTGAGCGTGGAAAGAGCCTCGTCCGTCATCTTGTCGTCGTCCATCACAAAAGCCCCCTTAGGGTCTTTTTCGCTTCGTGCACGTGCCAGGAGACCGTTGCCTCCTTGCACCCCATGATCTCGGCCGCCTCCGCGTGGCTCATATCCTCCGCGTAGACCAGCATGACCGCTTCGCGCTGTTTGTCGGGAAGTGCGCCCACCGCTGCCCAAAGTTCTCGTGCTGTCGCCGCCTCCTCCTGACTGCCTGGATCATCGTCCGGATGCACCAGGGAGAATGCATCCACTGTTCTGTCGCGCCGGCTGGTCGAGCGTTGCGTGTCGCGCACCATGTTGAGGGTCACGCGATAGAGCCAACTCGTGAATGCCGATCGTCCATCGAAGCTCCGGATGGCGGTGGCCAGCTTGATGCACACCTCCTGCGCGATGTCCTCGGCGTCCGATTTCTTCCCGGTCCACTTGCACGCCGTGCGGAAGATGAAATCGTAGTGCGTCTCGAGGAGCTGCTCGAAAGCCAGCCTGTCGCCCCCCTTGGCCCGTTGGACCAGGTCGTTGCTGTTCGCGGCGGTCGCCGGCCGCATGGGAAGTTCAGCCGCTTGCGGCGTCAAAGCCAAAGACCCGTTCACCCCTGAGACCCTTGAATTGGCATCTTTGACCTTGAGACGCCACGGGTTACGCCATCCTTGGGTGCGGCAACGCGATTATTTTGGGGGGTTGAGCCGGCCTGGGCCGATCGCTAAGTCATGCGTCATGACAACCGAACCGCCGATTTCGCCGTGGAAAATGACCCCTGCCCGCATCACCTTGCTGGCGCTTGGTGTCGTGGCCATTCTGATGATTGCCGGCGCTATTTTCGGAGGCCTCGGCAACTATGAACGGCTGCGGGAATCGACGGATTCCTCTGCGTCATCCTCAGCGAGTTCGTCCGGGTAATGATGCAAAGCGATGACCGCCGACAGCATCATGACGCCTTCAGCGCCCCCCGGGTCGTGGTGGTCGTGCTGCTGATCCTCACCTTCGTCGCGGGCATCCTCGCCATCGTCGACGGCAACATCACGCTCGAAAAGCTGACGCCGCATCCGGCGGCCCCGTCGGACCCGATCACCATCCCCTGATCAGGCGACCAGCGCTTGCGGTACCGCTTCTGCGATGAAGCCACCGCCGAGCACCTCGCTGGTCTCGCTGTCGTCGGCATAGAACACGCAGGCCTGCCCCGGCGATATTCCGTACTCGCCGGTATACAGCGTCACCAGCAGCTCGCCATCGACGAGTTGCACCACACCCGACTGCGGTGGCCGGGTCGAGCGCACCTTTACTTCGACCGGCAACCCGTTTCCTGACGCAACCCGGGAAAAGCTCATGGTGTCGCCAAGCCAGTTCACGTCGCGAAGTCTTACCGTCCTCGTGATCAGCGCCTCGCGCGCTCCGACGATGACGCGGCCTGTCTTGTGGTCGAGCTTCACAACGTAGAGCGGGGCGTCCGCCGCGATCCCCAGCCCCTTCCGCTGCCCGACTGTATAGTTGGCGATGCCACCGTGCCTCCCGAGCGGGCGACCGTCGACATGCACGATCTCGCCTTCGGCGAAGGCCTCGGGATGCATCTGGCGGATCACGTCCGCATACTTGCCCTGTGGTACGAAGCAGATGTCCTGGCTGTCGTGCTTGTCGGCAACCTCGAGCCCGAAATCGCGGGCCAATTCCCGCACCGCCGGCTTGCTCATGCCGCCCAGTGGGAAGCGCAGGAAATCAAGCTGCTCCTTGGTCGTCGCGAACAGGAAGTAACTCTGGTCGCGTGATGCATCGACCGGCCGGTACAACCGGCGGCGGCCATTCTCCAGGCGCGACTGCACATAGTGGCCCGTTGCCAGCACGTCGGCCCCCAGGTCCTGTGCCACCTCCATCAGGTCGACGAACTTCACCGACTGGTTGCACGCGATGCATGGCACCGGCGTTTCACCCTGCTGATACGCATTGGCGAACGGCTCGATCACCGCGCTGCGGAAGCGATCCTCGTAGTCGAGCACGTAGTGGGGAATGCCCAGTGTCGCCGCGACGCGCCGGGCGTCATGGATGTCCTGACCCGCACAGCACGCACCTTTGCGGTGTGTCGCCTCGCCGTGGTCGTAGAGCTGAAGCGTGACCCCCAGGACATCGTAACCCTGCCGGGCGAGCAAGCCGGCCACCACGGAACTGTCGACGCCGCCGGACATGGCGACCACGACACGGGTTTTCTCCGGCCGCTTTGGCAGGTCGAGTGAGTTCAGATCCATCGTTTTCATCCAGTTGGGGGTCAAGGCCCCAGTGAACGGCGGCTCTATAGGCGCAATGTGGGCAACCGGCAAGATTTGCCGTTGCACGCAGAAACTGCCGAGCCGCCGGACTCCCAAGGTCTTGAACTGGCTCGCAATTCCACTTGGCACGCCACATGCATCGCCTCGCTTGGATTACTCTGTCCTCTTGAGGCGAAACTGACGTCGCATCTCATCATCAGCTATTCGGCTGCAGCTGCGGCGGGCGGTGCCATAGGCACCTCCTCCGGCAGCAACACCGGGTCGTCGGCTGGTGCGAACGGGAACAGCGCGGCCAGTTTCCTCGAAGCCCTTATCGATGAGTTCTTGAGCGGCGGAAGCCTCGCGCTCAACTCGTCGACCGGCGATGCAAAGTCCGGCACTGTATCGACCCAGGCTGTCGGCAACGGAACCTCGACGCAAGCCACCCCTGTTCCCCTTGGCGACGCCGTCGATCCAACGACTGGGACCACCAATTCAGCAGGAGCGACGCAGCAGCCGCAGGCAAAGGCCCTTCTGGCGAAGCTTGCTCGCGAATTGAAGACGCTGCAGGACCAGCTCAAGTCCGGAGACGCTCCCGACCCCGACCTGCTGCAAAAGCTCGGCCAGACCGCTGACGCCCTGGCCGCCCTGATGGCACAACCGGCGCAGCCGCAGGCGCTCCCGCCGACCTTGACCGCGACGGCCGGCCCCGATGACACAACCGCGGTCGTTAGCGGCGTCTCCGGCGCGACACCCGCAAGCGGCCCCCAGCCGCCGGCTCCCAGCGCGCAGCAGCCATCACCGTCCAATCAGACGACTCAATTCCTCGCCAGCCTTGGCCTTGCGCTCGACCAGCAGCAGCCGGACCCGTCCACGCCTACAGCACCTGCATCGACATCCTCGCAGCCGCTACCCGGCATTGCCGACCTTGCGAGCCAACTCTCCGACGCTTCCGCCGCAGTCCAGACGATTTCTCCCACCATTGCCAGGAAGCTTCAGACCCTGACGCAGATGCTCTCCACGGCCGAGGCCGATCCGCAGTCGCTAGGCGCCCTGACAACCGCCGGCGATACGAGCGGTAAGTCCCTCGACACCCTGGTCCAGTCGCTGCTCGCGGCCAAGCCTGCTGCAGTAGTCAAGTCGGCCACGCCCCCAGTGCAACTCGCCTCGGACACCAAATTGGCTGTTCCCGACGCGCTGGTGAAAGCAGCATCGCCGAGCCGAACGAGCGCAACGAGCGCCAAGTCGCAATCGGTGCAACCAACGCCGGACGCGGGCACTGCTGCGCCGGCGGCCCCGTCGGCGGCGGAGGCTCCGACACCGGCGTCCGCGACGACCAGTGGTCCGCCCGTCGCGTCCAAACCTGAAGTCAGGCTCGTGGCCGAAGCGGTAGCAAAGACCGAAGCCACAAAGCCAGACGCGACGGATCCAACCGCTCAGGCTCCGGATGCCGCCAACGCCGCAGCCGCGCCCCAAGTGCAAACCGCGCCGCGCATCATTCCGGCCGCCTATCAGGCCGCGAGCGCTGCAACCGTGAATATGGGCCAGGTCGCGTTCGAAATGGCGCGCCAGATCCAGGACGGCCAGTCCCGCTTCTCCATCCGGCTCGACCCGCCCGAACTGGGCCGCGTCGACGTGAAGATGCACGTCGATGCGTCGGGCAATGTCAACGCGCACCTGACTGTCGAGCGCGCTGAGACGCTCGACATGTTCCAACGCGACAAAGGCTCCCTCGAGCGGGCACTGAGTCAGGCCGGTGTGGATACCGGCAAAACCAATCTGCAATTTTCTCTGCGGCAGAACCCGTTCGCCGGCATGCTGGGCGGCGGCCAGTATTCGGGCGGGGGCAACGGTTCCACCCCCCGTTTCTCAGCATCAGCCGATAGCGAGGCAGAGGATGCAATCAGTGCCGTTCCGCAAATCACCCTTTATCGCGGCGTCGCCTCGCCCGGCGGCGTCAACCTGTTCGCATAGGAGTAGAGCATGACCGTTAGCGGTGTCGGATCAACGTCGTCGACCACGCCCTCCAATGCCACGGACGCGCAGACCATCGCCGGCAATTTCGATACGTTCCTGCAACTCCTCACCACGGAGTTGCAGAACCAGAACCCGCTCGACCCACTCGACACCAACCAGTTCACCCAGCAGCTGGTGCAGTTCTCGGGCGTCGAACAGCAGCTCAAGACCAACGACTACCTGTCGTCGCTGGTGACGGCAAACGCCAACACCGTGAATTCCAACGCGGTAGGCTACATCGGCAAGACCGTCAGCGCGAACGGCGTCCGGTCGGAACTCGTCAACAACCAGGCCCAGTGGAATTTCAGCCTTGCCGACGCTGCCACCGTCAACGTCGACATCAAGGACGCCAACGGCAATGTCGTCTACAGCGAGCAGGGCAAGATGCAGGGCGGCAGCGGCACCTTCACCTGGGACGGCAAGGACAGCTCCGGCAACGCCCAGCCAAATGGGACCTACTCGATCCAGATGACGGCCGTGAACGCCTCGGGCAAGAACGTCGCCGTTACGACCCAGACCACCGGCGTCGTGACCGGGGTCGATTTTACCGGCACCGAACCGGTGCTGCTGATCGGCGGCGCCCGCGTCAATCTTTCTGGTGTGACCTCGGTCTCGACCACTACGTCCAGCTCATAACGGTCCGTTAACCCTGCCACGGCTCCGCCATCTTCCCCGCCGCACGCCGGTTGCCCCGGGGCGCGGACAAGTCACTGAATCCTCTGCGATTCCTGATCTCGAACCGATGGCATTTTAACGCCTTGTAGACACTAGCTTAGGCAAATTTTAAGCGCGATCGGCTAGGCTCGACTGAGGTCAGGTTGAGTCAGTGAGTAAAATGACCGTCCAAATGCGTCCCCGCGTGAAGTATGTAATCGGCCCGGACGGAAGTCCGCTAACGATTGCAGATCTTCCGCCCAAGACCACGCGCCGCTGGGTTATTCGCCGCAAGGCCGAGGTTGTCGCCGCCGTTCGCGGCGGTCTTCTGTCTCTCGAGGAAGCCTGTGCGCGTTATACGCTGAGCGTCGACGAGTTCTTGAACTGGCAGGCGGCCATCGACAAGCACGGGCTCGCCGGCTTGCGGACCACCTGGATCCAGCACTATCGCGAAGGCTGATCCGCCTCGCAGCCACCGATTTTTTGATCGCGCCCGGCAAGATATGCCGGGCGCGATCGTTTTCATTAACCCCTGCGAAAGCGCTTTGCCCGAAACGCCGGGCAGAACATGCGGATCGTCGCGTTTGGCGACACCGCGTTAAGACCTTCTTTACCATCGGCTAGGTAATTTTTGCCTACGTGATCCGCTGAGGGTCACCAGGGGCAACGCGGGCGGCGGGTCGGTTTCGGGTGAACGGTTTTATTCAGCTCTTCAACCGCCTCGGATTGCAGCGTGTGGCGGCGATGGCCACCGTTGCGATCCTGATGCTCGGCTTCTTCGCCTTTCTGATCATGCGCGCCTCGACGCCGCAAATGGCGCCGCTCTATACCGGGCTCAGCCTCGAGGACTCCCAGGCGATCGTCGAAGAACTGCAGAAGCAGAACGTCCCCAACGAAATCCGCGGCGACGGCGACACCATCCTCATTCCGCGCGATCAGATCACCAGCGTCCGGATGCAACTGGCCGGTGACGGGCTACCAACCAAAGGCCAGGTCGGCTACGAAATCTTCGATCAGCAGAATACGCTTGGCGCCACCAGCTTTGTGCAGAACATCAACAACGTTCGCGCCCTCGAAGGTGAACTCGCCCGTACCATCTCTTCGCTTGCCCGCATCAAGTCCGCCCGCGTGCACCTGGTGCTTCCGGAGCGGCAACTCTTCTCACGCGACAAGAAAGATCCGACCGCGTCGATCGTCGTCTCCGTGCGCGGTCAGCTTACCAACGAAGAAATCCGCGCCATCCAGCACGTCGTTGCCTCTGCTGTTGAAGGCCTGACGCCCGATCGGGTGACCATCGCCGACGATCAGGGCAACCTGCTCGCCACAGGCGCCGGCGACGGCAACGACTCGACGGTGCTCGCCGGCGAAGCCGACGAGCGCAAGGTCGCCATCGAGACCCGGTTGCGGACCAGCATCGAGAACCTGCTGGGCAGTGTGGTCGGCGACGGCCGTGCGCGCGTCGAGGTATCGGCCGACCTCGACATGACGCATGTCACCAAGACCGAACAGAGCTTCGATCCCAACGGCCAGGTCGTGCGGTCGACGCAGACCAAACAGGTCGCGAACAACTCGACGGATGCCAGCAATTCCGGTCAGGTCTCGGCGTCGACGCAGCTACCGGGCGCGACCACCACGACCACGCCGGCCGGCGGCACGTCGCAGGCGGGCAGCACCGATGAGGAGACGACCAATTACGAAATCTCCAATACCAGCCAGACGTCCCTGACCGATCCCGGAGCCATCAAGCGATTGTCGGTCGCCGTTCTCGTTGATGGGACCTACGCCACCGACAGCAAGGGCAACCAGACTTACACGCCGCGCGATCAGGCAACGCTTGATCAGATCAAGGCGCTGGTGCAGTCGGCCATTGGCTTCGACAACACCCGCGGCGATCAGATCACCGTCAGTAACCTGCAGTTCGCGCAGGGTCCGGCTCCTGCCGCGCAAGGAAGCGCCGGCCCCGGCCTCTTCGACTTCACCCGCGACGACCTGATCAACGGCGCCGAAATGGTGGTGACCCTGATCATCGCCCTCGCGCTGGTCTTCTTCGTCATGCGCCCGCTGCTCAAGCGCGTGCTGGCGCCCGAGAACAAGCCCTTGGCGCTGCCGGTGAGCGCCGAGGTCGGTGTCCCCGCCATGGCGGTAGCCGGCGCGCCGGGGTCGATCTCCGCACCAGGAACGGCTGGGCAGGAGATGGTCACTACCGATGAGCCCGCCCATTCTCCGACGCTTCCGGGCTGGATGAAGGACGCGCGCAATCTCGGCGCGGCCCAGGCGCAAACGTTGAGGACCGTTGGCACCCTGGTCGAAGAAAATCCTAAGCAGGCTGCGCTGATCGTGCGCGACTGGCTCTCGAGCGCAGTGTGAGTTGACCGATGGCTGCTCCCGCAGTTCAAACACCCACCAATATCCAGCAGGGAATGTCACGCCAGCTCGTGATTGGCGAACACGCCACGCAGCGCGAACTGACCGGCGACGAGAAGGCGGCCGTGCTGCTGCTGTCGCTCGGGCCCGACTACGGCCGGCCGATCCTCGAAGAGCTCGACGAGATGGAGATCAAGGTCCTCTCCCGAACCATGGTGCGCATGGGACCGATTACCCAGGAAATGCTTGACGCGCTCTTTGCCGAGTTCGTCACCCACGTCTCCGCCAACGGCTCGGTTTCGGGAAACTCCGAGACCACGCAGCGTCTCCTCCTCTCCTTCCTGCCGCCCGACCGCGTCGATGCGATCATGGAGGAAATCCGCGGCCCCGCGGGCCGCAACATGTGGGAGAAGTTGAGCAACGTGCAGGAGGACATCCTCGCCTCCTACCTGAAGAACGAATACCCCCAGACCATCGCGGTGGTGCTGAGCAAGATCGCGACCGACCATGCCAGCCGGGTGCTCGCGATCCTGCCCGAAGAGCTGGCGATGGACGTGATCAAGCGCATGCTGTCGCTCGACCCGGTGCAGAAGGAAATCCTCGAGAAGATCGAGACCACGCTGCGCACCGAATTCATGTCGACGCTCAGCCACAGTAAGCGTCGCGACAGCCACGAGCAGATGGCCGAAATCTTCAACGCCTTCGATCGCCAGACCGAGGCCCGCTTCATCGCCTCGCTCGAGGAGTCCGACCGCGAAGGTGCCGAGCGCATCAAGGCGCTCATGTTCACCTTCGAAGACCTCGGTCGGCTCGATGGCGGGGCTGTCCAGACGCTCATCAACAAGGTCGAAAAGAAGGAGCTTGCGCTCGCGCTCAAGGGTGCCAACGACACGCTCAAGGACATCTTCTTCTCCAACATGTCGGCCCGCTCCGGCAAGCTGCTCAAGGACGACATGGAGGCCATGGGTCCCGTCCGCCTAAAGGACGTCGACGAAGCGCAGGGCCGCCTCGTCGCCATGGCCAAGGATATGGCCGCCCGCGGCGAGATCATCCTCAACAAGGGCAAGGCCGATGAGGAGATGATCGGATGAGCGCTGCCACTCCCGTCAAGTTCCGCTTCGACCTCGACCTCGGCCACCGCGAGGAACGTAACTCCGTTCTAACCGAGAGCGCACTCGCCGCGCTGATCTCGAAGGCACGCGCCGAGGGCTATGGCGACGGCTTGGCCGAGGGGCAGCGAGCGCAAGCCGTCAAGGCGGCCGAGCGGCTCGCCCAGGCCGCCGAACGCCTTGCCGACCATGCCGCGGCGGTGAATGCCGCGCTCGACGATCATCGTACCGCGACGCTCGCCGATGCCGTTGGACTTGCAGCCGCCATCGGCAAGAAGCTCGCTGGCGCGATGATCGCCCAATCGCCGACCGCCGAGATCGAAGCCTTGATCACCGATTGTCTCGCCTCGCTCGATGCCGTGCCGCACCTTGTCATCCGCTGCGCGCCTGAGCTCGCCGAAGCCGTCCGCGAGATCGCTACCACACGCATTGCCACGTCGGGCTTTACCGGACGGCTCGTTGTCCTCGGCGACCCCGACCGGGCCCAGGGGGATGCCCGTATCGAGTGGGTCGACGGTGGCATCGCCCGCGACCGCGCCACGCTCGAGAGCCAGATCGACGCCCGTATCGCCAATTTTCTCGCCGCGCGCCGCGGCCCTGACGCTGGAGCACAATGATGGCCAACGAACCCAATGGTCTCGGCCTCGAAGAAATGGAAGCGCCCGAGCGCAATGGCCCCGCTCAGGTCGTCGAACGCACCGCGGCCGATCTCGAGGCGGTGTTCGACGTTCCCGTCCGCATCTCGGTCATCCTGGGCCGCACCCGCATCCCGGTCGCCAATCTCTTGAAGATGGACGTCGGCACCGTCGTCGAACTCGACCGCCAGGTCGGCGAAGCGGTCGAAATCTTCATCAACGAACGGCTCGTCGCCCGCGGTGAAATCGTCCTCGTCGAGAACCGCCTTGGCGTCACCATGACCGAAATCATCAAAGCAGCTTAGGGACACCGTCATGAGACTCTTGATCATCGGCGCCCTCGAGGGGCAGCTCTCCGAAGCCACCAAGCTCGCGATGCAGGGGGGCGCCAAGGTCGCCCATGCCGCCAGCATCGACATCGCTTTGTCGAGCCTGCGCTCCGGCCGCGGCGCCGACCTGCTGCTGGTCGACGTGATGGTCGACATCCCCGGGCTCATCGCCGCGCTCGATGCAGAGCGCATCCACATTCCGGTCGTTGCCTGCGGCACCGAAACCAACGCGGCGGCGGCGGTCAACGCCATCCGCGCCGGCGCCAAGGAATATATCCCGCTGCCGCCCGACGCCGAGCTCATTGCTGCCGTCATCGCGGCCGTGGCCCGTGAGAGCTCGGACTTCCTGTTCCGTGACCCCAGCATGGCGCGGGTCGTCCAGTTCGCCGAGCAGATCGCGCCGTCCGATGCCTCGGTCCTGATCACCGGCGAGAGCGGGACGGGCAAGGAGGTGATGGCTAAGCACCTCCACAGCAAGTCGAAGCGCGCCGGGCGGGCCTTCATTTCAGTCAACTGCGCCGCCATTCCCGAAAACCTGCTCGAAAGCGAGCTGTTCGGCCACGAGAAGGGCGCCTTCACCGGCGCGGTCGCGCGCCGGATCGGCAAGTTCGAGGAAGCTTCCGGCGGCACGCTGCTGCTGGATGAAATCTCCGAGATGGATGTGCGCCTGCAGGCCAAGCTCCTGCGTGCCATCCAGGAGCGGCTGATCGATCGCGTCGGCGGTACGCGCCCCGTGCCGGTCGACATCCGTATCATCGCCACCTCCAACCGCAATCTGAGCGAGGCCGTCCGCAACGGCAGTTTCCGCGAGGACCTGCTGTTCCGTCTCAACGTCGTCAACCTCAAGCTGCCGCCGTTGCGCGAACGACCCGGCGACATCGCCGCTCTCGCCGACCACTTCGTCGATAAATACTCCAAGGCCAACGGTCTGCCACCGCGTCGGCTAACCGACGAAGCGCGCCGGGCGTTGATGCAGGCGCCGTGGCCCGGCAACGTCCGCGAACTCGAGAACACGCTGCACCGGGCCGTCCTGCTCGCCGCCGGCGACACCATCGGGCCGGACGCGATCGTCATGCCCGATGGCGCCGGACTCTCCGAGACGGTGCAGACCGCCTCCCTCGCGACGCAGGCGGCGCAGGTCGCGGAAAGTATCTCGCGCTCGATGGTCGGACGTACCGTTGCCGATGTCGAACGCGACCTGATCCTGGAGACGCTCGATCACGTGCTCGGCAACCGCACACATGCGGCGACGATCCTCGGCATCTCGATCCGCACCCTGCGCAACAAGCTCAACCAGTATGCCGACGAGGGTACCCACGTTCCCGCCCCCGGCGAAGTGCGAAAGAGCGCGTAGTTGGCAGACATCACTCAGCCGTCGGCAGCTCCGCGCGCCGGTTTCCGCCTGCCCACGCTGAAGGAGCTGAACCACCTTCTCCGTTCGAGTGACATCGGACTGGCAGTCGGCGTCATGGCGATCATCGTCGTCCTGATCCTCCCACTGCCGCCGTTCCTGCTCGACATCTTGCTGGCGATCTCGATCGTCTTCTCGGTGCTCGTCCTGATGACGTCGCTGTTCATCCAGGCGCCCCTCGAGTTCAGTTCATTCCCGACGGTGCTGTTGATCGCCGCGATGATGCGGCTCGCACTCAATCTCGCGACGACGCGCCTGATTTTGTCCAATGGCCACAACGGGCCTGACGCCGCCGGCCACGTCATCGAAGCCTTCGGCAGCTTCGTGATGCGCGGCAATTTCGTTATCGGCGTGGTGGTGTTCGCGATCCTCATCATCGTCAACTTCATCGTCATCACCAAAGGCTCCGGCCGCATCGCCGAAGTCGCGGCGCGCTTCAACCTCGACGCCATGCCCGGCAAGCAGATGGCGATCGATGCCGATCTCAGTGCTGGCCTCATTGACGAGGCGACCGCCCGCAAGCGCCGCAGCAACCTCGAAGCCGAGAGCGCTTTCTTCGGCAACATGGACGGCGCCAGCAAGTTCGTGCGTGGCGACGCCATCGCGGGCCTTCTCATCACCTTCATCAACATCATCGCCGGCATGGTGATCGGCGTGCTGCAGCAGGGCCTGAGCTTTCAGGAAGCCGGCAACAACTACACGCTGCTGACCGTGGGTGACGGCCTCGTCTCGCAGATCCCCTCGCTGATCGTCTCGACCGCCGCTGGCCTCCTCGTCTCGAAAGCCGGCGTGACCGGCTCTGCCGACAAGGCGCTGGTCGCGCAGTTCACCGGCTACCCCAAGGCGCTGGGCATGTCGTCGGCGGTGATCGGCGTCATGGCCTTCCTGCCGGGTATGCCGATCCTGCCCTTCCTCGCCCTTTCGGGCGGCATTGCCTACCTCGCCTTCCGCTCGACCAGGAAGAAGGCCGCCGATCTCGCCCGGGCCGCTGCCGAAGCGATCACCGGCAAGACCACGACGGCCAAGCCGACCGAGGACGCGCCGATTTCCGAGAGCCTCAAGATCGATGAGCTGAAGCTCGAGCTCGGCTACGCCCTGCTCTCGCTCGTCAAGGAGGACGAGACCGGCTCGGACCGTCTCACCGAGCAGATCAAGGCGCTCCGCCGGCAGCTTGCGACCGAACTCGGCTTCGTGATGCCGCCGGTGCGCATCCTCGACAACATGCAGCTGGAGCCCAACGACTACGTCGTCAAGATCAAGGAAGTCGATGCCGGCAAGGGCCGCATCTACGCCAACCAGCTCATGGTCATGGACCCTATGGGCAAGGAAATCACCCTGCCCGGCTATCATACGACCGAGCCCACCTTCGGCCTGCCGGCGACCTGGATCGAGCTGGCGCTGCGCGACGAGGCCGAGCTCAAAGGCTATTCGATCATCGACCCATCGACAGTTATTTCGACTCACCTGACCGAGGTGCTCAAGGCCAATGTCTCGGATCTCCTGAGCTACGCCAACGTGCAGAGCCTTCTTGCCGGCCTCCCCAAGGATCAGCAGAAGCTCGTCGAAGATATCGTGCCCGCGCACATCTCCGTGTCCGGCATCCAGCGGGTGCTGCAGCATCTGCTCAGCGAACGCATTTCGATCCGCGACCTGCCCACGATCCTCGAGGGCATCGCCGAAGTCGCGGGCGGCGGCCGCACCACGCAGATGATCGCCGAGCACGTGCGTTCGCGTCTCGCCCGCCAGATCTGCGCCGCCAATCTCGGTCCCGACGGCAACCTGCCGCTGCTGACGCTGTCGCCGCAATGGGAGCGCGACTTCGCCGAAGCCATGGTGGGCGAAGGCGCCGACCGCCATCTCGCCATGGCCCCGTCTCGCCTGCAACAGTTCATCCTCGCGATCCAGCAGGGCTTCGAGAATGCCGCACAGATCGGCGAGTTGCCGGTGCTGATCACCTCGCCGTCGGTCCGGCCGCACGTTCGCGCCATCATCGAGCGCTTCCGCCCGCAGACCGTCGTGATGAGCCAGAACGAGGTGCATCCCCGTATCCGTCTCAGGACGATCGGCGCAGTTTAGGCGGTGGCGCGAGGAACCAGCGCAGCGACCCAAAGGTCGCGCACTGCCGGTCCCGCCCAGAGCAGGCCGAATGACAGCAGCGGCGTATAGAGCGCGCCCCAGTAGAGGTTCACTGGCTTCCCGACAAACGCAAAGATCAGCAGATACGCTGCGACCGTGAGGCCGACCCGCGTCATCCACGCGGCGGGCGACGCGAGGAGCCCGAGCAAAGCCAGCGGCAGTATCAACGCAGTCACCCACATCGGCGCCAGCATGAACATGCCGTTGAACGAGCTGGCGGAGAGCAGGAACATCGCCCCGCCGACCTGCAGCCAGCCCTCCTTGTAGGCGCGGTCGGCAGGTCCGAGCAGCGACCACACCATTTCGGCATGCCAGCCGTAATAGATCGCGAATCCAGTGAGCACCACGGCCCACATGGCCACTTCCCGCCAGCGCCGTTCGCGTACCGCGAGTGCCACGCAGATCAGGACGTAGATGCCGGAGATCTCACGGCAGAGCAGCGCGAGGACCGCGGCGGCAAACCCCAGCCGGCGAAGTCCCAAGCCGTAGGACGAAACCGAGAGCAGTGTGAGTACCCCGGCCCAGAGCTCGCAGGTGAGCGCCGCCTGCGGCACCAGCACCGAAACGAGGCTGAGGATGGCAAGCAGGGCCATGCCCAGGACCATGGCGCGCGGACCGTCTCGACCGACCACGACACCGGCCATTATCCCAGCAACAGCCGACACCAGCACCAGCACGATCTGGGCCAGCGCGTTGCTCGGAAACCACGAGACCATTGTCAAAAAGAAGGGCGGCCGCCAGTTGAACACCGACAGGGTTCCATAGTCGCCCGCCAGCAGCTCGGCATGCAGCGCCTGGTGATAGGACTCGCCCGCCCTGAGCCGCGTGACCACATTCCCGTAGAGCTCGAGGTCGCCATGTGCACCGGGCCGCGGCAACGGCGGCGGCCCGACCTGGAGCGACAGCAGGACCAGTGCCACGCAGATCACACCGACGGCAATCAGCACCACCCGCGCAACCGGCGGTGCCAAACCCTGCAGCCGTGTCGGAGTTGTGCCCATCGCGACCTCGCGGATCGCCTGCACTGTGCACAAACTGTGCTAACGGAATGCCAATCGGCCCAAGTGAGTCCGGCGGCCGCGCACATCTGCGGCGCTGCTCACGTTATCTTGGATTGAGAAATCCAGCGGGCCGCGGTTTCTCCGACACACGTGGGCGCCTAAATCGCGTGGGTATGTAACGAAACAGTGGATTAGTCACAATTGCCGGCAGGTCTCCCGATTTACAGCGTTCGAACTCAGTGATTCAACTGATGCCGTAGTGGGTGCGTTGCGGGCGGGCATTTTGTTAGACGGCAAGACCAAGGCCACCGGTTTTTACCGGGAGGATGCGGCGCGTATCGTCTCCGAGGCAGCCAGGCTGCCGCAGGCGGCGCCGGATGGAAACGCCAGCAAGGCTCCGCCGCTAATGGTCGAGCCCCAGGCTCCTGCCATTTCCATCGACGACCCGCAGCGTCCTCTGCTGAAGCCGGAGCCGGCGCTCAACCAGAACCTCCGCCCGCGGCGAGAATACGTCGCCGAGGAGCCCGAATCCCGATGGGGCGTGGCACGAGTGCTGGCCTGGATCGTGTTTGCGCCGTGGTATGTGGCGATGGTGTTCGTCTCGCTTGGCATCGACGCCCTCTTCATCAAGGACATGCTGCATCTGTGATCAGCACTCCGGCAGGCTGACGCTTAGGCCTCCCAACGACGTCTCCTTGTAGCGCTCGTCCATATCGCGCCCGGTCTGTCGCATGGTCTCGATCACAGCATCGAGCGGCACGACATGACGTCCGTCGCCGAGCAGCGCCAGCGATGCAGCCGCCACCGCCTTCACCGCGCCCATCCCGTTGCGCTCGATGCAGGGCACCTGCACCAGCCCGCGGATGGGATCGCACGTCATCCCCAGGTGGTGTTCGAGGGCAATCTCCGCCGCATTCTCGATCTGCGCGTTGCTGCCGCCGAGCGCCGCACAGAGCGCCGCCGCAGCCATCGCCGATGCCGATCCTACTTCTCCCTGGCACCCGACCTCGGCCCCCGAGATCGATGCATTGTATTTGATCAGTCCGCCGACCGCCGCGGCAGTCAGCAGCATGTCGGGCACCTTGTCACGCAAGGCGCCGGGGACGAGGTCGAGATAGTAGCGGACGACCGCAGGGATAACGCCGGCGGCACCGTTGGTCGGCGCCGTGACCACTTGCCCACCGGCGGCGTTCTCTTCGTTCACCGCCATCGCATAGGCTTGCAACCAGTCGACGGCTGAATGCAGCGGCGCATCATTGGCTCCGGCGCGTATCGCGAGCTTTTCGACCAGCCCATGGGCGCGTCGCCGCACATTCAGCCCACCGGGCAGAATGCCGTCCGCGCCAAGTCCGCGATCGATGCAACGATCCATCACGTCCCACAGTTCGAGGATGCGCCGGTCGAGATCGTCGAGCCCCCCGCTCAATTCGTTGGCCCGCTTCATCTGCGCGATGGTCAGGCCCGATGTCTCGCCCATCGCCAGCATCTGCGCCGCATTGTCGAACGGATAGGGGACGCCCGCGTCAGTTGGCTTGATCGTTCCGGCGGCCATCTCCGTTTCGGTGAGGACAAACCCTCCGCCGATCGAGAAATAGCTCTCCGCGACCACCTCTGTGCCCTCGCCGCTCCGCAGAAAGAAGGTCATTCCATTCGGATGCGCGGGAAGTCTCTTGCCGCG
Source organism: Devosia sp. (assembly GCA_051953275.1). GTDB lineage: Bacteria > Pseudomonadota > Alphaproteobacteria > Rhizobiales > Devosiaceae > Devosia_A. The sequence goes on along the minus strand of JBQCIY010000132.1, from coordinate 4,425 downwards.
TTCGGTCGTCACGGAATCCTGCGGCAGACCGACGAGCCGGCCGTTGCGCAACCGTATGGTTCCAGTTCGCGCCAGTTCCGCCAGCGCTTGGTCGGCTGCAGCGCGGTCATAGGTCTCCGGCACGATGCCGAGCAGTCCGCAATACACTGCCCGGATGGTCCCGTGGCCCTCGCCGGTATAAGCGAGTGACCCGTAGAGCCGGCAGCCGAGCGCGAGATCGCCGGCGGGGAGCGGCGCACGTCCAATCAGATCGAGGAAGCGGCCCGCTGCCAGCATCGGCCCCATCGTGTGCGACGACGACGGGCCGATCCCGACCTTGAAGATGTCAAAGATCGACAGGAACACCTTGCGATACTAGCACAATCTTTCTTCGGAACGACCTGCGGCGAACAGAGTTTTCGCTTCGACACCCCGCACCGCGGGCAACACAAAATCTGGAGATCAAAATGATCCGTCTGCTTCTCGGCGGCACGGCGTTGACGGCTGTGCTCATCACCGGTGCCCTCGCCCAGTCCTCCTCGTCGGCCATGGAGTCCTCGGCGATGTCCTCGTCATCGGCCGCGGACAACTCCGCGACCAGTTCGTCTGCCATGATGGACAGCTCCGCCATGTCGTCCCAGATGTCGACTGCGAGCTCGATGGACTCCTCGATGATGTCCTCGGCGCCGACGGCCACCTCGACGACGACAACCACCACGACCAGCGGGCGGACCCAGGTCAACATCCTCTCCGGCTACACCCAGGCCGACACCGATCACCTGGCGAGCAAGATCATCGGCTCTCCCGTCTATGACGGCACCGGCGACAAGGCCAACAATCTCGGCAAGATCACCGACTTCATCGTCAACGAGAACGGCAATATCGCCGCGGTCATCGTCGGCGTCGGCGGCTTCCTCGGCATCGGCGAAAAGCAGGTGGCGGTCGATTTCGGCGCCCTGCAGTGGACCGTAGCCTCAGACAACACCCACCGCTTCGTGCTGCAGACCACCAAGGATCAACTGACCAGCGCGCCGGACTTCAAGACGGTGGATGCATCGTCTGCCTCCGCGGCCCCGTCGGGGTCGACAGAGCCGGCAACGTCGAGCACCAGCATGGATGTGACCGCCTCGAGCAGCGCGGCGCAGTAAGCCCTCTTTCAACGGAACCGGCCCGCTCGTCGCACAGACGGGCGGGCCCTTTCCTTTTGGCCCGCGTGGTGGTTTGGTCCGGCCGCCATGCCCCAGCCGCTGTTCCTCAAGGTCCCTTACCATTCCGACCTGGGCCGCCTTGCCCGTGAGGTGCGACGGCAGGTGTTCATTGTTGAGCAGAATGTGCCCGAGAGCGTCGAGCGGGACGCCTACGACCAGACCGCCACCCACATCGTCTGCCTCGTCGACGGCAATGTCGTCGGGGTGTTGCGCCTGCTGTTCTTGCCCGAGCACGTGAAGATCGGCCGCGTGGCCGTGGTCCGCGAGCGGCGCGGCCTCGGCATCGCCAGCGCCATGGTGCGCTTTGCCATGACCGACGCGCGGAGCAATGGGGCGACGCGCTTCTATCTCACGGCGCAGATCGACAAGGTGCCGATGTACGAAAAGCTCGGCTTCGCCGCCTTCGGCGAGCCATTCGAGGAAGGCGGCATGGCCCACCTCGCGATGAAGACCTACTGATCCGACGAACGTCTCGGGGCGCTTTCGCTCAGCGCCGATGCCGCAGGCGGCCGATCTCGTCGTATTCGTCCTGCTCGGCCTTGGCGTCGGCAGCGGCCTCGCGGCCCTGCTCGCGCTGATCGAGCAGCTCGACCTTCTTGAGGTCTTCAACCGCTTCGGCCAGCGCATCCTGCGCGGTTTCGAGCTGGTCGCGCATGTCGGCGGCCGAACGCAGCAGGTTGTCTCGCCGCTGGATGGCGGCTTTGGCGAAGGTCGAATAGGCGAAATGGGCGACGTCGGAGATGCCGGTCTTTTGCTGTTCGATTTCGATCTGCTGGTCGAGCTCGGCGGCCATGCGCTCGAAGTCGGCGACCATCATCTCGATCTGCGCAACCTGGCGACGCTTTTCGTCGACCTGAAATTTCTTGAGCCGGATCAGGCTCTCGCTGCGCGACTTCATGACTTGTACTCCTTACACACTCAAGTCAGTCACTTTCCGGCCTTGTCCAGGATCGCCGCCAGCATGGTGTAGCCGTCTGCGATGCTGGTCCGCTCTTCACGCTGCTGTCCGAGGAACGCCTCGAACGCGGGCGACAGAGCGATGGCGCGGTCGACCTGAGGATCCGATCCCTTCCGGTAAGCCCCCAGCCGGATCAGCTCCTCCATGTCGGCGTACACCGACATGAATTCCCGCGCCTTCTGCAGGACCGGGCGTACCGCGGGCGGCACGCACCCCGGCATGGTGCGCGAAATGGACCTGAGCACATTGACGGCGGGGTACCTCCCCCGTTCAGCAATCGCTCGCTCCATCACAATGTGCCCATCGATGATGCCGCGGACGGCATCTGCAATGGGTTCATTGTGGTCATCACCTTCGACTAAAACGGTAAATAGACCCGTAATGCTGCCCGAATTCACCAGCCCCGGGCCGGCTCTTTCGAGCAGCCGTGGCAATTCTGCAAACACCGTCGGCGGATAACCCTTGGCCGTCGGCGGCTCGCCGATGGACAGGCCGATCTCGCGCTGCGCCATGGCAAAGCGCGTGAGGCTGTCCATCATGCAGAGCACCCGCTTGCCCTGGTCGCGGAAATATTCGCTCAGCGCCAGCGTCAGGTAGGCGGCCTGCCGCCGCATCAGCGCCGCTTCGTCCGAGGGGGCGACGACCACGATGGCGCGCTTGAGGCCAGCTTCGCCCAGATAGTCGGTGACGAACTCCTGCACCTCGCGGCCGCGCTCGCCGATGAGCCCCACAACCGCAACGTCTGAGGTGGAGTTGCGCACCAGCATCGACATCAGCACCGACTTGCCGACGCCGGACCCGGCGAAGATGCCCATGCGCTGGCCCTCGCACATGGTGGTGAAGGTGTTCATCACCCTGACCCCCATGTCGATCGGCGCGCCGACGCGGGCACGCGCATGTGCGGGCAGCGCCTGCTGCTTCAGCGGGTAGGAGGCGACGCCGCGCGGCAGCGGCCCCTTGCCGTCGATCGGCTCGCCGTTGGCGTTGACCACCCGGCCGAGCCAGCCATCGGTCGGATAGACGGAGCCGTCATTGCGCTGGAACACCGCCTTGCAGCCGAGCCGCACGCCGGTCAGCGCCCCGAACGGCAGGCAAAGGGCGTGGCCATCGCGGAATCCGATGATCTCGGCCTCGAGCGTTTCCCCGCCGGTGGTCTCGATCTGCACCCGGCCGCCGACGCGCAACTCACGCACCGGGCCCACGACTTCGATCAGCAGGCCCTGCACCGTCTTGACCCGGCCGAAGACCTCGACCTCGTCGATCGCCTCGATGTCGGCGGTCAATGCGCGCAACTGGAACGTCCCTCGAATCGGCTCTGACAACGCTAACGGAACGTTAAGCAAAAAGCGTTAATCATCGACTTTGCACGTGCAGTTCGAGCGCTTCCGCCTCCTGCCGTTTTTCCACAGGCCAAAACCCCGGAACGCTGAGTCGCAAGAGTCGATTAAAAGCCTTTCTTAACCTAAAATCTTAAGTTCCATTGATCGATTTTAACGTTTGAATTCAATGAGTTAATTAACATGCAGTAGCAATTGCTTTGCATATTGCGGATCAGAATTAAACTTTGTTAACTAATGGCGCTTAGGTTTGAGTCATATCCAGTAGGGATCGGTTAGGGGTGATGGCGGGTGGCGCCGTTTCCCCAAGTTCCAGCAGGAACGACTTTAAGGGGAACGGCATGCGTGTGCTCTTGATTGAGGACGACAGCGCGACGGCGCAGAGCATCGAGCTGATGCTCAAATCCGAAAGTTTCAACGTGTACACGACGGACCTCGGTGAAGAGGGCGTCGATCTCGGCAAGCTCTATGATTACGACATCATCCTGCTTGACCTGAACCTGCCCGACATGAGCGGCTACGAGGTGCTCCGCACCCTGCGCGTCGCCAAGGTGCAGACTCCCATCCTGATCCTGAGCGGTCTTGCCGGCATCGAAGACAAGGTGCGCGGCCTCGGCTTCGGCGCCGACGACTACATGACCAAGCCGTTCCACAAGGACGAGCTGGTCGCCCGCATCCACGCCATCGTCCGCCGCTCGAAGGGCCATGCCCAGTCGGTCATCCAGACCGGCGACCTCACGGTCAACCTCGATACCAAGACGGTGGAGGTGCAGACCCAGCGCGTGCACCTGACCGGCAAGGAATACCAGATGCTCGAGCTGCTCTCCCTGCGCAAGGGGACGACGCTGACCAAGGAGATGTTCCTCAACCATCTCTATGGCGGCATGGACGAGCCCGAGCTCAAGATCATCGACGTCTTCATCTGCAAGCTGCGCAAGAAGCT
>JBQCIY010000131.1:0-20072 GCA_051953275.1 Devosia sp. | reverse complement strand
GCCCGCCGGCGTCACTCGGAGCACCACCGCGGAGTGCTTTGCCTGATCCCAGAATTCCGTTCGCTCCTTGACGACGATGCTGCTGACGAAGGCATCCGTTAGCGTCAACTTCGGCATGCGCGCGATCCCCTGTCGTTTCGTCAGGGGCGGTTTTGGGGTTCCATAGGGGTTCCAAAAAACCGTTACTGCCCGTGACATCCTCAACCATCACGTATGCGGAAACGGCCAGAAATCAAGGGATTTTTGAAAGCGCGATTGTTAGGATGGTTGGCAATATCGCGCAGCACTTTTTTTGTAATCAGGGGGTCACGGGTTCAAATCCTGTTGCCGGCACCAGCACTTAGCAGAACTTTGGTCCTGGCCGGCGTGCCCGGCGAAAAGCTGGGCAAGGCGTCCTGCGCCCCAATTCCGGCGGTCGGTGCGACCTCGGTCGCTACCGCCTTCTTCCTCGAAGCGATAGTCTACCGGCCGGTATTCATGGAGGTGGAAGCATGTCAGAACCAATCTACAAGGCGTTCCGCGTGTCCTTCTCGGAGGCGTGGTATCGACTGTCCAAAGACGACCAGAAGAGCCTCATCGCCAAGGTGAACGACGCTCTAGAGAGGGTCGGCGGCAAGGCCGTCATCCCGCTGTGCGACTCGACCTGGTCGAATGAACGCTGGGAGTTCTTCGGCGTCGAAATGTACCCGGACATGGCGGCGCTTCAGAAGCATTCGGAACTGCTCAAGGCGTTCGATTGGGCCAGATATCACACGCACAGTACCCTGATCGGGACACCCGCTACACTCTAGTCGAGGGCGCCACCATGCAACGGAAAAAGGGCCCGCCTTCCGGTGGGCCCTTCATACGGAACACAGTAGGTCAGATGACCGCGACGATCCTGTAGGTGCGCGGGCTGACGATCACGAACTGTCCGCCGCGGACGAAGTACAGATAGCCGCGGAACCACGGATAGTAACGGTAGATGCTGCGCGGAACCGGACGCAGATTGTGGTAATAGCTGTGCGGGACGCCGATGCCCAGGTGGATGGTGAAGTTCGGCGTGCCGAACGTCCCAAAATTGAAGCCGCGGAAGCGCTGGTGGAACATGTCGCGGTCGTGCGACGACCAGTTGAAGGAGCCAGGCTTCGGACCCGAGTTGTTCGGCGAGGGCAATGCATTGCCGCCCTGTCCACCTTGCGCAGCGTTATTGTTGTTGGACCCGCCGCTGCCCAGCGCGCCATTGGTGCCGTAGCCCGAGCCGGTGTGACCCTGGCCGCGCAGCCGCACGCAATAGGGATTGTTGTAGTTGGCGGGAAGCGAACAGTCGATCGACCCGCGCGACATCGTCGTGGTCGTTGTCGATTGCGCTAGGCTTGGCGTCGCGGCTGCCGTAGCGCCGAGCAGCGCCAGAAATGCGAGTGAAGCGGTGATCTTGTGCATTCTGCACTCCTTTGGGTGTGCAGAATCGAACTATTCGGATGACCGGAGGTTCCGAACCTTACCTGCATGTAAGCTTCAGTTCGGTCGATCGACCTGCCGCGCAAGCTCCATCTGCGGCGTCACCGGGCGCCGCGCCCGGGCCACGGCGACCCGGTTGCGGCCAAACTGCTTGGCTTCGTAGACCGCGATATCAGCTTCGGACAGCCAGCCGAGGGCGCTTTCCGACACGGCGGGGATGGGCGCGATGCCGATGCTCACGGTGGCGCGAATGAGCTGCGATGACGTCTCGACGATTGTCGATTCAACGATCTGGCGGATCCGTTCGGCCGCGTCGCGCGCGTCGTCCGCGTCGGTTTCGGGCAGCAGCATCGCGAATTCCTCGCCACCGATGCGACCGAACACATCCGACTTGCGCATTGCGGACATGCAGGCATTGGCGATCGAGACCAGAACCGCATCTCCAGCCGGGTGACCGTGTCGGTCGTTGATGACGCGGAAATTGTCGACGTCGATGACCATCAGGGCCGATGGGCGATCGTACCGCGTCGCACGCAGGAATTCCTTCTCCACTTCGGCAAGGAATCCGCGGCGCGTCAACGCCCCGGTCATGGCATCCTGCCGAGCGATCTGGCGCAGCTCGAACTGCTCGACCACGATCTCGGCGAGGCTCTTGATGATGGCGGCCTGCCGCGCATCGAACGGCCGCGGCTCGGTATCGATGGCGCACAGCGAGCCGATATTGTACCCCTCCGGCGTCGTCAGCGGCACACCCAGGTAACTGCGGATGTGCGGTGCCCCGGTCACGTACGGATTTTCGGCGAAGCGGCTGTCGAGGGTGGCGTCGGTTATGGCGAGCGGTCCGCGCTGCTTGATGGTTTCGTTGCAGAAGGCCAGCTCGCGCGGTCCCGATTTGAGCCCGGCGCCGGCCACGGCCTTGATCCACTGCTGTTCGGCGTCGATGAGCGTTACCGCCGCCATCGGCACATTGAGCACGGTCTGCACCAGGTCGGCGATCCGCTGCAGCGGCTGCTCCTGGGCGGTTCCCGGCAGGTCGTAGCGGTGCAGGGCCGAGAGCCGGCCGGTCTCATCGGTGAGCTTTTCGTCGTCGTTTTGCATCGCGACACCTCGCTCCTTGGACAACGATGCTGCGCCCCGCGGGTTAGAACATGACAACGCTGTAAGCCGGCATTTGCAGGCTTGTGTTCACCCTCCGCTAACCTCGACGCTGGCCCGGTGCCCGCGACCATGCTAGGCAGACGGCCTCTCCAACCAGGGCCTCGCCGTGCCGGACTTCCATCCCGACCGCGTCAGTTTCGTCTCGAGCGGCAGCCCGGACGCGGAAGCGGCCCGCGGACGCCTGACCGCCCGCTATGGCGATGTCGGTATCGCGAAGGCCGAAGTCATCGTCGCGCTGGGCGGCGACGGGCTGATGCTGCAAGCGCTACGCGAGGTGATGGAGCGGCACATTCCGGTGTTCGGAATGAATTGCGGCTCGGTCGGCTTCCTGATGAACGACTATTCCGACGACGGGCTCGTCGAGCGTCTTGCCGCTGCCAAGCCGACCCGGATCACGCCGCTTGCCATGCATGTCGTCGACACCGCCGGCAAGCATCATGACGCCCTGGCGCTCAATGAGGTATCGCTCTTCCGAACCACCTATCAAGCGGTGAAAGTCGAAATTGTCGTCGACGGCAAGACGCAGATGGACGAGCTGATCTGCGACGGCATTCTGCTCTCGACACCGGCCGGGTCGACTGCCTACAACCTTTCGGCCCACGGCCCGATCCTGCCGATCGATGCCCCCCTGCTCGCCCTTACGCCGATCTCACCGTTCCGGCCGCGGCGTTGGCGCGGCGCCATCCTCGGCAACAATGCCGTCGTGACCTTCCGCGCCCGCGAGACGGAGAAGCGTCCGGTCAGCGCCGTCGCTGACAATGTCGAGTTCAAGAACATCGCCGAGGTCGTGGTCCGCGAGAACCGGGAACATCAGGTGACGCTGCTGTTCGACCCCGGCACCGGTCTCGAAGAGCGCGTGCTGAGCGAGCAGTTCAGGTACTAAGGCCGGGTCACGCGGCCGGCAGCGCCAGCAGCCCATCCTGCGGCGCCGGCAGGATGCGGTCGCCCGCCACATCGCCGGCAAAGGCCGACATCACGCCGCGGGCGGCGCGGCGCGCCAGAGCGACGTTCTGTTCGCTGAGATAGGCGAAGGCATCTTCAAGCTCGGGTGGAATGATTCCCTCATGCTCGACGATCAGTTCCTCGGTCAACGCCGTCACGACGAAATGCCGCGCGGTGATGTCGTCGGCAAGATCGGCCGAGCGCGCGTGGAAGATCAGGCGGGCGATCAGATTGCGCACGCCATTGCTCAGCCCGCATTTGGTGAGCAGCGCATTGAGCGCAGACCGGCTACCGGTCTCGAGCAGCGTGAACACCTTTTCGCGTGGCGTTCCGGCCAGCGTCGCGATGCAGTCGGCAAAGAACAGCACCTGGCCGTTGACCACTGCATGCAGCATCACGCGAGCCGACAGGCGCTCGTTTTCGATCAGTTCCGACGTGAAAGCCTTGCCATCCGATTGCGCCTCGGTCTCGCCAATCACGGCGAGCGCCGTGTCCATGCAGTCGCGCAGCAATCGCTCAAGCCGCGGCCGAGCCACGGCGCCGCGCACGATACGGGTTTCGCGCAGCGCGGCGACGGCGCATTCGACGAGCAGCAGGCGGGCCGTGGCTGGAAGGTCGTCCCGGCCGAGCAGCAGGCCGCGGATTTCTGCATCGTCGAGCCCCTGCTCCGTGGCGAGCTTGATCAGCAGCACAGGCGGCACCGGAGCGTCGTCGCGCGCCAGGAGCTTCGTGGTGATGGTCCGCTCATTGCGCGCGATGAGCGACTCGGTCACCCGGGCGCTGAGGCGCTCGCGCAGAGCGACGGCGTTGAGCAGCGGCAGATCCGCCTTGCGGACCAAGCCGATGAGGTCGGCGTCGATCAGCGCCGGCGAGTACTGCGCCACAGCGCGGGAAATCACGGGGCTGTCCTGCAGCAGCGCCAAAAGGATCGGCCGCGGCGCTTCGAGCGAATGCAGCAGCCCGTAGGCCAGCGCGGCGCGAACCCGCACCGAGGGGTCATCGAGGAAGCCGATCAGCGCGGCATAGAGCGCGGCATGTTCGTCGGCCGGCCCGGCGTGCATGAGGTAGGCTTGCGCGGCGAGATGGGCCGCCTGTCCGCGCGCTTCGCTGTCGCCCGACTGACTGAGCGCGACAAAGTCGTGATAGGCAACCATCGATCTCTCCGGGCGACCGGAAAGACCTTAGCCCGCAAGGCTTAAGGAACGGTTCACCCTATTCGTTGACGCCTTGGTAAGGAGCCTGTTGCGCCAGCACCTGAGTGAAGAAGGCGCTGTTGGGTACGTGCGGCCCAGGTGACATCAGGACGCGCGGTTGCGGAACGTCGTTCGCTGTAGCCGCCTGCGGCACCGGAGAGTCCGGCGGCAGCAGCAGTGGGAGGCCGCTTGCTTGGGTCCCGCCGTCTCCCATCAAGGCCAGCGGCTGCGGAGCGGTCGCGGCGCCGAGCCCTGCCAGCGGCGCTGGGGCCGCGAAAGGGTCGCCGATCTCCGCCGGGCCACTATCGGGCGTCCCCGACATCGCGCTGTCGATCGCCGCCAGCGGCGCCGACGGGATCGCGGCCGCCGGATCCATCAGCGCCAGTGGCTGCGCGCCCTGCGCAGGGTCGATGGGCGGCGCACCCTGTGAGGCGATCAAGGGCGCGGCGGCCTCGGCGCCGATCAGCGGCGTCGGTACGCCGGTCGGCGCTTCGGTGCTGAAGAGAGCGGTGAACGACATGTCGGCCTTCGAAAACCGCGACGGCACCTCGTCGGTCGGCGCCTGCTGCGCCGAGCCGTCGCCCGGGCCGGTCCTGCTGCTGGCGGCTGCCATCTGCTGGCTGGTAAACTTCGAGTCCGGCTGCACGTCCGCCGCGACGATCCCGCCCTGCTGAGCCACCAACGCCTTGTAGACCTCACGGATCGTGCGCGAGTGGCCGTTGGAATAGAAGATCTGCGGATTGGCCTTGGCCGCATCCGGGAACAGCCGCGCCGCGATCTGGTCCGGGTTCTGCAGCCCCGCATCGAACATCTTCTCAGCGCCCTGCGGCCCGAGGAAGTGCGCGATGTAGAGCTCCCCCGGGCTCGGCATGCGGCCGAACTTCTGCTTGAGATAGGCGCCGTTGCTCGCGGTGAACGCCGCCGCCATATCGGCGGCGACCTGCGGGTCCTCGCGCAAGGCCAGCACCTTGGCGCGCAGCGCCTTGTCCTTGATGGTGTAGTTGCCATTGGCGTCGATGGTGATCGCGTTGGCGTATTTCTGGTAGCCGAGGCGCGGCCCCTCCTCCTTCATCACCTGCAGCCAGGTGGTGTCGAGGAACTGGAACAGGCCGACCGCCGACGAGCTTGGGGCCTTCGCGTCGGGGTTCATCGAGGATTCGCGCTGCGCCGTCTGCACCAGGTAGTTGAAGTCGACGCCGCTCTTGTCGCCGGCGTTGTTCAGAACGTAGGCGAGGCTCTGTGGAATGGTGATCGGTTGGACGCCCATGGCGACTCCCGGCCGACGGTCGGGGTTAACAAAGCGCTAACAGGCGTTAACGACACGTTAACCGTTCCAGAACGTCACAACCTTATCTAGGTCCGGCCGGTCCCGGTCTTCGATCACGGCCGTGGGCGTGCCGATGTGGACGAAGCCCACGAAGCGTTCGCCGCCGCGCGCGCCGAGCATAGCCTCCGCTTCGGTGTCGAAGCCGTACCAGCGGTTGGTCCAGCTTGCGGCGTAGCCGAGCGCGAAAGCCGCGTGGCTGAGGTTGAAGCAGACGTTACCCGCGGACAAGAGTTGCTCGATCTCCGGCGATTTCGGATTCGGCTTGGGCGACAGGATGACCCCGATAGTCACGGGGGCCGGCAGGAACTGCCTGCGCTCGACCTCGAGCGACGCTTCGTCGATCTCCGGCAGGCGGGATTTCCGGATGGCGGCGAGCTTCTCGCCGGCCCTGATCCGGGCGTCGCCCTCGATCACCACCAACCGCCATGGCGCGAACTTGCCGTGATCGGGGACGCGCGTCCCGATGGTCAGGATTTCGCGCAGCTCCTGCGGCGTCGGGCCTGGGTCCTTGAGAAAGCCGATTCCGACGGAACGGCGGGTCTTGAGGTAGTCGCGCAGAGCGGCGTTGACAGGCATTGTGTGGTCCTTGCGGGTGCGGTGCCCTTATGACACAGCTTTTCCCCAATCCAAGGGTAGGCGATGGCCGACCCGCAGTAGGCGGCTTTGAGGACAGTCCGGTTGAAGTTCTGGCGGGCGATCGCACTCCTGGCGCTGTGCGCGGCTGGGCCGGCCGCGGCGCAGGACGCGGCACCGATGCCTGCGCCGATGCCGATGTTCCATGCGCCGGTCGCCAGCGGAGCGGAGACGCCCCCCGCCAACCAGCCGGCTACCGGCCAGAACGCCGCCCCGGCGGCCGCCGAATCCCAGTCGCAAGCCGGGCAACCACCGGCTGCCGAGGCCTTGCCGGCCGTGGCACCGGCCGCCCCGGAGCCGCCGGCCCCGCCGCAGCCGGTCAAGCTCGAGGCGATGATCGCCGATGGCGGCCAACCGATCGCCGACGGCGTCACCTGGCGAATCTTTTCGGCCAAGCCGGGGGCCAACGGCCAGCTCGTGCTCGCGGCCAAATCCGACAGGTCCGTCGCCACTCTCAGCCTGCCGCCGGGCAACTACGTCGTCGACGCGGCCTACGGCCATGCGCAGGCGAGCGACACGCTGACCGTCAAGACCGGCGCCAATGAAAAATCGATGGTGCTCGGCGCCGGCGGGCTCCGGCTGAACGCGGCGGTAACCGGCGACGTGCCGATCCCCATCAACCTGCTGCACTTCGATATCTTCACGTCCGGCCCGTCAGATGCCGAGCGCGCCCTGGTGGCGCAGGGCCTTGGAGCCAACGACATCATCACGCTCAATGCCGGCACCTACCACATCGTCTCCTACTTCGGAGACGTGAACGCCATTGTGCGCGCCGACCTGCAAGTCGAGGCCGGCCAGCTGACGGACGCCACGCTCTACCACAAGGCATCGCAGGTCTCGTTCAAGCTCGTCACCGAAACCGGCGGCGAGGCCATCGCGGACGTCGACTGGACGGTCAAGGGCAGTGATGGGACGACCATATTCACCAATACAGGGGCATTCCCATCTACGGTGCTTGAGCAAGGCGACTACACCGTCTTCGCCAAGCGCAGCGACAAAGTCTACAACCGCCAGTTTCAAGTGAAGCCGGGACAGCCCCAAGAAATCGAAGTCCTGACGACGGTCTATTAGACCTTCACAGATTTTCCGATCCGATTGCCGCATCCTCATCGGATGCTATAAGCGGCCCATAATACCGCCGGGGGGCGGATCAGTATGGCTCAACCGGACCGTCGCCTGGTTCCGATCGTGTCGCTGGACGTCGTCGGTTATTCGCGTCTGGCCGAAATCAATGAACGTCAAACCCTGCGCCTCGTGCAGCGGGTTTACGATCGGCTGGTTGCGCGCACGATCGGCCGCTATGGCGGCAAGGTGTTCAAGACCATGGGCGACGGCCTTTTGGCCGAGTTCCAGAGCGTCGTGGCAGCGATCGAGTGGGTCGCCGACATGCAGCGCGAGCTCTACGAGCGCAAGCTGCGCGTGCCGGGTGGCGGAACGTTCCAGGTGCGTGCGGGCGTCGTCCTCGCCGATGTGCTGGTGGCAGGCGACGACCTTTACGGCTCGGGGGTCAATCTCTCGGTCCGCGTGCAGGCCATTTCACCGCCCGGCGGCATGGCGATCACCAAATGGATGTACCAGTATCTCGACGGGCGGTCGGATCTGCAGTTCACCGATCTTGGCCCGCTTGACCTCAAGAACGTCAGCAAGACTGTCCGCATCTATATCTGGCACCCCGACGGCGTCAGCCAGAAACAGGCGGCCGAAGTGCCTCCCCCGCCACCGTCGAGCCGGCCGTCCGTCGTGGTGTTGCCGTTCGACAATCTCTCGGGCGAGGCCGACCAGGCGTATTTCGCGGATGCCGTGGTCGAGGAGATCACGGCCAACCTGTCGCGCATCCGCGATTTCTTCGTCATCGCCCGCAACTCCGCCTTTTCCTACAAGGGCCGCTCGGTCGACGTCCGCGTGGTGGGCCGGGAGCTCGGCGTGCGCTACGCGGTCGAGGGCAGCGTCCGGCGCGTCGGTGAGCGCGTCCGCATCACCGCACAGCTCGTCGATGCGGACAGCGGCAACCACATCTGGTCGACCAAAGTCGACGGCGCGGTCTCCGATCTCTTCGACCTGCAGGACCGGGTGGCGGCAGACGTCGCGAGCGCGCTGCAGCCCTCTATTCGGCGCGCCGAGGTCGAGCGCGCCCGCTCGAAACGCCCCGACACTCTCGCCGCCTACGATCTGGTCATGCGCGCATTTCCGCATCTGTGGGCGCATCGCATGGCCGAGAACCCCAAGGCCATCTCCTATCTCACCAAAGCGCTGGCGCTGGAACCCAACTACGGCCTCGCGGCCGCGCTCGGCGCGTGGGCGCACGGCCAGCAGGTCGCCTACAACTGGACCTCGGACATTGCGGCCGAGCGTGCCGAAGGCGAGCGCCTCATCGAACTCGCCACGCAGACCGTCGGCGACGATCCGACCGCGCTCACCGCGCTCAGTTCGGCCATCATGCTGCTGGGCGGCGACGTGCGGCACGCCGCCGGCCTGGCCGAAAAGGCGCTGCAGCTCGACCCCAACCACGCCTGGGGGTGGATGCGCCGCGGCTTCGGCCTCGTCTATCTCGGCCGCCCGGAAGAGGCGCTCGCCGCCTTCGACACGTCCACCCGGCTCAGCCCGCTCGATCCTTTTGCGTTCAACGTCCACCTCGGGATGGGCCTTGCCCATTTCGCAGCGGGCCGTCCGGAAAAGAGCATCGACCTCGCGCGCCAGGCTCTGGCCGAGCGACCAGGCCTCACCTGGCCCTATCGCGACCTGGCCACTTACTACGCCGCTGTGGGCGATCTTGCGAACGCCAAAGAGGCGCTCGACAAGTTCATCTATCTGCGCCCGGCCATGTCGGTCGCTTCGATCCGCGACGGCCTGCGCTTCATGCAGCCGGCGCTGCTCGACCGCTATGTCGGCGGGCTGCAGGCTGCCGGCCTCCAATAGTTAACTGCCCCTTACCGGATTGCGGGCAATCGCCGGTGGCAGCTTCCCGGCTTCGCAAGCGTTTGGATGGCATGATCCGCCTGCGTTTGTTGGGGAATTGACTTGGACCTCCGGCTCGAAAAGCGCCTGTCGCCGCGGCGCAATACAATGATCATTGCCACCATCGTCTATGATGGCGGGCGGAGCCGGATGGACTGCGTCATCCGCAACCTCAGCGACGGCGGTGCCAAGCTCGAAGTGCCGACCGTGCGGGGCATTCCCGCGACCTTCGACCTGCTGGTTCCGCGGCATCGTCCGCAACATTGCCGCGTCGCCTGGCGCGCCCTCAAGGAATTGGGTGTACAGTTCATCCCGTGACCGGCGCGGGTTGAACATTCAACTACGGTTCATCTCGTTGCTTTTAGACGCGACCCCGGGGCGTCTTGAGGGAGATGGACAATGGGCAAGCAGGCTTTCGTCATCACCGGCAGCCATGCCGTGATGATTGCCAACGACACCGCCGACTTTCGCTACCGCGCCTCGGCACACTACGTGCCCGTGGGGGTGCAGGTGCCCATCCGCTCGCACGATCACTCGGAAATCCAGTTCATGGTCGACGAGGGCACCGTCGAGTTCATGATCGGTGGCGCGGCAGGCATCGTGTTTGCAGGCGATTTGGTCCGGGTGCCGGCAGGCGTCCCGTATGCCTATCGCAACGCCGGCGAGATGACCGCCCGCATTCTCGTCCGCTCGGTGAACCCAAGTCCGACCCGGCACGCCACACAGATCATCGCCACCTTCGCGGCCTGATGCTCAGCCCGCGGTGATGGTCTTGGCGAGCACCGGCGCGATCGGCCCGAGCTGGGTCTTCTGCTCGCCGACCTGCGTGAACCCCAGCGCGCTGTAGAACGCCAGCGCATTCGGATTGCCGACCACATGCAGGCGTGTGGCGCCCCAGGCTGCCGCTTCTCGTTCGGCTGCGTACATGAGCTCGCGGCCGATGCCCTTTCGCCACAGGCTGGGCTCGACGAACATGTCCTGGATTTCCGCGTCGTTGCCGTCCTGTGCGGACAGACTGACGAAGCCGACAATCGTTGCCCCGATCTCGGCGACGATCACCTCGTTGTTGGCGAGCAGTTCCTCATCGATGTCGGTCAATGCCGGATCTTCGAGCAGGCTCTGAAGCACATTGCCGGTTTCACCGACCAGCGAGGCGCGCCGCTTGAGCTCGCTGAGGTTCAAGCGGTCGTCCGGATGCGCCATGCGGATGTTGAGTTTCATGCCTGGCCGGCCGCCCGCTTCAACAGCAGCTCGCGCTCGCGCGCATTCTGCGTCAGTTCTGCTGCCCGCTGGAACTCGACCCGCGCTTCATCGAAGCGACCGAGCCGGCGCAGGAAGTCGCCGCGGACGCTGGGCAACAGGTGATAGTTTTTGAGCACCGGCAGCTCGATTAGCGGCTCCAGCAGCCGCAGGCCCGCTTCGGGTCCGTGCGCCATGCTATGCGCCACTGCCCTGTTGAGTTCAACGACCGGCGATGGTGTCGCCGCGGCAAGCTCATCGTAGAGCTGTGCAATCCGGCGCCAGTCGGTGTCCTCGGGCTTGCGCGCCCGGGCGTGACAAGCGGCGATTGCCGCCTGCAACGTATAGGGTTCGTCGCCGCGGCGCAGCCGCTCCGCCTCACCCAGCGCCACAAGCCCGCGGCGAATGAGAATTTGGTTCCAAAGGCTGCGGTCTTGGTCCAGCAGCAGGATCGGCGTGCCATCCGCAGCGGTCCGGGCATCCACTCGCGACGCCTGAATCTCCATCAGGGCCACGAGGCCGTGCACCTCTGCCTGCTGGGGCGCCAGGCGTGCGAGAATGCGGCCGAGCCGCAGCGCCTCGTCGCAGAGTTCGGTCCGTATCCAGTCGTCGCCGGCAGTCGCGGCGTAGCCCTCGTTGAAGATGAGGTAGACGACCTCGAGCACGGAGCCGAGCCGCCGCACCCGCTCGTCACCGTGCGGCACCTCGAACGGAATATGCGCGTCGGCCAAGGTTTTCTTCGCGCGCACGATGCGCTGCTGGATGGTCGGCTCGGGCACGAGGAACGCCCGCGCGATCTCCGTGGTAGTCAGGCCGCCCACCAGTCGCAGGGTCAGGGCGCTGCGCGCCTCCGGCGAGAGGATCGGATGACAGGCCGTGAAGATCAGGCTCAGCAAATTGTCCCTCACCTCGTCATCGAGGCGCGCGTCATAGTCCGGCGCCTCGTCCTCCCGCCGCAGTTCCTCGTCGTAGGTGAGCGCCGGCATGTTGCGGGCCAGCACCTTGTTGCGGCGGAAATGATCGATCGCGCGGCGCTTTGCAGTCTGCATCAGCCACGCGCCGGGATTGTTCGGGATACCGTTCTTCGGCCAATCCTTGAGTGCCGCTTCGAGTGCATCCTGCGCCAGTTCTTCGGCGAGGCTCATGTCGCGCGTCATCTTCGTCAGGCCGGCAACGAGCTTTGCGGCCTCGATGCGCCACACCGCCTCGACCGCGCGCTGCGTTTCGATCTGTGTCATGGGCGGCGGATCAGAACAGGTCTGGCCCGCCGCCGCAAGTCACGCGGACTACTGCTGCAGGTTCTGCTGGACCAGCTTGTCGTAGCGGTCCTGCTGCTCCTCGGAGAAGCCCAGGCTCTCGGCCGTGGCCAGCGGTCGGATTTCGATCTGCACGTTGCCGTGCCCGTCGCTTTGCGGCCACTGCTTGACCAACTCGATCACTTCGGCCAGCGAGGCCGCTTCGATGATCGAGTAGCCGGCGATCAGTTCCTTGGCTTCTGCGAACGGACCGTCGATGACCTTTGGCTTGCCGTTGCTGAAGCTGACCCGGGCGCCGCGCGACGACGCCATCAAACCCGCGCCATCCTTCATCTTGCCGCTGCGCACGAGCATCTCATTGTAGCTCGTCATGTCGTCGATGAGCTGCTTGCTCGGCATCACCCCGGCCTCGGTTTCGGCGTCGGCCTTGCGAATGACCATGAACTGCATCGTCGTCTCTCCAGTTTAGTTGGCCAGGGGCTTGTCGTGCTCGGCGCGCCACGCCTGCTCCCGCTGACGGTGCTCCTCGCTGACGAGGTTGGCGTCGAAGTCGGACAGGCGGTGCACCTGGCGCACCTCGATCTCTTGGCCTTCGCCCATCGGGATTCTGCGCGCCCAGGCCAGCGCCTCCGGCAGGTCCTTGACCTGGATGATCCAGAATCCGGCGATGAGCTCCTTGGCCTCGGTGAACGGGCCGTCCACCACCCGCGTCTTGCCGCCCGCGAGGAATTGCACTTTCGCGCCCTTGCTGCTGCTCGCGAGCCCTTCCATCGCCAGAAGAATCCCGGCGTCCGCCAACTGCTGGTTGTAGCGGCCCATTGCCGCGATGTCCTCGGCGCTTGGCGGCTGACCAGCCTCGGTGGTCGGAGTGGCTTTGACGATCATCATGAACCGCATTTCGGTCTCTCCATTTCTTCGCCGCGCGTAGATGCCGGCTTCATCTTCACGACGAAGCTTCCGATGTGGAATCGACACCGCTCCGCCAGATTTTTCAAATCCCGCGTAAGCGGCTGATCTTGCGCCGAAATTTCCTTATTCAACCGATCAGTTGACAACTCGGATACCGAAGCGTATTCAACCATAACGTTAAGCACCGGACTGGTTGAACACCATGTCGCCCGACAAACTGAGCCTTACGCTCTCGGCGCTCGCCGACCCGACACGCCGTGGCATCCTCGCCCGCCTTGCGACCGGCGAGGCGACGGTGACGGAACTCGCCGCGCCGTATGACATGAGCCTTGCCGCGGTGAGCAAGCACCTCAAGGTGCTCGAGGGCGCTGGGCTGATCTCGCGCGGCCGGGACGCGCAGTATCGTCCGTGCCGGCTCGAGGCGGGCCCGCTGCGCGATGTCGCGGGCTGGCTCGAGGACTACCGGAAGTTCTGGGAGGCGAGCCTCGACCGCCTCGGGGACTACCTGGCCGAGCTGCAAAAGGGAGACCACGATGGTCCCCGGAACTGATCCGCGGATCGCGCGATGGCGCAACTCATCCGCTTTCCGGAGCGGCGCGCCTGGCCGGCCCTTGCTGCGCCATTGTGGACCGCAAACCTCGACCGGCTGGCGGCCTACCTCGCGGCACTGAGATCAAAGGAGACTGGGATGTCCGACCTCACATTCGAATATCCGGCCGATGCGCCGCTGATGATCACTACGCGCACCTTCGAGGCGCCGCGGTCGCTCGTTTGGCTGTGCTTCAGCCGGCGTGAGCATATCGCGCGCTGGTGGGGTCCCAAGAGCATCGCCGGCGTCACTCGGATCGATGCCTTCGATTTCCGGCCCGGCGGCAAGTGGCGCTTCGTCTGCGAGCGTCCGGATGGTTCCGCAACCATCGTCTTCTTCGGCACCTACAAGCAGATCGAAGAGCCCGAGAGGATCGTCAACACCTTTGCGGTCGAGGCTATGTCCGCAGAAAACGATCTGCTCACCGAGACCCACACCTTCGAGGCGCGTGGCGAAACGACGTTCTACCGCGCCGTCGCCAACCTCGATACGATCGAGGCGCGCGACGGCGTCGTCGCCGGCGGCATGGAGCGTGGTGCCCGCGAGTCGATGGCCCAGCTCGACGCCCTGCTGAGCGAGCTCAAGGACCCTGCTCGATGATCGCACCCGCCCCCCACACGGACGACAGCACGCTGATCGTCAATGCACAGCTCGATGCCTGAGGAGGCCCGAATGTCCGACAACATCGTTCGCGCTCCGGCCGGCGAAAGCTGGTTCAGCATCACCCGCGGCTTTGCAGCCCCGCGGCGCCTCGTCTACAAATGCTACACCGAGCCGCAGCACCTGGCGCACTTCTGGGGCCCGCGCGGCTCCAGACTGACCGAGTGCAGTATCGACCTGCGGGTCGGCGGCGTGTGGCTCATGGGCTGGGAGTTCCCCGACGGCCGGAGCTGGCGCTATGCCAGCGTCTTTCTCGGCATCGTCCCCTACACCGAGCTCCACTATCGCGACGCACCCAACGACTGGGTGTTCGGCCTCGACGGCCTACCGCCGCTGGAGCTCGAGTCGACCATCGCGCTCACCGACCAGGGGCGCGGCACGCAGGTAATCGTCACCGTCCGCTGCCGCTCGGCCGAAGCCCGCGACGAAACGGTCCGCCGTGGCTTCACCGGCATGGTCGGCACCGGCAACGACCGGCTGGCCGAATACCTCGCCACCATCGACCTCACCCAAGTCTAGGAACCCTCATGCCCTTCACGACCTCCAGGGACGGCACCCGCATCGGCTACAGTGTCACCGGCACCGGGCCTGTCATCGTCCTCGTCGACGGCGCGCTCTGCTACCGCACGTCCGGCCCGATGGGCCCGATCAGCGCGCAGCTCAAGGACCGCTACACCGTCGTCACCTATGACCGTCGGGGCCGCGGCGAGAGCGGTGACACAAAGCCCTACGATCCGCAGCGCGAAATCGAGGACCTCGAGGCGGTCATCGATGCCAACGGAGGACAGGCGGCCCTGTTTGCGATCTCGTCCGGCGTCGTGCTGGCGCTGTCGGCTGCCAACGCCGTGCCCGACAAGATCAGCAAAATGGTGCTCTACGAAGCGCCGCTCCTCACCGACGACACACGGCACGCCGATCCCGCTTATGCCAGTACGATGTACGAGCTGATCGACCGCGGTGACACGGTCGGCGCCGTCAAGCATTTCCTCGGCGCCGGTGTCGGGGTGCCCCGCTACGCCTTGTTGATGATGGGGCTCTTCGGCCTGTTCAGGAAGCTCGCCTCGGTCGGCGCCACGCTCGCCTACGACACCCGGATCATCATGCCGTACTGGACCAACTCGCCGCCGCCGAAGACGGCCTGGGCCCATGCCACCATGCCGGTCCTCGCCATCGGCGGCGGCAAGTCGGATTCGTGGATGCAGAATGCCCAGGTCAATATCGCCAAGGCGCTGCCCAATGCCACACATCAGACGCTGCCCGGCCAGAACCACATGGTTTCTGCCGCCGCCATCGTGCCGATGATCAAGGCGTTCGTGGCCTAGAACGGCCTGCGTTTCAGAACTCGGCCCACTCATCGGTTATGACGGCGGCGCTTCCCTGGCTCAGATAAGTCCGCGCCGCAGTTGCCGACTTTTCCCGCGACGGCGTGCTTGCCGCGGGGGGCTTCGCTTTCCTGGTTGCGGCCACGGTGGCGACGTGCCGCTCGGCGCTCTCGTCCATGACAAACGTATCGACGATCCGGTCGAGCTCGCCTGCCTGGCCTTCGGTCTGTTCGATCGCCGCGTTGGTCTCCTCGACCAGGGCGGCGTTGTGCTGCGTCATCTCGTCGACCTGCTTGACCGCCGCCGTCAGCTCGTGGATGGAGCTCGACTGCTCGGAGGTCGCGCGGGTGATGGCTTCGATCAGAACACCGTTCTCGTGAATGCCTTCCAGCATAGAGGTGACCTTTTGCGTCGCCTCGGCCACCTTGTTGCTTCCCGTTGACACTTCCAGCGAGGATTGCTCGATCAGGGCCTTGACCTCGGCCGAGGCCTGGGCGGCAGACTGTGCCAGCCGCCGGACCTCTACGGCCACCACCGCAAAGCCCTTGCCGGCGTCGCCGGCCCGCGCCGCTTCCACCGAGGCGTTGAGCGCCAGCAGGTTGGTCTGGAAGGCGATATCGTCGATCAGTCCGATGATGTTGGAGATCTTGGTCGAGCTTGCGGAGATGCGCTCCATCGCCGCATTGGCCTCACGCATCACGTCATTTGTGTCCCCTGCCGTGTCCGAGACCGCACGCGCTTTGAGGCTTGCCGAGCTGGCGCGCTCGGCATTTTCGGTCACCGTGCCGGAGAGCTGCTCCAGCGTGGCCGACGTTTCCTCCACCGCCGCAGCCTGCTTGGCCGTGCGGACGGCCAGGTCGTTTGCGCCCGATACCATCTCGCGCGTAGCGCGCTTCAACGACGTCGAGGCGCTGCGCAAGCGGCCGATGATGTCGCGCATGGTCGCGACGGTGCCATTGTAGGCGAGCCGGACCCGTTCCAGATCGCCCTGGAACGCGTCCTCCACCACGGCCGTCAGGTCGCCGTCGGCGAGCCGCTTCAGGTGGGCGCCCAGCACATTCACGGCCTGCTTGCGGGCGGTGGCGTCGGTGGCGTCTGTCGCATACTTCACCACCTTGTAGGGCTTGCCGTTCAAATCGAAGATCGGATTGTAGGACGCCTGGATCCAGACCTCCTTGCCGCCCTTGCCGATGCGGCGGAACTCGGCCGCCATCCCTTCGCCGCGCCTGAGCTTCTCCCAGAACTCGCGATATTCGGCGCTCTGCGCATAGGCGGCATCGACGAACATGCGATGGTGCCGCCCCTTGATCTCGTCCAGGCTGTAGCCCATCGCCCGGCAGAAATTGTCGTTGGCAGTGACGATCGTGCCGTCCAGATCGAACTCGATCACGGCTTGCGCCTTGCCGATTGCCGCGAGCTGGCTATGCGCATCGGCGGCGGATAGCTTCTGCGCCGTGATGTCGGTCGCGAGCTTGACCACCTTCACGGGCATGCCGGCACGATCCAGCACCGGGTTGTACGAAGCCCGTATCCAGACCTCCCTGCCGTCCTTGCCCAGCCGCTTGTACTCGGCGCTGTCGAACTCGCCACGCCCGAGCCGCCGCCAGAACTCGGCGTACTCTTGAGTCTGCGCATAGGCAGGCTCGACGAAGATGGAGTGATGCTTGCCGACGATCTCGCCGAGCCGATACCCCATCAGGCTCAGGAAGTTTTCGTTGGCTTGGAGGACGGTTCCATCGAGCCCGAACTCGATGATGGCCTGCGACTTGGAAATGGCCGCGAGCGTCGCTGCCGCATCGCCGCTGTTCGATCGCCTCTTGAACAATCCATTCACGTCAAAACCCCCAAAGCAACAGGGGCCAGTTTTAGAGCGTTAGACTAACGGAACGTGAACATAGGGACGCGCCAGTCCTCATGGACTGGAATTTTTACCAGCCGGTATGCGTAGGTTTCCGAACAGGCGGCCTCGTCCTCCGTAAAAAGGACGAGGCCGTTTCTCATTTGTAAGCCGAGCATGCACAGGCCCAGCAGTGCATCAGGCCACCGCCAGTTTCGGCGCGCGCTTCAGGTCCGGTGGCACGGCTTCGGCCACCAGCTCGACGATCGCATCCATTGCCGGAACGACCTTCTGGCCCTCGCTGCCGAGTCGCCGAACGGAGACCGTTCCCTCTTCCGCCTCGCGCTTGCCGACAACCAGCATCACCGGCACCTTCTGGGTCGAGTGCTCGCGCACCTTGTAGTTGATCTTTTCGTTGCGCACGTCGAGCTCAGCGCGGATGCCGGCGTCCTTGAGCTGTTGCACCAGCTTTTCGGCATAGGCATCGGCGTCCGACACGATGGTCGCGACCACCACCTGCGTCGGTGACAGCCACAGCGGCATCTTGCCGGCATAGTGCTCGATCATCATGCCGATGAAGCGTTCGAGCGAGCCGAGGATCGCGCGATGCAGCATCACTGCGTATTTGCGCGAGCCGTCCTCGGCCACATAGGTGGCGTCCAGCCGCTCGGGCAGCACGTAGTCGAGTTGCAGCGTGCCCACCTGCCAGGAGCGGCCGATCGCGTCCTTCAGATGAAACTCGAGCTTGGGCGCGTAAAATGCGCCCTCGCCTTCCGCGATCACGAAGTCGTAGCCGGTGGCGCGCAGTGCATCGCCGAGCGACTTCTCCGCGGCATTCCAGCGCTCGATCGTGCCGCCGAACTTTTCCGGCCGCGTCGCCAGCTTGATGACGACATTGTCGAAGCCCATGTCCTCGTACACCGAATAGAGCAGCCGCACGAAGCGCTCGGTCTCCGCCTGGATCTGCTCTTCGGTGCAGAAGATGTGGGCGTCGTCCTGGGTCATCTGGCGGACGCGCAGCAGGCCGTGCAGTGCGCCGTGCGCCTCGTTGCGGTGGCAGCAGCCGAATTCGGCAAGCCGCATCGGCAGGTCGCGGTAGCTCTTGGTGCCCTGGTTGAAGATCTGGATGTGCGCCGGGCAATTCATCGGCTTCAGCGCCATCAGGTCCGCTTTGCCACTCAGCACCGGGCCTTCTTCCTCGGTGCCGGGGACCTCGTCGGGGACCACGAACATGTTCTCGCGATACTTGCCCCAGTGGCCCGACGCTTCCCAGAATTTCGAGCTCATGAGCTGCGGCGTCTTCACCTCGGTGTAGCCGTCCTTGTTCACCCGCCGCCGGATGTACTCCTCCATCTGGTTGTAGATGGTGAAGCCCTTGGGGTGCCAGAACACGCTGCCTGGCGCCTCGTCCTGCAGGTGGAACAGGTCGAGCTCGCGGCCGAGCTTGCGGTGATCGCGCTTTTCGGCCTCCTCGATCATCCGCAGATAATCGTCGAGTTCCTTCTGGGTCGCGAACGCCGTTCCGTAGATACGGCTCAGCACCGGGTTGTTGCTGTCACCGCGCCAGTAGGCGCCGGCGACCTTGGTCAGCTTGAACGCCTGGCCGACGTCCCTGGTCGAGCGCATGTGCGGACCGCGGCAGAGGTCGAACCACTGGCCCTGTCTGTAGATCTTGATCGACTGCTCGGCCGGAATGGCGTCAACCAGTTCGACCTTGAAGTTTTCGCCTTTGGCGGCGAACACGCGCTTGGCCTCGTCGCGGCTCCAGACCTCCTTGGTGAAGGCGGCGCCGCGCGAGATGATCTCGGCCATCTTCTTTTCGATTTGCCGGAGCTCATCCTCCGAGAAGGGATGGTCGCGGTAGAAATCGTAGTAGAAGCCGTTCTCGATCACCGGGCCGATGGTCACCTGCGTCCCTGGCCAGAGCTCCTGCACCGCCTCGGCGAGGACGTGCGCGGCATCGTGCCGGATGAGCCCCAGCCCCTCGGGCGAATCGCGGTCGATGAATTCGATGCGGCCATCGGTCTCGAGCGGATCGGCGAGGTCCGACAGGACGCCGTTCCACTTCATCGCGACGGTCTTTTTGGCGAGGCTCCTGGAGAGCCCTTCGACCACGGTAGTGCCCGTGGTGCCCTGGGCGTATTCACGCACAGCACCGTCCGGGAACGTCACCTTGATCATCTTACTCTCCATTGAGCTGCCGATATTGGCAAAGCCGGCCGGAATGACCGGCTGAGGGGCCTATTAGCATGCCCCGATCGGATTGACAGCCGCCGCTGCGGATCGGCAGGCATTCGGGCGGGGCAATGACTGCGCTGCGCCTTAGGGGCAGTGCCGCGCCACATCTCACCTCGCCCCTGGAGATGAAACGGTGGCAGTGCCGCGCCACATCTCACCTCGCCCTGGAGGTGACACTGGGGCACAGCCGCGCCACATCTCACCTCGCCCCTTTGGGGAGAGGTCGGCGCGTTGGCGCCGGGTGAGGGGCGCCAAGCTCCACCACGCTACGTTGCCCCGTTCGCCAGGCTGCCCCACAGGTCCCGCGCTGGGTCCGCGTCTGTCGTCCGGAGGCGGGTGCGGGGAAAACGCCGGCGGCCGGCTACACCAGCTTC
>JBQCIY010000130.1:0-2333 GCA_051953275.1 Devosia sp. | reverse complement strand
GGGTTGGTGAGGACCCACTGGTTGAGGTCCTGCGTCTGCTTGTCGAAGACCAGCGCGACGCGGACGGTGCCGACCGGGGTGTCGTCCTGCAGCGTCAGCGAGACGTAGTTGGCCGACTGGTTGATGGCGACGAGGCCGGCGTGCAGCAGGTCGATCTTGCTGTCGAGGAACTGGCGCAGCGGCACCTTGTCCTGCGGATAAGCGTATTGCGTCTTCTGCTCGCGATCGATGACGTAAAAGCCCTGGCCGATGGAGATGATCTCCTGGTGCGAGGGCGGGGCGTAGCGGAAGCGAATCTTGCCAGGACGCTGCAGGTAGAACACACCTTCGTTGCGGTTGCCCTGGGTGTCGACCTGCAGGAACTTGCCGGTCATCGTGGTGATGGCCGAATTATGCGCCGAAATGGCGTTGATCAGGTCGACCTCGTCGGGGGTGGGGGCGCGCGGCGCATCGCCGCCTTCGGCCAGAACCCGGGTCGCGGGAAGCGTGGCGGCCACCGCCAGCATCGCCAGCACGGAACGTCGCTGCATCGGAATCCTCGTTCGCATTCGCCCCTTCGCTAGCTATGAATTGAGGCAGGAGCGCGGAGGTTGCAAGGGGCCCGCGGCACGGAGGCGCAGCCCGCTCAGCCGGCGGAGCGGTGCGGACCGACGGTGGGAGTCGCGGGCAAGGCGGTGCCGAGCGCCGCGGCGAGGGTGCGCACCACCGTGTAATCGAGCTTGCCCTGCTGGGCGAGGCCGATGAGGACATAGAGCGCATCGGGCTGGGTCTTGGCGGGCTTATAGGCGCGCGCTTCGACCAGCGCTCCGTAAATGTCGCAGACGGTGAGGATGCGGGTCAGGAGGTTGAGCTGGCCGCCGCGCACGCCGTCGGGATAGCCACTGCCGTCGAGATATTCGTGATGGCGCAGCACCGGCTCGATCACCGCCGCCGGCAGCTGGCCCTGCTCCCTCAGATAATCTGCGCCGATCCGCGGATGCTGGCGGACCAGCGCGAATTCGGCGTCGGTCAGCTTGTCGGGCTTGTCGAGGATGGCGTTGGGGATTTCGGCCTTGCCGATATCGTGCAGCAGCGCCGCGATGCTGAGATGGGTGCGCGCCTCGCTGCCGAGCCCGGCATGGGCGGCGTAAGCGACGGCGGCGCCGGTGACCAGCAGGCAGTGCTGGAAGGTGCCCGAATGGTGGGCCCGCACCAGGTCGAGCCAGACCTGCAGGCCCGCCTGGCCGATGCCGTAGAACAGCTCGCGGCTGGCCGCGACTGCCTGGTCGACATCAAGCGGCTCGCCAGCGCTCAAGGCGGCGAAGGAGGCGCCGATCAGCTGCCGCGCGGCCCCGATCGAGCGTCCGCCGGCGTGCTGGTCGAGACCAGGCGCGGCCGGCAGCGGAATCGACAACTGTTCGAGCGACTGCGCGATACCGGCGCGCTCGAGCGGGCGGCGGATGACGCCATGGGCGCCCAGCGCATTGGCCTGCGTGCTCTGGACGTGGAACCCGGGCCCGCGATCGACGGCAAAGATCAGCGGCGGCGGCCGCATGAGCTGGCCGGCCACGGCGCGCACGGTGCCGCGCGCCACCGGGTCGGCGAGGTCGATGTTGAGAATGACCGCCGGGCTGCGCTGCAGGTGCTCGGGGCGCAGCGCCTCGAGCGCCATCGGATGCAGCCCCTCCGACGCCACGTCGCTGGCGGGAGTCGCGACATTGGGTGCCGAAACGAACAGCACGGGCGATGAGCCGTGATCCTGGGGCGACAACATCAAGGCAATGATCCGAGCATTTGCTCAAGTTCGGGCAATAGTGTCGGCGAATTCCTAGAAATATCTTACAACCGGACCGGCACATCGCCGGCAATATTGGTGTCGTCCTGCGCTGTCCTTAGGATCCCAGAACGGGATCGCTGGACGTTTGTTTGTGCTCTGCCCAAGCGAGCCCAAGAGGGCTCGTTTGGTCAACCGCGGGAGGCTAGTAGGCGTCGTTGCCGACGAGGATTTCGCGCTTGCCGGAATGATTGGCTGGCGAGATCACGCCTTCCTTTTCCATGCGCTCGATCAGGCTCGCGGCCTTGTTGTAACCGATGGCGAGACGGCGCTGCACGTAGGAGGTCGAGGCCTTCTTGTCGTTGAGCACGATGTTGACGGCCTTGTCGTAGAGCTCGTCGCCGGAGCCGCCGCCTTCGCCGAGCGCCGCGGCCGGATCGAACTCCTCGTCCTCGTCCGCGGTGATCGAATCGAGATAGTCGGGGGCGCCCTGCGACTTGAGGTGCTTGACGATCGCCTCGACTTCGCCGTCGGAGACGAACGGGCCATGGAGGCGCCGGATGCGGCCGCCACCGGCCAT
>JBQCIY010000129.1:0-4881 GCA_051953275.1 Devosia sp. | reverse complement strand
CCGCTTCGTCACCGGCAACAGCGCCAAGAACCGCTACGAGCTCAATACGCCCACCGGCACCATCGGCGTGCGCGGCACCAAGTTCGACGTCTCGGTCGTCGGCAAGGTCACCTGGATCCTGCACTATGTCGGCGTCGTCATGCTCAGGGCGCATGGCGAGACGAATTGGACGCAGCTCAGCGACCAGTGCACGCTCGGCCAGATCAGCGACAAGTCCTCGATCCTGGGCAACTCCAAGACCATTCAGGGCCCGATGCGCGACCAGCTCAAGGCCCGGTTCCGGTACGCCAACAACGAGTCGCCGCTGCTGCGGGCGTTCTGGATTCTGCCGTCCTATGATTGCCTGCACAATCCGCCGAACTTCACGGTGACGCAGTACGACACGCATATGAATTCGGGGACGCCGACGACGCCGGGGGTGCCATGCAAGCCCCCAGGGCGTGTCCTCGTTGCCAAGTTCTGCTAGAACAGCGCTCGCCCTGGTGTCCGCGATCGGCTAGTCTCGCTTATGCTGTCTCGCAGGTCGCTGGCGGTTCTTGCAGGTCTGGTGCTGGTGGGGCTGCTGGCGCTGCTCAGGCTCGCCGATCCGCTGCCGGTGGCGGCCATCCGCGACATCGGTTTCGATTTTGAGCAGCGGTTGCTGCCGCGCCCGGCGGACCAGAGCCCGGTGCGGGTCATCGACATCGACGATGCGTCGCTGAGCAAATACGGGCAGTGGCCCTGGCCGCGCACGCTGCTGGCAACGCTCACCGACCGGCTCAACGAACTGGGCGCGGCGGTGGTCGGCTTCGACGTGCTGTTCCCCGAGGCCGACCGGCTCTCCCCCGACAACGACACGAGCTTTGCCGGGGCGCTGTTCAAGGGCAATTCGGTGCTCGGCTTCTCGCTCGCGCCGAACGCGCCGCCGCTCGGGCTCGAGCCGAAGGGCGGCACCGCGGTGTCCGGCACCGACCCGACGCCGAGCCTGCCGGCGATCCACGGCGCGGTGGCGCCGCTCAAGCAACTTGCGGATGCGGCGTCGGGGCTCGGCAGCCTCAGCCTCGATGCCGGCGATTCGGCCGGCATCGTGCGCGAGGTGCCGCTCTTATGGACCGAGAACGGCCGGTTCTATCCGGGGCTGTCGATCGAAACGCTGCGGCTGGCGCTCGGCGAAAAGACCATCGTCGCGCTCGGCGATACGCGCGGCGACGGCACGCTGGAAAGCCTCAGGATCGGCGGGCTCAGCGTGCCGACCACACCCGACGGCAGCCTCGTCCTTTACGACAAGCTGCCCGACCCGCACGAGATCATCTCCGCGGCGGCGCTGCTCGGCGATGGCTACCATGAGCTCGCCGGCCAGGTTGCCGGGCGCATCGTGCTGGTCGGCACCTCGGCGGCCGGCCTGCTCGATATCCACTCGACACCGCTGGTGCCGAATCTCGCCGGGGTGCGCATCCATGCCGAGGTGATCGACCAGATCACGGCGCAGAAATTCCTGACCCGCGCCGACTGGGTGCAGGGCCTCGAAATCCTGGTGTTCATCGTCGCAAGCGTGCTGCTGGTGCCGGTGGTGCTGCGGCTCGGGCCGGTGGCCGGCCTCGTCCTCGCGGTGCTGCTGATCGCGGCGATGGTGGGCGGCGCTTTCGCCGGCTTCGCCTACAAGGGATGGCAGCTCGACGCCACCTTCCCGGCGGTAGGGGCGCTGATCGTTTACGGCGTGATGGTCTATTTCCAGTTCGCGCTGACCGAGCGCGACCGCCGGCAGCTCCGCCGCGCCTTCGGCTACTACGTGGCGCCGGAGCTGTTGAGCCGCATCGAAAAGAGCGCGAATACGCTGAAGCTGGGCGGCGAGGCGCGCGAGATCACGGTGATGTTCGCCGACATGCGCGGCTTCACCAGCTTCACCGAGGCACATGCGCCGGAAGAAACGCTGGGGATGCTCAACCGGCTGTTCGGTGCGCTGGGGCAGGAGATCGTCAGCCGCTCGGGCACCATCGACAAGTTCATCGGCGACTCCATAATGGCGTTCTGGAACGCGCCGGTCGATGTCGCCGACCATGCGCGGCGCGCCTGCGAAGCAGCGCTGGCGATGCGCGCGACGCTCGACACGCTCAACCACGATGGCCGGCTCTCCGGCATCGCCATCGGCATGGGAATTTCGACCGGCGAGGCACTGGTGGGCAATATGGGGCTCGAAAGCCGCTTCGACTATTCGGCCATCGGCGACAGCGTCAACGTCGCTTCGCGCGTCGAGGGCGAGAGCAAGATCATCGGCTTCGATATCGTGGCGTCCGAAGGCACGCAGCGGGCCGCGCCGGATTTCGCCTGGCTCGAAGCGGGGAGCGTGCAGCTCAAGGGCAAGAGCCAGCGGCTGCCGATCCACATCCTCGTGGGCGACCGGGCGCTGGCGCAAAGCCCGGCCTTCATCGAGCTGCATGCGGCGCACACCGCCTGGCTCAGGGGCCTGATGCCGCTCGAGCGCTGCGTGTCGCTGGCCGGCGCGGTCAACCCCCGGCTGCGGCGTTTCTACGAGCTGGTGCCGGCGCGGGCCGAAGATTTCGGGTCGCCGGCGTAGGCCTGCCGCATCTGTTCGATCTCGGCCAGTATCGCGTGAAAGGCAGTCCAGTCGTCGGCTTCGGCGATGGGCGCCCACACCGCCTCCATCTCGTCGATCAGCATGGTGCGCGGCACCTGCCGCTCGAAATAGGGGTGGCCGAGATTGACCCAGGGGGCGGTGTCGTAGGCGAGCAGCGCCTCGCGCACCGGCGCGAAGGTCTCGGTCTCATAGGCCGCGGCCGCCGGGCTCGCCGGCGCGCGCGGGGCGCTCGCCATGCCGCCGCGCCAGTCGAACCAGAACTGCTCGTAGCCGATCCTGGAGTCATGCAGGAACGCGAAGATCCTGACCACCAGCTCGGAGTCCGCCGCGTCGCCGCGCGGGAGCAGCGCCAACCGGCGTAGAGCGGCGTTCCACATAGCACGCTGGAAGGCTGGCCAGAAGCCGTTGAGTGCGGCCTCGATGCCGGCATGCTCGCCGAGCGGCAGCAGTACCTCGGCGAGGCGGGTCAGGTTCCAGGCGAGCGCATCGGGCTGGCGGCCGAAGGCATAAAGGCCGTGCTCGTCGAAATAGGCGGCGGTGAAGGCCGGATCGTAGGTCGGCACGAACCGCCACGGGCCGTAGTCGAAGCTTTCGCCGGTGATGTTGATGTTGTCGGAGTTGAGCACGCCGTGGACGAACCCCGCCGCGATCCAGTCGGCCCCGGTGACCGCCACGCGCTGCGCCACTTCGGCCATGAACTTTTCGGCGCGCGCATTGTCGCCGGGCGACGCGGTGCCGGGCAGGTAGGTTTCGAGCGCGTAGTCGAGCAGGCGGCCCATGCTTTCTGTGTCGCCGAGATAGCTCAGGCGCTGGAAGGTGCCGATGCGCACATGGCTGTGGCTCAGCCGCACCAGCACGCTGCCGCGGGTTGGCGAGGGCTCGTCGTGGCGCTCGAGCTCCTCGCCGGTCTCGATCAGGCTGAGGCTCTTCGATGTATCGACGCCGAGCGCTTCGAGCATGGCGGTCGCGAGCACCTCGCGCACGCCGCCCTTGAGGGTGAGCCGGCCATCGCCCAGGCGCGACCACGGCGTGCGGCCGCTGCCCTTGGTGCCAAGGTCGAGCAGCCGACCGTGCTCGTCCTCCAGTTGCGCGAACAGGAAGCCGCGGCCGTCCCCGAGGTCCGGGTTGTAGGCCTGGAACTGGTGGCCGTGGTAGCGCAGCGCCAGCGGCATTTCGAGCGAGCCGGGGATCGGCACGAAGCGGCCGAAGTGGTCGACCCATTGTGCGTCGCTCAACGTGTCGAGCCCGACCGTCGCCGCGGCACGCTGGTTGCGATAGCGCAGCGTGAGCTCAGGGAAGCTCGCGGGCGCGACGCGATCGTAGAAGATGTCGCCGAGGGTGAGGTGAGAGGACGAGGGCTTCAGCGTCACCGGCGAAACACTCCGACCACCTCGACATGCATGGACCAGGCGAACTGGTCCACGGGCGTGACGGTTTCGAGCCGGTAGCCGCCGGCGACGAGGATCGCGGCGTCGCGGGCAAAGGTGCGCGGCTCGCACGACACCGCGACCACCGTCTTCACCTTCGATTTCGCCAACTCCCTCGCCTGCGCCTCGGCGCCGGCGCGGGGCGGATCGAACACCACGGCGTCGTAGCCGTTGAGCTCGACCGGCACCATCGCCTCGCGGAACAGGTCGCGGGTGACGGCGGTCACGGGCTTCAGCCCCTGCGTGTGCCGCACCGCCTTTTGCAGCGCGAGGATCGCCGGTTTGTCGGCGTCGGCGGCGAAGACCTTGGCGCGCTCGGCGAGGCGCAGCGTGAACGGGCCGAGGCCACAGAACAGGTCGGCGACCGATTTGGCGCTGCCGACGCCATCGAGCACGAGCTTTGCCAGCGTCGCCTCGGCCATGGCGGTCGCCTGGAGGAAGCTCGCGATCGGCAGCTCGACCACAGCCTTGCCCATCCGGATGGCGGGCGGCCGGCTCTCGATGACGATCTCGCCGTTCAATGACATGCGGGCAAGGCCGGAGCGCTGCGCCAGGAGCGTCAGCCGCTCGGTCTTGAATTTGCGCTCGGTCTTGATGGCAACATCGAGCCCGGTGTCGGTCGCGGTATAGGCGACGTCGCAATCGCCCACGGTCGCCGCGATCGGATGCGTCAGCGTCACGGCGCGCTGTTCGAGCGCCGGCACGAGGATCGGGCAGTGGCTGATGTCGAGCAGCTCGTGGCTGCGCGCCTGCATGTAGCCGACCGCAGGCCCACGGGCGTGCAGCGTGGCGCGGCGGCGGCCGTCGCCGTGGGCTTCGAGCAGCGGCGCCAGCTTGGCGGTGACATGGGCGTTGCGCAGCGCGCTCTCGACCAGCTCG
>JBQCIY010000128.1:0-13157 GCA_051953275.1 Devosia sp. | reverse complement strand
GATGGGTTCAGCAGAACCGGGTTCGTTATGACTGCGCCATCAGTGGTTGGCAGGCCGCAGCCATAGAGCGCGCCACCAAGTGTAAGGGCGCAGGATTGCATCGATCCTGCGGTGACCTTCAGCAGTTGCCGTGCGGACGACGAGGGAGTGTCGATCGGCGCGGTGAAGACCTTCCCCGCCAATCCCTAGTTCGGCGCCAACGAATGCTCGAGGTGGATGATTGCTTCACGACTGGATGGTCGCTCGAACTGGACCTGTCGATAGCCGCCGCCCTCCGTTGCCTCGACACTCGAAATCCTCACGGCGCGCTGAGATTGGATCTCGCGGTTGTTCGAACCTCGCTCCTTGTTCTTCGACCTTTCAGCCGGGTCGATCCAGAAATGATATTGGCTTTTCCTGCGTCACGCCGGATCATACCTAGGATCGTAGTGAGTTCACCTTTCATGCGCCTGCTCCTGGTCGAGGACAGTGAATCCCTATCGCGCTGGCTGAAAAAGCTGCTCGAGGCGGAAAATTACGCGGTTGACGTGGTCGAGGATGCGGAGAGTGTTCTAACGGGGCTCGATCTCAAGCAATACGACCTGGCGCTCGTCGATTTGGGCCTCCCTGGATTGAGCGGTCTTGAGCTCATCAAGCAAATCCGCCGCATGAAGATGGCGCTGCCGATCCTTGTCCTTACGGCCCGCAGCGATCTCAAGAGCCGCGTCGATGGCTTGAATCTCGGTGCCGACGACTACCTCGTCAAACCCTTCGAGATCGAAGAGCTCGAGGCGCGCATGCGAGCCTTGCTGCGCCGGTCGAACGTTCCATTGCGAAATGAGATTGCCTTCGGACCACTGGTACTCGATCAGACCGCGCGCACCTTTTCCCTGTCAGGCGCAGAACTTCACCTGTCGCCGCGCGAGACAGCCGTGCTCGAAGCGCTCGTGCGCCACGAAGGACAGGCGGTGTCGAAGGAGGCGCTGCTCGAGACCACCTACAATTTCGATGCGGATGTGAACCTGAGCGCTGTGGAGGTGATCGTCCATCGTCTGCGCAAACGACTTGAGGGCTCAGGCCTGTCGATCATCACCTTGCGCGGCCTTGGCTACCTCCTGAGGGAAGCGACATGAAGGCTGGCAGTATCAGACTGAATCTTTTGATCTGGCTGGTCATTCCAGGGATTGCTATCCTCGCAGGCGGCGCGTGGCTATCCTACCAACAGGCGCTGCGCCTCTCGACTCTGGTGACCGATCGCCAGCTGATAGCGTCGGCCCGGATGATTGCCGAAGCGGTTCAGTACGGGGACGGTTATGTCTCGGTCGTCATCCCGCCAGCCGCACTCGAGCTGTTCGCGACGGACAGCCACGACGAGGTCGCCTATTCGGTAACCGACCAGAGTGGCGTTCTGATTGCGGGATACCCCGGACTTGACGCTCCCACCAACCGGCCGACCGCCACGGATGAGCCAAAATATTTCGAAACGAGATTCCGCAATGAAGAACCAATGCGCGCCGTCGAGCTGCCACAGTCGGTAGTGACACCGAACGGATCTGTTCCGGTCAATGTGGCCGTTGGGGAGACCTTGAAGGCTCGCGATGCTCTGGTTCTGACGCTGTGGATACGCGGCTTTCTCGAGCAGGGCCTACTGGTTCTCGCCGGCGCGATTTCAGTGTGGTTCGGTATCGCGAGAGAGCTGCGACCGCTGCTTCGGCTTCGACAGGAAGTGCGTGACCGGCCCCCGGATCGCCTCGATCCCCTCGACGCCGAGCGAGTTCAAAGTGAACTTAAGCCCCTGGTGCAGGCTCTGAACGGACATATGGATCGGCTGCGCGAGTTGCATGACCGGCAACGCCGATTTCTCGAGAGCGCCGCCCATCAGCTGAGAACGCCGTTGGCGGCGATGAAGACGCAAGTCGGATACGCCAAGCGAACCTCCAAGGTCGAAGAGGTGGACCTCGCGCTCGACGAAGTGGACGCAAATCTCACCGCGATGGCCCGTATGACCAACCAGCTGCTGGTGCTCGGGGGGGTGGAACACAGCCGTGCGCAAACGCCGGTTGAAACGGTGGATCTTAGCGCCATTGCAAAGAAGGTCGTTCTCGACGCCGCTCGACGCGCGGTCGATGCTCGGATCGAGCTTGCCTTCGAGGCTGACGATGCAACCCATGTGCCCGGTTCGCCAGTGATGTTGACGGAGCTTGTGGCCAACCTGATTGAGAACGTCATCTCGCATGCCGGGCCAAATGCCCTGGCAACGCTCTCGGTGCGGCGTGGTGTACGCGACGTGATCCTCAGGGTCGAGGATAATGGGATGGGAGCCGACGACCGAGAGCGTCCCATTCTGCTGCGCCGCTTTCAGCGGGGACGCAATGCCCGGGCAGGTGGAAGCGGATTAGGTCTGTCGATCGTGGCAGAAATCGCGGAGTCGTTCGGCGGAGCGGTTGAGCTTCCTGCACCTAGGGGAGGCAAGGGGTTCGCAGTCGTCGTCCATTTGCCCGCGGCGACGCCACCTCAATCGTAGAGCTTGTCCGCGGCCGCGACGAAGCCGGCGGAATAAGTTCTCGACAAGTCCACGGGTCTGTCCTTGAGGGTCGACCGGATCTCGCCCAGCACCCGCAAGACAGTCGCCGGACCGTCTGGAGGCATCCGCCCGTCGGGAGAGAACATCTGCTTGCCGTTAGCTAGGGCCTGAACGTACAGCGCCTCGTTGCCCGCGTAGAAATCGTGCGGCATCAGCGCAGCGATCGTCTTCGCGTCGTGGCCAGCAATGAATCGCAGAGTGCGGACGAGTGCATTGACGAGCTTTTGCACGATATCAGGATGCGCCTCGACCCAGGACGACTCCATATAGAGGCAGCTCGCAGGATACACGCCGCCGAAGGTGTCGGCGCTCCCCCGAAGTGTTCGGGTGTCGACGAGGATGTGGGCCTGGCCGGAGGTGAGTAGGCGGGAGACGGTAGGCTCTGTGGTCATCGCCGCCTGGATCTGATCGTGCTCCATAGCCGCGATGAGACTATCACCGGCGCCTACGGGCACGGGCGTGATGTCACTGAGCTTGAGGCCATTCTTGACGAGGAGATATTCGGTGAGGAAGTCGGTCGACGAGCCGAGGCCGGTGATCCCGATGTGTTTGCCTTTGAAATCCGGAACGGACCGGATTTCGGGATGCTTCGAGGAAACGACCTCGACTTCGCCCGGCGCGATCCCGAGTTGCACGACCGACTCCGTAAACTTGCCGAGCGACTGCAGCTGGATGGTATGATCGTAGAATCCCACGACCCCTTGAACTGCGCCGG
Source organism: Devosia sp. (assembly GCA_051953275.1). Classification (GTDB taxonomy): domain Bacteria; phylum Pseudomonadota; class Alphaproteobacteria; order Rhizobiales; family Devosiaceae; genus Devosia_A. The sequence goes on along the minus strand of JBQCIY010000128.1, from coordinate 9,879 downwards.
CGAGCATCTCATCCGCCGCTTCTACGCCAGCGGGCTCACTCAGAATTTCGACGCTGATGCCCTCGTCACGGAAGTAGCCGAGTTGCTGGGCGAGTGTGACCGGAAGGTAGATCTGCTTTTCGATGCCGCCTACCATCAGCGACACGTCGGCGGCCATCGTGCCGCTCGTTGCGGCAGCGAGCGAAAGAACGGTTAGAGCAAGCCTTGTAAACAAGGTGGTGGACATCATCACCTTCGAGCCTATCAGCAGCCGGGTGCCGATTGCATCAGCCTTCGAGTCCCGGCAGCGGTGCGCCGCCTCGCGCGGCAGGACTTGGGGCAACCGGGAGGTAGGCCGCCCCAAGTTGGCACGTCGGCCTACTTCGACAGACCCTCGAGCTTGAGTGCGGCGTTGACGTATTCATCCGTGTAGGTCTTGGTCAGATCGACATTGCCGGTAACCTTGCCGGCTGCCTTCTGGATATCGAATACCGTCTGCGGGCCATTGGCCGGCATTTTGCCCAGACCATCCAGGTTGAACTGACCCCAGTCAGCCTGCAGGGCCTTGATGTACTCGTCCTTGGATGTGAGCTGGTTGCTGACGAAGTCCTTCGGCATCACGTTGGCAACGTCCGCGGCGGTATGCGTCTTCATCCAGGCCAGGGTCGCGACGAGGGCGTTAACGACGCCCTGCGCTTCTTTCTGGTGGTTCTTCAGCCAGTCCGCCCGAACCAGAACGCCCGCCGCCGGATAGTCGCCGCCGAGCCATTTCTGCACGCCCTGACCGGTCGACAGGTCGATCGCCGAATAAGCGACCTTCAACTTCTCGAGCGCATTGACCGTCGGTTGGCTGGTAATGCCGCAAACGGCCTTCTTGAACTTGAGCGCCGCTATCATCGTCTGGCCGGCGCCAGCGCCGATCTTGGTGTAGTCCTTCGGGGCGAGACCTGCGCGGGTCGAGACGTAGCTTACAAGATCATCAGTGCCCGAGCCGATGTCGGTAACGCCAACGCTTTTGCCTTTCCAGTCCGCGGGCGTTTTCACGTTAGAGTCCGTCCCGCACATGATCCGCTCACCGGGAGCGACGGCGAGCTGGACGATGTTGATGACGTCCTTGCCCTTCTGCTGGAAGTCGATCGTATGCACATACCAGGCGCCGGCCATATCGACCTGGCCCGAGACCACGGCATCCTCGGCGCCGACGCCGCCAGCCTGCTCGGTGCTGAGCTGCATGTCGACGCCATACTTCTGGAACATGCCCAGACTCTGCGCGAGCTGGTATTCAAGATAAATCTGCTTGTCGATGCCACCCACCATCATGGTGACCTTCGGCAGAGCGTCGGCGGCAGTAGCCATGCCGGTCGTGCCCCATGTTGCGGCGAGGGCGAGGGCGATCGCGGCTATCGGTTTGTTTGACATTGGTAGACTCTCCTCCATTGGTTTTCCGAGAGATCCGGCTCGGCTCCGGTCAGAGGCCGGCGATGTTGTTCTCCGACGTCGATTTGGGGCGCCAGGCCAGGAGCCGGTGCTCGAGTTGGGTCATCAGAGCCTCAGCTCCGAGCGCAAGCACACCGATCACCAGCATCGCGCCGAATACGCCGCTGGCATCGAACGTGTTCTGCGAGGTGGCGATGACAAGCCCGAGCCCGCCCTGTGCGCCCAGAAATTCGCCGACGATGGCCCCAATGATCGAAAAGCCGAGCGCCACATGCAGGCTCGCGATAATCCACGTCATGGCCGACGGCACGACCACGTGCCGCACGACCTGCAGGCGCGAAGCCCCGAGAATGCGCGCATTGGCGACGAGGTTGCGGTCGACGCTGCGCACGCCCTGGAAGGCGTTGAAGAAGACCACGAAGAAGACCAGCACCGCGGCGAGCAGCACCTTCGAGGGTAGACCCAGGCCAAGCCAGATGACGAAGATCGATCCCAGCACGATGCGAGGCAGCGCATTGACGATCTTGATGTAGGGTCCGAAGACATCGGCGAGGAACGGAACCTCGCCCAAGAGGATACCGAAGACGACGCCGCTCGCGACGCCGAAGACGAAACCGAGGATCGACTCCTCTAGAGTGATCCAGATCTGGTCCCAGAACGATCCGTAAGCCGTACCGTTGGCGAACCAGTCGGCGAGCCGCTGCACAATGCCGAGCGGCGAGCCGAAAAAGAACGGGTCGATCCAGCCGATACGCGAGCCGATCTCCCAGAAACCGAGGCCAAGCACGAGAATGGCGATCTGCGTCGTGTGCACAAGAATTTTTCGGGTCCGGAACCGAGCCCGCGCGGCTGCGGCGATCGCACTCTCCTCCTTCCTGCCGTCGCTCGTGCCCTGGCCCGCTACCGTGTCCATCTGGGTCATCACGCGGCGCCCCGTACGGCATTTGGATCGGCCTGGCGGGAATAGGCGCGCTCGACTTCTTCGCGCAGTGACTCCCAGATCTGCTGGTAGAGCTCGAGAAAGCGCGGCTGGAACCGGATCTCCTGCACCGCCCCGCGGGGTCGTGGCAGATCGACCTCGAAAGTGGCCTTCACCGTCCCCGGGCCCGCGGTGATGACGACGACCTTATCCGCGAGAGCGATCGCTTCCTCGAGGTCGTGCGTCACAAACATCACCGACGGGCGGGACTTCTCCCACAGCGTGAGCAGCTCATTGGACATGATGGCGCGCGTCTGGACGTCGAGCGCCGAGAACGGCTCGTCCATCATCAGCATGGTGGGTTCGTTGATCAACGCAGCCGCCAAGCTTACGCGCTTGCGCATGCCGCCTGAAAGTTGATGCGGATAGTGCTTCTCGAAACCCGCGAGGCCGACTGTCTTCAGCCAGTCGCGGGCCAGCTTGAGGGCATCTGCTTTTGAGACACCGCGGAAGGTTGGTCCTAGAGCCACGTTCGCCTCGACCGACTTCCAGGGCATGAGGGCGTCGGTCTGGAAGACGAAGCTTGCTCCCTTGGTGATCCCGGTCACGTCCTTGCCATTCACCGTCACGGTGCCTCCGCTCGGCATATCGAGCCCCGAAGCCAACGTGAGCGTCGTCGACTTGCCGCAGCCGGTCGGCCCGACGATCGCGACGAACTGGCCTGGCTCCACGGTGAGGTTGATGTCTCGGATCGCCGTCATGGCGGCACCCGTCGGCGTGACGAACCGTTTGGTGACGCCCCTGAGAACGACACCGCCACTCGCAACGCCGCTCATTCAGACCGACCGACGTTCATCGATGCAAGGAGACAGCCGTCCCCACCCGCCGGCGCGTCAAAGCGCAGGCGGAGACCGTATTTCGCGGTCATTGAATCCTCCGTTCGTCCGGCCTCTGCGGCTCTTCGACGTTGTGGGAGGCTAGCAGCCCAAGCTTTCAGTCAGCTTTCAATCGACCAAAGTTCTCTCGAGTAGACTCTGGCTCGTGCCAGGCAGCAAGAGCTGCGTATGGCTGCATCCATCCTTGGACGCAAAGGCTGGCGCCTTAACCGGTAGCCCATACTGGGGTCTGGACCAATTTCGACATTTGGCGTCAAGCGGACGTCCTGTCGGTCATCGATCGAGCTGATCGGCTGCGCATCGAGGGCGCAGACCTGACCCCCAGGCTTCAGATGACGCACAGACCGTCACCGATCTTCACGCGACATTCGAGCGGCTGCGGCGGCGCCATACATGGCTTGGGCGCCTCCTGCGGCGTCGGGAAGCGGAGGCGGACCCAGCTGGCGAGACGAAGTGCGACAGGCTCCCCTTCTGATGTCGAATTGACCTCCACAGGCCAAGAGGTGGAGGAGATCCGGCGCCTCTTGCGGAAGCAGTCAGCGAGCCGCCGCCCGAGCGCCCGCAAAGGTCAGCTGGCAACCTGACGGACGAGATTGCGGCGCTACGCCGCCACGGCATGGCCGACGACGATGGCGGCGAGGTCGGATGCATCGTCGGCCAGGGCGGGGGCCGTCAGCCCAATCACGGCAATGGCGGCAACACGTGCAATTCGCATCGCAATCTCCATCGCACGAAGGGCTGGGATGTCGTGCGTCACACCTGACGATACCCCAACCGTTTCACGACTCGTTAAGTCCGACCGGGCTCGTTAGGGCCGACCCAGTGCGCTTACTACGTGCCAACCCTCTCTTGGCTGGCACCTCTGCCTGGACCCGCTGGGCAGCAGCCTCGCCTCAGCGGGCTCAAGCCATTGTGCGGCCGGGAATCCGAACCTTCATGCGATACAGAGATGTCGACGCCGTCAGGAACAGGCTCGATAGGTCATCATCACCCCAGGTGAAATTCGCGACGACCTCGGGGGTCCGGATGACGCCGAGGGGCCGAGTGTCGGCAGCGAATACGTGCACGCCTCCCGGGCCGCAACAGTAGAGGTTGCCGGCGCTGTCGATCTTCATTCCGTCCGGAGCGCCTTGCCCGTCGCCGACAACCTTGGTCCAGACGCCGCCGCCGCTGAGCGATCCATCCGACCCGACATCGAAGCGGCGGATGTGACCCCGCTCTGTGTCGTTGACGAAGAGATGCCGCTCATCGAGCGAAAAGCAGAGTCCGTTGGGCTGGGCGAAATCTGCCGCGAGGCATCGTAGCCCGGTCCCATCCTCGTTGACGCAGTAAACACCGCGGAACGCGAGCTGTGGCTGGCGCTCGACGCCGTAATAGGGCATCCGCCCATAGGTCGGATCGGTGAAGAAGATGAGGCCATCGGATCGCGCCACGATGTCGTTGGGGCTGTTGAGCTCCTTGCCATCGAAATGCGAGGCGATGACGATGATCGAACCGTCGAGCTCGGTTCGCGTAACTCGGCTCGTCGCGTGCTCGCAGGTCAGCATGCGGCCGCGGCGATCGTAGGTATTGCCGTTGGCCTTGTTGGAGGGCTTGCGAAAGGTGGTGATGCCGCCCGCTGGCGTCCACCGTCGCATATGATCGCCCGGCATGTCCGAGAAGGTCAGGTGGCCTTCTTCCCGATTCCAGATCGGCCCTTCGGTGAACTCGAAGCCGGTGGCGAGCCGCTCGAGGCTCGCACCGGGGGCGACGATCTCCTCCGGCCCAGACGCTACGGCGCTCATTCGAAGCCCTTGCGCTTAGCGACACTCTTTTCCCCGACGTACCAGTCGCGGGCGTTGACCTCCTCGAAGACGACCCAGATGTCGTCCTTCGGAATTCCCGCCGCATCGTTGATGGCGGCCGCGACCTTCTCCGCGATCTTCTGTTTCTTTCCCTCGGGATCGCTTGCGATCACTTCTTTCACGATGCGAATGTTCACAAATGGCATGAGCGTCTCCTATCGCAGCGCCTTCTGTCCTCCCGCCGCGGTGATCACCCCGACGATGATAAGGCCGGTGAGCACGAGCCTCAGGCCTGGGCTCACACCGAACGTATTCAGCATGGTGAGCAGCAGCACCAGAAAAAGCGAGGCGCCCCAGATGCCTGGCACGTTGGCCTTGCCGCCCGCGACCGACGTTCCCCCGATGACGACGACGGCAATCGAGGTCAGCAGATACTCGTTGCCGATATCGACACTGGCCCCGCGGAAGTACCCGGCAAGCAGCGCCCCATCGATGGCACCGAGAGCACCGGAGAGCACGTAAGTGAAGAAGCGAACGCGCTCGACCCGAATGCCGGCGAGCCACGCCGCGCGCATATTCTGCCCGACCGCCAGGACGGACCGGCCATAGACCATGCGCTGCAATGCGATGCCCGCGAGAACAGTGAACAGCACCACGATCAGCGCCAGCAGCGGAATGCCGAGGATCTGGACGTTGGTGAAGTTGGCAAAGCCCGGCGGAGGCTTGATCTGCAGGCCGCGCCCATAGCTGATGTCAATCGACAGGATGATGAAGCTCGAGCTCAGCGTCGCGATGATCGGCGGAATGCGCAGCACTCGGATCAGCGCATAGTTCGCAATTCCGATAGCCATCCCCGTGCCCAGCGCGGCGGCGAGGCCGACAGCGACCAGTGCGTCGTTGCCGTCCATGGTCTTCATCGCGACGGCGCTCGCAAGCCCGATATTAGCGGGCAGCGAAAGATCGACATTGCCCGGTCCGAGGGTGATCACGAACATCTGCCCGACGCCCACGATGACCGAAAAGATCGCGAGCGACAGGGCGGCGGTGACGATGCCCCCTGCCCCGACGCCGCCAGTGAAGATGATGGTGGCGAGGAACACCAGGAGGGCGCCGACGAACGACCAGATCCACGGCGTTGCGAGAAGGCGAAGTGCCAGCTTCATCGGCGTGCCTCCCGCCGGCTGATCAGCACCCGCGCAGCAAGCACGACGATCAGGATCGCCCCATTGGCCCCGACCTGCCAGTCGGGTGGGATGTGCATGAAGGTGAGAAGCGGCGAGGCCGCGAGCGCCAGCGTCAGGGCGCCGATGACGGCGCCGATTGGAGAGACGCGTCCGCCCACGAATTCGCCGCCGCCCAGGATCACGCCGGCAATCGACAACAGCGTGTAGCCATTGCCGATGTTCGCATCGCCCGAGGTCGTGGTGCCGATCAGGGCCAAGCCGCTGAGAACGCCGAAGACGCCAGCCAGCCCGAACATCACGACCTTGATTTTGAGGAGTGACCAGCCGGCCCGGCCGATGGCCTGCTCGTTGCCGCCCGCGCCGCGCAGCACCGCGCCATAGGAAGTGCGCATCAGCCCGAAATAAGCAACCGCGGCGATCACGATAGCAGCGATGATCGGAAATGGCACCAAGGGCGGTTTCCACCCCATGAGCGCCAGCAGCCAGTCGGGTGGCCGTCCACCCGGTTTGGGCAGGAGCAAGATCGCTGCGCCCTGCCACACGAAGCTCATCCCCAGCGTGACGACGATCGAGGGGAGCCGCCTGAGATGGATGAGTGCCCCGAGCCCCGCATAGATCGCGATGCAGACCAACAGCACGCCCACGCCGAGTAACGGCGAGTCACGCAGCATGGTCGCGGTCACGCACCCTACGAAACTCACGAATGGCCCGATCGAGAGATCGAGTTCGTTGACCGTGATGACGAACATCTGCGCCAGTGTCGCGAGCGCAATCGGGATGGCAAGATTCAGCATCAGGTTGAATCCGAGGTAGCTGATGGCCCTGGGGTTCAGCCACGCAATGCCGAGCAGCACGAGGATAAGCGACAGCGCCGGCAGCACCGCCCGCAACGCGCGTGCTACATTTTGCGATCGCGCCGGGAACCGTCCGGCTTCCGCCAGCGCCGTCATGCCGATGCTTCCGCGAACGAGGACTGGATGACCTTCTCCTCCGTCACCTCGCTGCGATCGAGGTCCGCCACGATCCGCCCGTTGCGGAAGACGTAGACGTGATCGCAGTTCTCGAGTTCTTCCGTCTCGGTCGTATACCAAACGAAGGTCCGTCCGGCGGCCGCTTCCTGCCGCACGAGGTCGTAGACCTCGAGCTTGGTGCCGACGTCCACGCCGCGCATGGGGTCGTCCATGAGGATGATCCGAGCATCCGACCCCAGTGCACGGGCAAACAGCACCTTCTGCTGGTTGCCGCCCGAGAGCGACAGAATGTTGTTTCTGACGTCGGGCGTGCGGATGCCCATGCGCTGCCGCCAATGCGCAGCGAGGCTGCTCTCCTTAGCGGCGTCGATGAGGCCGCCACGCTGCAACAGTCGGAGCGAAGTGATCGCGATGTTGTCCGAGATCGACCAGAGCGGAAAGATGCCGTCTGTCTGCCGGTCGCCGGCGACCAGCGCCACCGGTCCGCTGACCTCGACCCCCGGGCGCCGGCGTTCAGCGGACTCGAAGATGTCGAGCAGAAGACGAGTCTGGCCATGTCCGGCAAGACCCGCAAGACCAATGATTTCACCTTCGTGTGCGCGGAGTTCGCGTCCGTCGGCCTGCCCCTGCGGCCGGGCCCTGACACAGACCGGCTTTTCGGCACGCGCCTGCTCGCCCTCGCCGGCAGCCTGCCCTGGCTTGCGGACGGTGCCGCCCATGGTGGCGACCAGCCGGTCGCGGTCGAAAGCCGATGTAGCATCGGTCGCGACCACCTTGCCGTCGCGCATCACCACGATCCGGTTCGAGGCGCTTAAGATTTCGCCGAGGAGGTGCGAGATCAGGATGCAGCTCAGCCCGTTGGCGACGGCCCCGCGCACGAACTGCAAGAGTTGCCCGGCGGTGCGGGCATCGAGCGACGACGTCGGCTCGTCGAGGATAACCAGGCGCAAGGGCTCGTCGGTCACCGTGAAGGCGCGAGCGACCTCCACCATCTGGCGGCGGCCTATGGGCAGGTCACCAACGATATCGCCCGGCTCGATCCCGTGTCCGGGGAAAATCTCGTCGAGTTTGGTCTTGATCAGGGTGCCGGCCCGACGGCGCCAGCCGATGCCGCGTAGCGAGGCATGACTTACACGCGTGTTTTCCGCGACCGTAAGGTTGGGCGACAGCGAGAGTTCCTGAAAGACGCAGCGGATGCCGAGCTGCCGCGCTCTGATCACCGAGTAGTCGCTCTGCGCGGAACCCAGAATTTCGATCGCGCCGGCATCCGGAGTTCCGGTGCCGGCAAGAATGTGCATCAGGGTCGACTTGCCGGCTCCGTTGTGGCCGACGAGGCCGACGCATTCGCCGGAATGGACGACAAAGTCCACGCCATCAAGCGCGCGGACGGCGCCGAAACGCTTTTCGACGCCGCCCAGTTTGATGATGTCGCCTGGTTCGGCCATTCATCCATTGCCGCGGGTACTGGCCAGCCAGACTTCTACGTTCCTCACTTCTTGACGTTCGCGTCGATCGCCGCCTTCGCCTCATCGAGGGTGTATTCGTGGCTCGCAACACCGCCCTGCGGAATGTTGGGCAGCTCGGCCTCGAATGTATCCTGTGTGAAGGCGAGGTAGGGTACCAGCATGTCGTGCGGGACGTCTTTGCGCCCGTCGAGGATTTGCTGCGCAACCCAGAACGCCAGCGTCGAAAGGCCCGGGGCAATGGAGGCTGACCAGGTCTGGTAGCCGTCCTTGTCCTTCTGTTCCTTCCACCATTGCAGCTCGTCCTGCCGGTTGCCCATGATGATGGTCGGGCGCGGCTTGCCCGCGGCAGCAAACGCCTGCGCGGCGCCGTAGCCGTCGCCGCCCTGGTCGACGATGCCGACGATGTCGGGCAGCGAGGGCAGGACCGTGGCGACAGCCTTCTGCGCCGTCGTCTGGTCCCAGTTACCAGTCACCGAATTGACGATCTTGAACTCGGGATGGGCCGCAACGCCTTCGAGGATACCTTTGTGGATCGCATCGTCGATCGAGGTACCGGCAAGGCCGCGAATCTCGAGCAGGTTCCCGCCCTTGGGCTGGAACTTCGCCATCTGCTCGACTTCCTGCTTGCCCATATCTTCGAAGTCGACAACCACGCGATAGGCACATGGCTCGGTAACGATGCCGTCGAAGGAGACGACGACGATGCCCGCATCGCAGGCCTGCTTGACGGCGCCATTCAGGGCATCCGGCGAGCCGGCTTCGAGCACGATCGCGTCGTAGCCTTGCAGGATCAGGTTCTGCAGTTGTGCCGCCTGCGTCGGAATTTCCTGATCGGCGGTGGTGAACACATCAGCCGCAGCGACGACACCGTCGGCGACGGCCTTTTTCGTGACCAGATCGTAGCTCTTGAGCATGGCCTGGCGCCACGAATTGCCGGCGTAGTTGTTGGAGAAGGCGATCTTCTTCTGCGACGTGTCGGCGAACGCCGTACCCGACATCAGCAGGAGCGCAAGGGCGCCTAGCGCAAGTGACTTCTTCATGTTGTTCCTCCCGGAGGGACCCGCCTCCCGCTGGCCGCCGGAGGTTCGAGCCATCATGACACTAAGCTAACATGTTAGTGCGATCAATTACCCTGCGCTAAGTGTGATGCGGTTATCGCTCGAGCCTAGAGCAGCCCTTCAAGGGCGACTAGCTCGATCAACTCCCCTGCCAGCGAATTGGCCCATGCAAACCAGGGGCGGGT